>CAYZST010000013.1:72913-75425 GCA_964480765.1 uncultured Arcobacter sp. | reverse complement strand
TGGGAAATTCCAAGGAGAGATAACTCCAATAGGTTTAAATTAAGTGCTATCACTTTTATGAAGCTTAAATAAGTTCTTATGTTATTAGATTGAATTCTTTTTTCTCTAATTTGTATTTTTCCCAAATATCCATTACATCTATTCTCCAACTAATTTTAATTTTATTCCTGTATCTGGATTAGCCAATTTAGAAATCTTTTTATCAAACTTATACTGTACCCCACCACCTGGTTGGTCAAACCAAGGTGTTACTAAGCTTTGCTTAGTTGGTATATGTTCCTTTATTAGTAGTTAAATTATATTCCTTAGTTTAAAAGTATTTTTAATTTGTAACTGCTTCTATCTCTTCATTTAATAAATACAACTCTTTCTCCATATCTACTATCTCCACATTTTTCTAATAATAGGAATAAAAGTAAATAGTAAAGGTTGTTTGACTTATATGCAATAAGTTTTAATTTCCCATTAGTGTTAATATAGAACTTATCACTACTATACTAATGTTCATAGGTATATTATGATAACAACTAAAAGAAACAGGTTGAGTATAAAATATAGGTTATTATCATAATAGTGTATTAAAGGGTTAAATTATAAAGGTTTATGGTTATCTAAGAGTAAGTACTAAAGAACAAGATACATCTTATCAAAGAAATCAATTATTAGAATATTCAGATGAATTAAAACTAGGTAATGTTGAATTTATAAATGATATAGTTAGTGGAGCAAAGGATTGGAAGAAAAGACAGATTGGTTCTTTAGTAGAGAAGATGACCAAAGGTGATGTTCTTTTAGTTAATGAATTTAGTAGATTAGGAAGGTCATTATTGGACATCCTAGATATATTAAAGACTCTAAAAGAAAAAGAGGTACTTGTTCATATTGTTAGAGATAAACTTATTCTTGGTGATGATATAAGTTCTAAGTTAATGGTTTTTATGTTTGGTTTAGTATCTGAGATTGAAAGAGATTTAATTAAATCTAGAGTTCAAGAAGGTGTAAAAAACCACAGAGCAAAAAATCCACAAAAGACTTGGGGAAGACTAAAAGGTTCACAGTACACTTCAAAGTTAGATGAAAAAAAAGAACATATAATTAATAGTGGAAGTAATAAAACTTCCTTTATGGTAAGTAATAAATATCTATTTATTTATAAAAATATCGCTACAATAGGACTTATATAGATTTTAGTGGTAAGTAATAAAATCAACAAAAGGAAGTAGTGTGGAAGAAATAAAAATACCTGACCCATCTTGGGGAAGTGATTTAGCTAATATCATTTTAGATTTAGAAAAACTAAGAACTAGGCGTTTAAGTGGTAATGTTCCACCTTATATCTTCTTTCAGTTAAAAGAGATATTTCATATACTAGAAACACTTGGAAGTGCTAGAATAGAAGGTAATAATACCACATTATCAGAGTATGTTGAAAAAATCATTGAACAAGATAATAAAGAAGATGAGTCAAATGATGAGATTGAAAATCTTGAAAAAGCAATCGACTTTATAGAAGATAACACAGATGAAACTACTCCTATAAATAGAGCTTATATATCTGAAATACATAAAATCTTAACACATAATCTTACACCACCTCCAAATGGTGAGGGGTCAAGAAATCCAGGGCAACTAAGAAAACACAATGTAAGTATCAAAAGCTCAGGACACATACCTCCTGAACCTTTAGTTCTTAATGACCATTTTACAAAATTAACTGATTTTATTAATCATCCACACAAAGAACAATATCAGTTATTGAAAGTAGCTATAGCTCATCATAGGTTTGAACATATTCACCCATTTGATAATGGTAATGGAAGAATGGGGAGACTATTAAACTATGCTTTCTTAATCAAACTTGGCTTTCAAGTAAAAAATGGGAGAATAATCAATCCCTCATCTGTATTTTATACAGATAGAGACAAATACTACGATATGTTATCAAATGCAGATAGTTTACAAGATAATGATATTCTTGCTTGGTGTGAATATTTTCTTCTAGGTCTTAAAAATGAAATTGAAAAAATAGACTCATTACTTGATAGTCAATATGTAAAAAGTAAAATACTTTTACCAACCATAAAAGTTGCTTTATCAAATGAACATATCACAAATCAAGAGTTTAAAATACTTGAGCACCTTATTAATAACGATGAAATGGCTATGAAATCTGAAGAGCTAAGTTTCTTAGGGATTGAAGACTCAAAACAAAAATCACGAGTTATGACAAAATTAAAAGATAAAAAAATAATTATGCCAACTGTTCCAAATGGTAGGATTTATACACTAAGATTTGCTAATAACTACCTTCTTAGAACAATTATGAAAGTTTTAGATGAAAATGGTTTTGTATCTGATTTTTTAAATAATAAAGTAACTTAATATAAACAATTTAAGGTATCCACTTGACAGACAATAATGACATTATAGTTAGCTCATATGATATTATGAAAGATAGAACACCTACTGAATTAAAATGTTGGATAGATGAAGTTTTTAGTGAGGCTAAAGA
>CAYZST010000013.1:28997-72813 GCA_964480765.1 uncultured Arcobacter sp. | reverse complement strand
ATTAATGAAAAGATTAAAACAATAGAGCATAGTTTTATCTCTATTGCTATTATTGGTACTCAAGACAAATATTACTCAGTCTTATAAAATGTTACTTCACGCTATAATGACTAAAATCAACCTTATCAAGTTTTTCTTTTAATGATTTATAATCTCTCTTACCTCTAAGGTAATGAGTATCAGTGATATCACCTTTTGTAGTATGCCCCATTAAAGTCTTAAGACTCAATGTGTCAAATTTATCTGATAAAAAGAGTTCTTGAGAAAAGTTCTTTCTTAAAGAGGCTATATCAACAGATTTCTTCTCTTTTTCGTAAGTTACAACCTTTCTAATAATATCATTGATAATCTTTCCTACTTTTTCATCTCTGTATTTCAGAGATAAGTCCATATGATAAAATAGATGCTCATCATCACTTTTACCCTCAAGTTGTGTTATCACTTCATCAAGAATATCTTTATGAATAATTGATACTCTCCTAGCATTTACTGTTTTGCTTCCATTAACGGTAATCATAAATTTATCTAACTCTATATCCTTTTTATGGATACCTAATGCTTCACCTCTTCTTAGCCCCGTATATAATAAAAATCTGATAAATCTATATTCTTCTTCTAAATTTTCTTCTAGAGCTAATTTTAAGAGACTAAGGAGTAAATTCTCTCTTCTTTATATCACTAGAGCTATCTATCTTAGTCAATTTAGCAAATGGATTTTTATATATGTAACTATTATTTTCAAAGTAAGAGAATATAGAATTAACCTTTTTTACAACCTCATTTACAGTACTTAATTCTTGCTTCTCATATTTATCTAGTATTTTACTCTTTTTATCAATCAGTAATTTAATATTCTTATCTTTCAAGTCAGGTTTATTTTTCCAGAATTTTGGTACTTTAAATAGTAACATCCTAAAGTCGTTAGCATCCTCAGCAGTAATATCCCTAATATTTTTCTTAGATCCAAAATACATAATAAGATACTCTATAGCCTGTTTATATTTCATCAATGTTTTAGGTGTATAAAATCCAAGTATTTATCTGTATAAGTAGATAGTATGTATGTCTTTCTTGTAGCTTTTGTAGTTACATTAACTGTGTGGTTTTTTTGAAGCTTATTTAATTTATTTAGAAGAGTATTCTTTATCTCGTCCATAAGTTTCATTTCTTCTTCACTTTTTCTTTTTTTTGCCATTATATTATCCACTAATATCATTATTTTTACTTTTAATATGATAGCATGAAGATAGTTAGATGTCCGTAAAGACTTCTTGATTACAGTATTTGAGTCTACTCTTAATGTAAAGTAGTAAATATTATCTCGTTTGTAAAGATGTTTTGAATTATATAAATCAAGTCGTTTTAATTGTTTCTCAATTAAATTAAGTTTCTCAAAAGTTTCCCATAGAGGTTGAACATTCGATAAAATGGGGTTTGTTGATTATTTAAAGTGGTGCGGATGAGAGGACTCGAACCTCCACACCGTGAGGCACCAGATCCTAAGTCTGGCGTGTCTACCAATTTCACCACATCCGCAAATATACAAAAAAAAAAAGATTCAGTTGAAGAATCAACTAAAATCTCAAAAAGTGGCACGCCTGAAAGGATTCGAACCTTTGACCGCACGCTTAGAAGGCGTGTGCTCTATCCAGCTGAGCTACAGACGCATCGTCGAAATTATATAAAAAACATTCTAAAAGAATGCTAAAAAATGGGGTGGATAATGGGGCTCGAACCCACGACCCTCGGAACCACAACCCGATGCTCTAACCAACTGAGCTATACCCACCATTTAAGTGGTCGGGGCGAGAGGATTCGAACCTCCGGCCCCCTGGTCCCAAACCAGGTGCGCTAACCAGACTGCGCTACGCCCCGAAACATCCACTATTTTTTCAAAAAGTGGACGGAATTATACTATCTTTTTTTTGTTATGTCAAGAGAATTTTAACAGTAAATAAAAAAAAATCTCAAATTTACTATTTCTATCAAAATTGAATTAATCCATCAACTGGAGAAGATGCAGTTGCATAGGGCTTTTTTGGTATTCTTCCTGCTAGATAAGATAATCTTCCAGCAGTAGTTGCATATTTAAAAGCCTCAGCCATTGCCATTGGATTTTGTGCTTGTGCAATTGCTGTATTAGCTAAAATACCATCTGCACCAAGCTCCATTGCATATGCAGCATCAGAAGAACAACCAAGTCCAGCATCAACTAATACAGGAACTTTCACTGCATCTTTAATAAATGCAATATTATATGGATTTTGAATACCTAATCCTGAACCAATAGGAGCAGCCAATGGCATAATTGCATCAGCTCCAGCACTTTCAAGTTGCTTTGCAATAATTGGGTCATCAGAAGTATACGCCATAATTGTAAAACCATCTTTTTTTAAAACTTCACAAGCTTTAATAGTCTCAATTACATCTGGATACAAAGTTTTTTGTGCATCACCAATTACTTCAAGTTTAATAATATCAATCCCTGTTGCTTCTCTCATAAGTCTAAATGTAGTAATTGCTTCTTCTGCTGTAAAACATCCAGCAGAGTTAGGAAGTAGTTTTACCTTTGTATCTTTAAAATAGTCTAATAAATTCTCTTCATTTGGATTTGTAATATTAACTCTTCTTATTGCAACAGTTATTAATTCACTACCACTTGCCAATGTGGCTTCTCTTGTTGTTTGAAAATCTTTATACTTACCTGAACCAACAATTAATCTACTATTAAATTCATAATTACCTACTTTTAAAACATCACTCATTTTTTACCTCCAACTCTTCTTGTTTATAAGGATTTAATAAGTATATAAAACACTAAGAATTTTTATTTATAAATTTCTTATAATCCTTGCTAACATTTTCTATATCTATACTAATAATTTCTGGCACATCATAGCTATGTAATTCTTTAATTTTGCTTTTGATTTTTTTGAAGTTCTCTTTTTTAGTTTTGATACTTAATAAGAGTTCATTATCATTGCAAAACTCATTTTGCCACATATAATAAGACTCTATTTCAGACATCTGTACACAAGCAGCTAACCTAGATTCAATTAGGTATTTTGCTATATTTTTTGCTTCTTGTTTACTTGAACATGTTGTTTGCACTACTATTAAACTCATAGTTTTTTAACCTCTTCTATTAAATCTGCTGGAATTAAAGAGTAATTGTTTTTCTTATAATTATTTGCTGCAAGTGCATGTGCCAAGCTTGCACTAATTGCTGCATCTAAAGAAGTATAGCCTTGTGTTAATAAAGCAGCCACAAGTCCACTTAATACATCTCCACTTCCACCTTTTGCTAAGATTGCATTTCCAAATGAGTTTACATAGATATTTTTATTTTGAGCAATAATTACATTGGCTCCTTTTAAAAGTAAAACTACCTTTGGATATTTTTTAATAAACTTTTCAACATATTTAAATCTATTGTTTTGTAAAGTCTCAATACTTATATCGGCAATATCACAAAGCTTTAATAAAGCACAAAACTCTTTTGGATGAGGGGTTAGGACAATATCTCTTTGTAAAGCTTCTAAAACTATATCTTCATAAAAAAGATCTGCGTCTATTATTGTTGGAATATTTGAGTTTAAAATCTCTTTTATTTCTTTCTCTTCATACTTTCCAAGCCCCATACCTACGGCTACTGCTGTACAATTATCACTTAATTTGTATGTTTGCATTATATGGTAGGGCAAATCTATATTTTCATGACAAACTACACTAACTAAGCCAGCTCCAAAACCAAATGCAGCCTTTGCCGTAATTACACCAGCACCTTTTTTACATCCTGCAATAACATTTAGATGACCGTAACTTCCTTTATGGGAATTTTTTTTCTCCCTTAAAGGTAATTTCATATCATTTTTATCCAATAAATAAATATTTGAATCTGTTTCATAAAGCTCTCTTTGGATACCAAGATCTGCAACTTTAATTTCACCTACAAAATCTTTTGCCGTATCAGTAAATAAACAGACCTTTAAAGCACCCATTGTAACTGTTATATTAGCTTCAAAAGCAGTTGTAGTAACTTGTCCATAGCTATTTATTCCACTTGGAATATCACAAGAAATTTTAACAGCTTCCATTTCATTTAAAGAGTTCAAAAGATTTTGAGAGCTTTTATCTAACTCTTTATTTAAACCTGTTCCAAATAAACAATCAACAATTATGTCACTTTTAACTAAACTTTTTACTTCTTCTATTCCTAAAAGTTTTGTTCTTTTTAATTGCAATTTTGCCATTATTGATTTTGTACCAAATGGTACATAAAGATTTATTTCAAACTTTTTATAAAGTAGTCTTGCAAGAGCTATTCCATCTGCTCCATTATTTCCAGGACCTGCAACAATCAGAATAGTTTTTTTCTCACCATATTTTTTCTCTATAATATTTGCTATTACACTACTTGCATGTTCCATCAAAATATCTTCAGTTAAAGCAAACTCTTTATAACATCTTTTATCTAAACTATTTACCTCGTAAAAAAGTTTTTGCATGTCTCTTCTCCTTAAAAGATATCTATATTATTTAAATTTCCACCCCTCTTTACAGAGAGTATCTATTACCTTTTGTTTCACTTCTCCTTGTAGTTCTATCCAGTCATCTTTAAGGCTACCACCACAAGCAAGTTTTTTCTTAAGTAATTTTAAAAGCTCTTTTTTCTCTTTTTCATCTAAATTAAATCTTCCAACTAAAGTAACTGGTTTTCCTTTTCTTTTTTCAAAGGTAAATACAAGTTGATGTTGACTTTTATCTTTTATTTTAGAATCAATTTTTCTATTTTTCTTATGGTTTCTACTTGTATCAAAGTTATCGCCTTCAAGCTTTGCACCCATTTCAAAAATCATTTAAACTCCTTGATTCTTGTTTCCACACTAATATCTTTTATAGTAGTAAACTCTTCTACTTTAAACTGTTCAATGGCAACTCTTCCTATCATTGCCGCATTATCAGAACAGTATTTAAACTCTGATAAAAATAGCTTTATACTATGTTTCTTACATAACTCTTCAATTGCTGTTCTAAGTCTTATATTTGCACTAGCTCCACCAACTATTGCAAAATTTTCAGGAGAACCACTTTTCTTAAATAGTTTTTTTAGTTTTTGCATAATATGTGCAACTGCTGTTTTTTCAAATGAGGCACAGATATCACAAATATCTTGTTCTTTTAAACCATCTTCTTCTAGCTTTTCTATTTGTATTCTTACAGCATTTTTAAGTCCTGAATAACTAAACTGAATTTCAGGACTCTGTTTTAAAGGAACTGGGAAATCAAATCTATTTTCATCTCCATTTAAAGCTTTTTCTTGAACAATTGGACCACCAGGATAACCAAGGTTCATCATTTTGGCAACTTTATCAAAACTCTCTCCAAAACTATCATCCATAGTTGAAGCTATTAGTTTCATATCATTTAAGGATTTTGCTTCAATTATTTGGGTATGACCTCCTGATACAAGTAGAATAGTCATTGGGAAAATAGTCTCTTTTTCAATAAAAAGTGAGTAGATATGCCCTTTTAAATGATTAACTGCTATTAAAGGAATATTTAAACTAAGACTTAATGCTTTAGCCATAGTAACACCTTCCATAAGCGTTACTGAAAGTCCTGGTGCATTTGTAACTGCTATTGCTTTTAATTTAGGAAAATAGTCTTCACACTCTTGAAGTATCTTAGGAAGTGCTTCCACATGCAATCTTGCTGCAAGTTCAGGTACTACTCCACCATAAATGCTATGTTGTAGTTCTTGAGATATTTTTTTATGATAGATTAATCTATTTGTTTTTATATCAGTAATTGCAATTGAACTATCATCACAGGATGATTCTATTGACAAAATTAGTGATTTAGACATTTAAATATTTTCCTCGCACTCTTCTTCATGATTTATCCAATCAAGAGCACAATCAAATTTTCCATAACCAGAATCAGCATTAATATGCCCTGCTTCTTTAAGTAGTTTCATACTAACTTTTAGTTTACTTTGAAGTCTAATAGCCTCTTCAACATTCATATATGGATCATTTGTAGAAACTGCCATAACTATCTCTTTAGCTTTTAAATCATTTGGTATTGGATAGGGGAAGAATGTTTTTGCTACTTCAAGTTCTTCATTTCTAACAGGAGCTACTAACATTAATTTATCAAGCTTTATATTTAGTTCTTCACAGGTATGAAACCATAGATGATTTGCTAAAGAGTGGCATATTACAATATTTGGTTGAAAATGCTCAATCTCTTTTTTTAAATACTCTTTCCATTCACCTAGATTTGGACTATCTCTATTTGGTAAACGTGGAAAGGACATAGCTATGTTTTGTTTTATTAAATCCATTGCTAAATGAGCTTGCCAATGAGGATAATCACTTCCACCAAGTCCATGTATTATTAATACTCTTTTCTCTTTCATATAGCCTCTTATTTCATATCTCTTACACACCTAACATACTTCTTTTTATGCCTACTATCGAAATATGGTGTACCACTTATAAAAAACATATAATCTGCATAAAACCAAAATGTCCGCCAATGTGCTTTTCTTGCCCAGTAACCATCAGGAGCATTAAACTTAAAAGCTTTATCTATATAGTTTCTTTCATTTTTTTTATCAACAATTAAAGCAAACTCTTTAATTTCAGGAATTCTCCAATTTCTAAACCCAGCAAAACTAAGCTCTTCACAATATGTAATTGCATCTTCATGGGTTTTAAGAGTTTTTATAACAGAGATATCATCCATCCACATAAGTTTGTTTTTATTGTCAATTACAACCTTTAATAATCTGTCTCTTCTAAAATCTGCTTGTAAAGTGAGACTAAAGATTAAAAACATTAGGAATAAATATTTCATCATTTATCCTTTACCTTAAATTTTCCTCGCTCTAGTTGAGATTTAACACTTTGATCTAATAAATCTACACTTATATTATATCCTTCTTTGTAAATTAATCCTACTAGTTCTTTACAAATCTTCTTATTGGAGCTATTTGAATCATTATTTAGTTTCCACTGCTCAAACTTTTTCTCATATAAAGTTGTAATATCTTTTTCAAATTTACTTCTTGTGTAAATCAAATAAATTACAAGTACTAGAAGTATTCCAAAAGGAATTAATAAATCAAGCTCCACAAAACTTCCTTACCTCTTTATCGATTTCAAAAATCTCTTCTATACATTTAGGTTTAACACTATTAAATCTATTTAAAGCCTCTAAAGTTACTTTAGAGATATCTAAAAATCCTATTTGAGAGTTTAAAAACTTTGATACAGCAACTTCATTTGCAGCATTTAAAACAACTCCCAAATCAAGATTATTTAAGATTTCATCTTTAACTTCCCAAATTGGATATCTATTGGTTTCAATCTTTTTAAACTCTAAGTTTGCGATTTCAATTAAATCTACTGGTTTTAAAATTTGTTCATCACACTTTCCTAAAATTGCATAAGCAATAGGAAGTTGCATTGAAGCATTTGCAATATGTGCAGTTGTACTTCCATCGCTAAAGTTTATAAGTGCATGAATAAGTGATTTTGTCTCAATTATTGCTTCAAGTTTTTTTATATCAAATAACCAAGCTGCTTCCACAAGTTCAAACATTTTGTTTGTCATAGTTGCACTATCAATTGTAATTTTATTTCCCATTGACCAATTTGGATGGTTTAGAGCCTCTTTTATTGACACATTTTTCAATTTTTCTAAAGGATAATCTCTAAAAGAACCACCACTTGCCGTTACTAACATAGAATCAATTTTTTTATCTTGTAAAAGATACCATAAACCAAAGTGTTCACTATCTATTGGTCTTAAATGGCTTTGATCAATAAATTTACCAGCAACAACTAAAGACTCTTTATTTGCTAAGGCGATTTTCTTACCGCACTCAATAGCTTTTAATGTTGGCTTTAAACCTAAAAATCCAACAAGTGCATTTACAACTGTTTTGGAAGTTGACTCTTCAATTGCTTTTAAAATAGCATCTTCCCCAAAAGATACATCAAAATGATTTACATTTTTTATATCTTCTTGTCTGGCAATTACTACTTTTTTAGGATTAAATTCTGCTATTTGTTTATTTAAAACTTCTATATTAGAACCTGCAACTAGAATCTCAATATCTAAATCAAACTTTCTTGCAATATTTAGGGTATTCACCCCAATTGAACCTGTACTCCCTAATACTATCACACGACTGCTCTTAAAAGAACTAACATAATAACACCTCCAAAAAGGTATCCATCTGTTCTATCTAAAATTCCCCCATGTCCTGGTAAAATATCTCCACTATCTTTAACCCCAGCCTCTCTTTTTAAGTATGATTCAAAAAGGTCACCAAATACAGAAGCTAATGCAACTACTAAAGAAATAACTATTGCTCCAAAAATTGATAACTCATCGATTGCAAACACTACACCTAAAACTGTTGCAACAAGAAGCCCTCCAATAACACCCTCTACTGTTTTATTTGGGCTTGTTTGACAGAACTTTGTTTTACCAAATGCCTTTCCTACAAAATATGCACCAATATCAGCTCCTGCAACAATTACAAGTAACCATAATAAAGAGCTAACTCCGTATTCAATGTAAAGTGTTAGTAGAAACAAGAATGAAGCAGTAGGATAAAGTAATGGTAAGAATATCTTCTTATCTAAATTTTTTGTATATGCTAAAACCGAAGCATAAATTAATGCAATAACAAATATTAAATCTTCAGGAACTGGATAGAAATAAGCTATAAACCATAAAACTCCTGTATATAGATAAATTGAGTCTATTTGTGTTTTAAAAAGTTTTTGAGACTCACTAATTGCAACAACCAAAAGACCACCAAAAAATAGCCACATTATAAAAAATGAATCAATGAAGCCTACTATTAAAACAGCGACTATTAAAGCCACACCCGTTTTAATTCTCGTATTGCTAGATTTTACTATCTCTTTAAACGCCATATCATAATCCTAAAATCTTAAGTTATTTATTTTATCATTTTATCACTTGTGTATAAATTATAGGCTTTTTTATTGAAAATCTATATTATAAATTCTATAAATATTTTTTTCATTAGTATAATAAAGGGATATATATTATCCTTTTATTTTTTTATAATAATTGTTGTGTATGGAGTATATAAGACATTTGCACCATTTTGTATTTTTACATTTCTTCTTTGAGTATAATCAACTTCATATGTTCCTTCATAATCAGTTGAAAACTTTACACAAATGATAGCTGCTTTTTCAATTACACTATCTGGCAAACTCTTTTTTGTAGTTTGGACAATCACATGAGAAGAGGGTCTATCTTTTAAATGAAACCAATAGTCACTTGCTCTGCTATTTTGAAGTAAATATATATTTTCTCGCTCATTAGTTCCTAACATAATCTTATAACCTTCAAAAAAGAAACTCTCATAGTTTTGAGCTTTCTTTACCCTTGCTTGATTTCTCTGTTTTTTAGGATAGATAAACTCCATTTCATCAATTGTTTTTGAGTTTTCTAAGCTCTTTATTAACCTCTTTTGGAACTCTAATTTTTCACTTAAATTATCTTTTTCTATTTTTACATTATTTGCTTTATGCTTTGCTCTTTTTGCTTTTTTAAACAACTCATTTGAATAAGTAGCTGCTGTTAAGTTTATATTAAGTTCTATTTCAAGCTCTTTTCCACTAAAATCATATGTTTTAAGTATTTTTTGATAAGGCTTTATTGTATGAAGATTATTTAATATTAGATTTGCTTTCTCATATAAAGAATTAGACTCTTTCTCTAACTCATCTTTTTTAGGTAAAGAGGATAATGTTTTTTCAAGTTTTTTTAACCTTTTATTAACTTGCATTATTTTTTGTTTTTTTACATTAGCAACATTTTTTTCCTCTATTTCATCATAAACTTGATATAAATACTCTTCAATATTCTCCACCTTATCCGATTTTGGAATAAAGTTTTGCTTTGGAATCTCTTCAAGTTTTACACCAACCTTTACCACTCTACTTGATGAAAACTCATCAATATGTCTTAAAGCTTCTAATACTACTCTATTTTCATCTAGGATAATAATATTTGTATGCTTACCTGTAAACTCTAATTGAAGTGTAGTAATAATCTTTTTATATGAAGATGAAGAGTTAACTTTAATATTTATAATTTTATCCTCATTATAAAGCTCTATTTTCTCTATTTTAGAGTTAGTAAACCTTTTTTGAAGCAATACATCAAAAGGAGCAATAAAATCTTTTTTCGCTTTTTTTATTTCTCTTCTTTTATATATTAAACTTTTCCCCTTAGACATATCAAAATATAAAATATTTTTATTATTAAATTCTATTATAATTGTATTATTGTCAACTCTCTTTATAAACCTTATATTACAACTGTTATCAACAAGATGATTCACAATTTGTTTTAATAGAAAATATTTCATATTTAATTCACTTTTTCTTATATTTTTCTTATCTTGAGATAAGAGTTTTTTTTACATACATTTAGATATAATTGTATCAAAAATTAAATTAGGAGGAGAAAAATGTCAAAAATATTAAAAATTGCATTAACAACAGCATTAGCTTTAGGTGTTATTACAACCACTTCATCAGCAGATGTAAAAAAAGGTCAAAAAATTTTTATTAAAAAATTTAAAAAACCTTGTGGATTTAATGGAGCTAAATTCGCTTCAAAACACTCTCAAGCTAAATGGAAAACTATTATGAGTGAAGGGAAATTCAAAGAGGAGATGATTAAAATTTGTCCAAATATTAAGGCTGAAGATATAAAAGACAAATGGATTCAAGATATTTATGATTTCTCTTATGAATATGCAAATGATTCAGGGAATGTTCCTTCTTGCTAATAGTATTAGAACTAAATTATATGGGGTATTAAATCCCCATGTAATTATATTACTCAAGTTCCACTTTATCTAAGTGAAACTCTATCTAATTTATAAATAACTCTTTCGGCTACTTCAATCATAGCAATATTTAATCTTTTAAATTTCTCATCTTTTATATTAACAAGTAATTTATCATATACATTAGCATAAGGATAAATTGTAAAATAGATATACTCTTTTGACTTACTCTGTTTATCAAGCTCTTTAAACCAAACAGCAAGTAAAGAAAAATATAGCATAGCAGGATTAAATAGTTTTCCTTTTTCTCCATCTTGAAGCTCTTTAGTAATCTCTTTATTAATAAAATTATATGCTTCTAGAACTGCCTTAAACCTATAATGAGTTCTATTTTTAATATAATGTTCATTTGGAAAAGTACAGTTTTGCAACTGCTTATACATACTATTTGATAAATCTTTTATATATTCATTAATCTCTTTATCTATATCAAAGAGTGTCTCCTCTTTATCACGATAAGAAGAGATCAAATCTTTACAAAAAAGTAGTAATGCTTCTGTTTTTATTTTTGAAAGGTTTAAAATCATACACTATTCTAACAAAAAAATATTAAAAAATAACATTTCCCTTTAAATTTAAGTACATTTAAGATAAAATAGATGAATTTTTAAAAACTTATATAAAAAGGAAATTATTGGAATCTATTGGTGTATTAAGTGAAGGCCAAATATATGACCTTCAAACTGCGGAGGCTTTAAACATCTTAGGGGATGAGATTAAAGCTGATAATTCACCTGAGTCTCTAGAAATACTTAGACACTCATGTGCGCATATGATGGCACAAGCTATCAAAGAGTTATATCCTGAAGCAAAATTTTTTGTAGGACCTGTTGTAAAAGAGGGTTTCTACTATGATTTTAAAGTTGATTCAAAAATCTCAGATGAAGACTTGGGTACTATTGAAAAAAGAATGAAAGAGATAGCAGCCAGAAAACTTCCTATTAAAAGATATGAATCAACAAGAGATGAAATTCTACAAAAGTTTGCTACTGATGAATTAAAACAGGCTGTTTTAAAAAATATTACCGATGACACATTAACCCTATATAAGCAAGGTGATTTTGAAGATCTATGTAGAGGACCTCACTTACCAAATACTAGAATGATTAGAGCATTTAAACTAACAAGAGTAGCAGGTGCTTATCTTGGTGGAGATGAAAGTAATGAAATGATTACAAGAATCTATGGAATTGCATTCTTTGACAAAAATGAACTAAATAACTATGTAAAGATGCTAGAAGAGGCAAAAAAAAGAGATCATAGAAAACTTGGTACTGAATTAGAACTATTTACATTCAATGAAGATATCGGTGCTGGATTACCACTTTGGTTACCAAATGGGGCAAGATTAAGATCTAAGTTAGAACATCTACTCTACAAAGCTCATAGAGTTAGAGGATATGAGCCTGTTAGAGGACCAGAGATGCTAAAAGCTGACCAATGGGTTATTTCAGGACATTATGCAAACTATAAAGAGAATATGTATTTTACAGAAATTGATGGTCAAGAGTATGGTATTAAACCTATGAACTGTGTTGGTCATATTCAAATTTTCAAAAATGATTTAGTTTCATATAAAGATTTACCTTTAAAACTATTTGAGTATGGGGTAGTTCATAGACATGAGATGAGTGGAGCAATGCATGGATTATTTAGAGTAAGAGAGTTTACTCAAGATGATGCACATATTTTCTGTATGCCATCTCAAATAAAAGATGTAATTATTGAAGTTCTTGAGTTTGTTGATTCACTAATGAAACTATTTGACTTCAAATATGAGATGGAAGTCTCTACTAAACCTAAAAAAGCAATTGGAGATGATGCATTTTGGGAAAGTACAACAAAAGGTATTATGGATGCACTTGATTCAGAAGGTTTAGAGTATGGTATCGATGAAGGCGGTGGAGCATTCTATGGACCAAAAATTGATATTAAAATTTTAGATGCCATTGGAAGAAAGTGGCAATGTGGTACGGTTCAAGTTGATATGAATTTACCTTCTAGATTTGGAGTTGAGTTTATTAATCAAGAAGGACTAAAAGAGCAACCAGTAATGATTCATAGAGCAATTCTTGGTTCTTTTGAAAGATTTATTGGAATCTTAACTGAACACTGTGCTGGTGAATTCCCATTTGTAATCGCACCAACACAAGTAATTTTTATACCAATTGCAAATAGCCATACTGATTATGCAAAAGAGCTTCAAAAAGAGCTTTTATATAATGATTTAGACTCAGAAGTTTTTGATATGAATGAATCACTTAATAAAAGAATTAGAATGGCCGAGAAGAAAAGAGTACCTATGATTGTTGTCATAGGAGATGAGGAAGTTGCAAATAAGACAATTGCACTAAGAAATAGAAGAAATAGGGAACAGTCAAACATGAGTAAAAATGAGTTCTTATCTATGTTAAATGAAATCAAATCAGGGAGTAAAATTTGAGTAGAATGGCTAAAAAACCAGAAGTAATAATGAACGAAGATATCAAAGTAAATGAAGTAAGATGTATGGGAGATGATGGTACTAACTATGGTATCATTTCAACTAGAGATGCACAAGCAACTGCGGATGATTTAGGCTTGGACTTAGTTCTTATTGCTCCTGAGGCAAAGCCTCCTGTGGCTAAAATTATGAATTATGGTAAATTTAGATACCAGCAAGAAAAAAAGAAAAAAGAGGCTAAGAAAAAACAAAAAGTCATTGTAGTAAAAGAGGTTAAATTTTCTGTTAAGATTGCTGAAAATGATATTAACTACAAAGTTAAACACGCTATTGAATTCCTTGAGAAAGGTTACCATGTAAAATGTAGGGTATTTTTAAAAGGTAGAGAAATGGCACACCCTGAAGCAGGTGTTGAAGTATTAGAAAGAGTTTGGCCAATGCTTGAAGAGTATGGAGCAAGAGAAAAAGAGCCAAAACAAGAGGGAAGATTCGTAAATATGTATGTTATTCCTAAGAATGAACATCACAAAAACTAATATTATTACTTAATTAAGAAAAAGGGGTTCTACTCACCCTTTTTTCTATTGCTATTTATTCACTTAAACTTAATTAAAGCTATTTTTAAGTAAAATTTCGCACTTTTTCACATTATTGAAAATGCAAATTTATTAAGAAAGGAACTGTACGATGCCAAAGATGAAATCAAACAGTGGTGCTTTAAAAAGATTTAAAGTAAGAAAGAATGGTTCTATTAAAAGAGGATCAGCTTTTAGAAGCCACATCTTAACTAAGATGAGTCAAAAAAGAAAAAGAGCTTTAAGAAGCCCGCAAACAATAGCAACTGTAGACACAACTAGAGTTAAAAGAATGTTATGCCAAGCGTAATTAGTTTTTGCTAATTACTCAAGTCCCTCCACAAACGTGGACAAGTTCGACAATGATCGACACCTATTAAAATTAAGGTAAAGAAAGGAAAAAAATGCCTAGAGTAAAAACTGGTATAGTTAGAAGAAAAAGACATAAGAAAATTTTAAAACAAGCTAGAGGATTTTTTAGCGGTAGAAGAAAGCATTTTAGAAAAGCTAAAGAGCAATTAGAACACTCATTAGTATATGCCTATAGAGATAGAAGACAGAAAAAAAGAGATATTAGAAAACTTTGGATCATCAGAATTAATGCTGCTTGTAGATTAAATGATATCAACTATTCAAGATTCATAAACGGTTTAAAACTAGCGAATATTGAATTAGATAGAAAAATCTTAGCTGATATGGCTATGAATGATGCAGATGCATTCTCATCACTAGTAGCTAAAGCAAAAGATGCACTTGCGGCATAATTTAATAAATTTGCTCAAATAAAGAAAGGGTAGAGCTATTTTTCTACCCTTTTATATTAAAAAATTAATCAATTGGTTCATTTACTTCAATTTTACAACTATTACCTTTACAATCAATATTAGCATCAAAATAGAAAATTTCAGATATATCGACTCCTGCATCTTTTAACTTTGTCCAAGCCTCAATTGATCTACCACCTGCCGTACAATTAAACACAACTGTTTTATTTTTTGGTAACTTAGCATAAAAATCTTTTGCAGATAACTTTTCAGCTTCAATATTTATTGCACCTGCAATATGTCCTGATTTAAACTCATCAGGTGAAGTTACATCAACTATTTGAATAAACTCTGGAACATCTCCTTTTTGAATAAATGCCTTTAACCACTCACCATCAATGCTTCCTTCATCACTACCTAATTTTGCACCATTTTTGCTAATAGTTGGTTTTTTAGCTTCCTTTTTTTCAACTACTTTTGAGGCAGATTTTGTAGTTGCAAGACCTGCTTCTTTCCATTCTGGCATTCCACCTGCATAAACAAATACATTTCTATATCCCATTGAGATAAGTTTTTTAGCTACAATATGTGATTTTGCACATTTGTAACCACCACAAAATGTAATTACTTTCTCTGAGTGATTAACAGGGAATCTTCCTTTTAATTCTTCAAGTTTTGTATCAGGTATTGAAATTGCTCCTGAAATTGTTTCTGCAAGATAGCTTGCATATGGTCTTGCATCAATAATAACAGCACTATTTTTTGCCTGTGCAGCTTTTATTACAGGAAGACCAACTTCAATATAGTTTCTTTTCTTCCATTGTGGTTCACCTGCTTGATATAGTTTTACATTAGTAAAGCCATCTTTCTTAAGCATATTTGCTACTTTTGGAGATTTTCCACATTTCCATCCACCACAATATACAATTAGTTCTTTATTTTTTGCTACATCTTTTAATTGTCCCACATACTTATCATACTCCGTATCAGGAATACTAATTGATGAAGGAATTGTTCCTGCAAGATATTTCTGATTTGGTCTTGCATCTATTAAGATAACTTTTGCACTATTCTTTGTTCCTTTTCCTAGTCTAGCTTTTACATAATTATAATCAACAACTTCCAGCTTATACTTATCTATCATTTCTTGAATCTTTGGACTTGGCTTTGTCAAATTTTCAGCTTCATTTGCAAAAACACCAGTTGTTAATAAGCCAACAACAATTAAACCTCTTAAAATATTTTTTGTATACATCTTATTTCTCCTTAATTAATCTTAAATACGTCCTGATAACATCCCATATTGTGTCATAGGCTTTAATATATAGGCTTTTAATAGCCACCAAATATATCTCTCTTTTGTTGGATCAAGAGGGAAAGATGGAGTAGGTTTCATACTCCAATCAAACTCAGCAAGAAGAACTGTTCCAATGCCAGTTATAATAGGGCATACTGTATATCCATCATATTTTGCATTAAGCTCTTTATCTTCCATTGCAGAAATTATATTATCAGCTAATACTTTATACTGTTTTCTAACACTTCCCCCTGTTTTACCTAATGGAATAGCAGCAATATCTCCAAGAGAAAATACATTTTTGTATTTTACATGTTGCAAGGTTTCCTTATTCACTGGAACCCAACCCTTTTTTGAACCAAGTGGAGAATTTCCTATTTCATCTACCGCCTTCATAGGTGGTGCAATATGTAAAAAATCATAAGGCACTTCAACCTTTTGACTCTTTTCTACAATATCATACTCCTCTAAATCTGCATCCCATTGACCTTTTTCTTCCCAATGGTGATTAAATACTGCAATTTTATCTTTAAGATTTACTTCTATTAAGTTATGAGCATATTTCCATTTCATATCTCTTTTTTTATATTGCTCTTTAATTGCATCTTCATACTCTTTGACACTAAACATTTTTTTACCATTAGGATAAAAAGTCATATCAACATTTGCTCTAACTTCTTTTCCCGCTTCATTTAGTCTTGCATCCATTAAATACATGATTTTCTTTGGTGCACCACCACATTTTATTGCTGTATTTGGATGACTAAATACAGCATTTTGCTTTTTACCTTTTTTCGCTTCTTCAATTGTTTTTTGCATATTTTTCCATGTTAAAACTGCACCATCAACATTATAAATTGTACTTGCACCACTACCATCAAAAAGCTCATTTAATTTTGCTTTTGACTCAACTGTGTACATATCTCCAAGCTCTTCTAGTCCTTTGATTTTACTAAAATCAAGGGAAACACCAGCAGAGATAATTAAAAAGTCATATTTAACTATATCTCCACTTGATACTTTCAATTCATTTCTATCTGGATTAAACTCAACAGCTTTATCTTTTATAAGTTTTGCTCCCTTAGGGAAGAAATCATCAAGTTTATACATAACATCTTTTTTTTCATATAGACCTGCTCCAATAAAAGTATTACCTGGTTGATATGTTACAGAGCTTGGATTAGGCTCAATAATTGTAATATCAGGATTTGATAACATATTTAATAGTCTTGCAGCACTTGAAATACCAGCTAAACCTCCTCCAACAATTACAATTTTTGCCTTTACATCACTTGCATGAAGTTTTGATGCTTTTGCTTCATTTCCACCAAGAAAAATCGCTGAACCACCAACCCCAAGAAGTTTTAATGCATCTCTTCTTGAAATACCATTTTTTTTGAGTTGATTTTCAAACTCTTCTAATAAAATTTTGTCATTCATTTTCTTCTCCTGATTATATTGATAATCTTTTAAAATCATTATAATACTATTAACTTTAATTATTTCTACAAAAATGAATAAATATTCATATTTTTAAAAATTTTATTATTCTTTATGTATATTCCCCATAAAACAGGAGAATATTGGAATAATTAAAAATTATTATTTATGATTATCAATAATATAACTTAATATTATGGGATTTGTTTTTTTAGTTATTATTTATATTAAGAGACATCAAAAAGTCAATAAAATTGCTTTTTCATAATCCTCTTTATAATTTAAATTCATAAACTCATTGTTATTTGGGAATTCTATATAATTGGTCTTAAAATTTTTTAATAAATATCCAACTTTATGGAAATCATCTTTAAGCATTTTATCTATAAGATTTAGACATGATTTTGAAAAAACTCCACACAGATTATGAACTCTTTGAGTCTTTGCAACTGTTATATCAAAACCTTTTGATTTATCTATTAGCTTAGAAATTGATTCTAGTGATACGAAAGGTGTATCAACCGTAATTATAAAAACCTTTTCTTCTTCTATACTTGAAAAAATTGATTCCAATGCAGCTATTGGAGAGAAAATCTCGCTTTTATCTAAAATCAACTCTTTTTTATCCAAAAAATCAAATTTATCTATTTTTGAAGAGACATAAATTTTTTTAAAATATGGTTTTAATCTATCATATTGATATTGTGTTAAGGAGTTAGATTTTGCAAATGGAAGAAGAGATTTATCCTCCCCCATTCTTGTGCTTCTTCCACCAGATAAAATTACGCAAGGTAGTTTAAATGGTGAGAAATTCATTATAAACTTCTTGGGTCTGTGATATATCCTGAAATTGCAGATGCTGCTGCTACTGCACTGTTTGCTAAGTAAATTTTAGATGATCTTGAACCCATTCTTCCAACAAAGTTTCTATTTGTTGTAGAAATACAAACCTCATCATCACCTAAGATTCCCATATATCCACCTAAACATGCTCCACATGTAGGATTTGAAACTACCGCACCTGCATCTACTAAGGTATCAATATATCCAAGTTTTGTAGCATCTCTTAAAATTTTTTGAGTACCTGGGGTTAAAATAAGTCTAACGTGTCTAGCTACTTTTTTACCCTCTAAAATTTCTGCTGCAACTTTAAAATCAGATAATCTACCATTTGTACAAGAACCAATAAATACTTGGTCTACTCTAATATTATCTTCAACTGCTTGAGATACTGAGTGTCCATTTGATGGTAAAAATGGATATGCAATAACTGGTTCTAATTTATCTGTATCTATTTCAATTACTTGACAATAGTTTGCATCATCATCAGAGTAGTGAATCTTCGGTTTTGCTCTTAATCCACCATTTAATTCAGCAGTTTTATTTAAGAACTCTTCTGTAACTTTATCATAAGCTACAATACCATTTTTAGCACCTGCTTCAATTGCCATATTACATAAAGAAAATCTATCATCCATACTTAAGTATTGAATTGACTCTCCTGTAAACTCTAAAGTCTTATATAAAGCTCCATCAACACCTAAAATTCTAATAATCTCTAAAATTAAATCTTTTCCAGTAATATGTTTTGCTGGTTTTCCTTTAAAAACAACTTTGATTGATTCAGGAACTTTAAACCAGTTTCCACCTGTAATCATTCCAAAAGAGATATCAGTACTTCCCATACCAGTAGAAAATGCTCCAAGACCACCATGGGTACACGTATGTGAGTCTGCACCAATAATTACATCACCTGGTAATACTAAACCTTTTTCAGGTAAAAGTGCATGCTCAATTCCCATATCTTTTTCATCAAAGAAATATTTTAAATCATGCTTCATTGCAAAATCCCTTGAGATTTTAGCTTGATTTGCAGAAGCGATATCTTTTGCAGGAATAAAATGATCAAGAACAATTGCAAAACCATCTGGGTTTGCTAACTTTTCAAATCCACCATCCTCAAATGCTTTAATTGAAATTGGAGTTGTAATATCATTTCCAATTACCATATCAATTGGACTTCTTACAATCTCACCAGCGTAAACTTCCCTTCCTATATGTTCACTAAATATTTTTTCTGTAATTGTTTGCCCCATAAAAACCCTACTTTTTTTTATAATTTTGTGGGATTATATCCAAAAATCGATAAAGTCCCAATTTTAAGAGTTTAACTTTTTGCTTTTTCTCTCTTTCTAGAATCTAAGATTTGTTTTAAAATAATAAGAGCCACTGCAATATTAATTAATACATCTGCAAAATTAAAAATCGCAAACTCAAATCCATAATGCCAATAAAAATAATCTACAACACCACCATATGTAAATCTATCTAAAATATTAGATAAACCTCCTGCATAAAGAAATGAAATAGGAATATAATACTCTTCAAAAACTTCACTATGTTTATATAAATAGATTGTTCCTATTACAACTACTATTAACTGAATATATTTTAAATATTCGGCTAAAAAAGAGAACATAGAAAAAGCTACACCATAGTTATAAGCAAGTTGTAAAGACATAACTGAACCATCTACATCTAAATCATAATTGGCAAAACCATATTTTACAACTTGATCAATTATAAATAAACAAATAAAGATTAAAAAACTAATTTTTAACTTTTTTTTCATAAAACTCTTTTAATAAACGACTCTAGCTCTTTCATTGAACTTTCAACCTCTTTTTTATCTTTTCCCTCTAAAAGAAGTCTTATTTTATTCTCAGTTCCTGAGTATCTAATTAAATCTCTTATGCCTTTTTTTCTAATCGTTTCTAAAAGCTCTTCTAAACCTTCAATCTCTTCTAAAGGTTTTTTTTCAGATACTTTTACATTAACTAAAAGTTGTGGATATAGTTCAAATGGATTTAAAACTTCATTGGCCTTTTTACCACTTCTTAAAATAAGTGCTAATACTTGTAAAGCTGAAGCTAATCCATCTCCTGTTTTTGCAACATCAGAGAAAATAATATGTCCACTTTGTTCCCCTCCAAAGTTAATACCTCTATTTTTCATCTGCTCTAAAACATATTTATCACCGACATTTGCTCTTACTAAATCAAGCCCATGAGCGTTTAGAAAATCTTCTAAAGCCTTATTTGACATCACTGTTGCAACACAGGCATCACCTTTTAAAGTTTTCTCTTCTTTTAGAAATAGTGTTAAAGCTCCTAATAGTTTATCCCCATCAACAACTTTACCTTCATTATCAACAACAACAAGTCTATCTGCATCTCCATCAAGTGCAATTCCAATATCAGCTCTATACTCTTTTACTATCTTACCAACTTGTCTTGGATGAAGTGCTCCACAATTATCATTAATATTATAACCATCTGGTTTATTATTAATTGTAATAACCTCTGCACCTAATTCATCTAAAATAGTTGGAGCTACCTTATATGCCGCACCATTTGCACAATCAAGAACAATTCTCATACCATGAAGAGTTAAATCCTTAGGAAAAGAGCTTTTAATAGATACAATATATCTACCTATTACATCATCAATTCTTTTTGAAGAACCAATATCTTTTCCTGTAACAGCACCATCTCTTAAAATCTCTTCATTATGAAAAATTTCTTCAATATTAGCTTCACAAGAAGTTCCAAGTTTATTTCCATGATTATCAAAAAACTTAATCCCATTATCTTCGTATGGATTATGAGAAGCTGAAATCATGATACCCGCATCACATCTCATTGATTCAGTTAAATATGCAATTGCAGGAGTTGGCATAGGTCCGATTTGAATAACATCATATCCAACAGAAGTAAGACCACTTACAAGTGCATTTTCAATCATATAACCACTTCTTCTAGTATCTTTTCCTACTAAAATTCTTTTTGTTGTCGAATGCTTTCTAAAATAAATACCCGCAGCTTTTGCTAATTTTAAAACAGTCATAGCATTAAGAAAGTCTCCTGCTAAACCTCTAACTCCGTCTGTACCAAATAGCTTCATTAAATTACCTCTTTACAATTTTAAATATTAACTTTTCCTAAAATTAAACTTATTTTAAACTAACTTTAAAGTTATTTGGATACCATTCTATCCTTAAAATTTTTACAAAGAGGTTAAATAATTATGGCAAATCACAAATCTGCTGAGAAAAGAGCAAGACAAACTAGAATTAAAACTGAAAGAAATAGATTCTATAAAACAAGAATTAAAAATGTTACTAAAGCTGTATTAGTTGCTGTTGAAACTGCTGATAAAGAAGCTGCAAGTACTGCAATGAAAACTGCTAACAAATATATCCATCATTGCGTATCAAAGGGAGTTTTAAAGAAAGGTACAGCATCTAGAAAAATTTCTAGATTACAAGTTAAAGTTAACGCACTATAATTATTATATTTAGTTAGTCTATAAAATTTAGATAAATACAAACAAATATGCTACAAGATAAATTACAGCCATTTATAGACAGATATGAAGAGATTAACAAATTGTTAATCTCTCAAGAAATCGTGTCCAATATAAAAAGAATGACTGATCTCTCAAAAGAACAATCAAGTATTGAACCTATTGTTACAAAAGCCAAAGAGTACATTCAAGTAATTAAAGATACTGAAGAAAATAAAATGTTACTTGATGATGATGAACTAGGTGAACTTGCAAAAGAAGAACTTAAAGATTTAGAATTAAAAAAACCTATTTTAGAAGAAGAGATTAAATTCTTAATGATTCCCAAAGATCCAAATGATGATAAAAATATCTATTTAGAACTTAGAGCAGGAACTGGTGGCGATGAAGCTGCAA
This sequence comes from uncultured Arcobacter sp., assembly GCA_964480765.1. Taxonomy (GTDB): domain Bacteria; phylum Campylobacterota; class Campylobacteria; order Campylobacterales; family Arcobacteraceae; genus Halarcobacter. The sequence continues at coordinate 50,615 of CAYZST010000013.1, read as the reverse complement.
TCTTTGTTGGTGATTTATTTAGAGGTTACCTAAGATATGCTGAGAACAATGGTTGGAAAGTAGAAATCATGAACCAAAGTGAAAGTGAATCAGGAGGATATAAAGAGATTGTCGCTCTTTTTAAAGGTGACCATGTATATTCAAAACTAAAGTTTGAAGGTGGTACCCACAGAGTCCAAAGAGTACCTGCTACTGAATCACAAGGAAGAGTTCACACTTCAGCCATCACAGTTGCAGTTATGCCAGAAATTGACGATGTAGAAGTTCAGATTAATGCAAACGATTTAAAAATTGATGTTATGAGATCATCTGGATGTGGTGGACAATCAGTAAATACAACAGACTCCGCTGTTAGAATTACACATTTACCAACAGGGATTGTTGTAACTAACCAAGACCAAAAATCTCAACATAAGAATAAAGAAAAAGCTATGAAAGTATTAAAAGCTAGACTTTATGACTTGCAAATGCAAGAAAAAATAGAAAAAGAGGGTGCTGATAGAAAAGAACAAGTTGGTACTGGTGATAGAAGTGGAAGAATTAGAACATACAACTATCCTCAAAACAGAATAAGTGATCATAGAATTAATTTAACACTTTATAGACTTGATTATATTATGAATGATGGATTATTTGATGAAATAATAGATCCACTAATTGCAGACTATCAAGCAAAAATTATTGAGGCAAATGGATTATAAAGTCCATTTACTCACTTTTCAATTTGAACTAACATTTTTTATAACTTCTAATTAATAAATATTACTCTAAATAAAAAGTTTGAAAAAAAGTTTATTTTAAAAACTTAATCTTATATTAAATTATTAATTAAACTAAGACTTGATAATATACTTTTACGAAGGGGAGTTTTTAATGAATTATTCAAGCTTACTATTAAATCCAAATACTATTGATTTTTTTTTAGATGAAAAAGAGGTTACACTATTTGTAGAAGCAAAAAAAAATCTATTTAAAGGCTACTACTCTAAAACACTAAAACTTATTTGGGAAGCCGTTATTAACAACTTAAAAAGAAGGGTTAATGCCTATGGAACTTATGAGTTTATAAAAAATCTTGAGGAAGATGAAAAAATAAAATACTTTAAGATGGATGATAGTACAAGTAAAAAAGTAGAGCTATTAAATAATCTTGTATTTTTAAAAAATTGTCTAAAACTTCAAATTATTAATAAAAAAACATTTACAATTATTGACTTTTATTATAGTTTTTCAAAAAATTGTGATATTTCATCATTAAAAAAAGAGGAGATTAACTCATTTATGCAATTACTTGAAATTAATCTTTTTAAGATACCAATTGAGAAAAGAAATAAAGAGTTAGCTTCAAGCTTTATACTTAATGAGTTTACTAAAATTGAAATTGAAGAATTAAAAAAAGAGTATACTAATATAAAAAATGATAAAACCTATTCTACTAATGAAGAGAACAAAAGATTAAAAAAAGAGGATATCTTAATGATGCATTACTCAAATAATTCAAATGATGGATTCTATCCACTTTTAACTACAATAAAAACACCACGTAGAAGGAGAGAAGATAGGCTTTACTCTTTATTTCCAATAGATATCGATGAAAATGAAAAAAGAAAATTCTTTTATAGAAGAAGAAAAACAGACCATTAATGCAGTAACCAAAATGTAATCATTAAATTATAAACTTCCATATCAAATTTTTATGGAGATTATAATGACAATAAAAAAAACAACCCTTGCTTTATTAGCATCTACTGCATTAACTGTCTCTCTCTTTGCTAGAGACCAAATTAAAATTGTAGGTTCATCAACTGTTTACCCATTCTCATCTGCTGTTGCTGAAGAGTTAGGTGCAATAACTAAATATCCTACACCAGTAGTTGAGTCAACTGGTTCAGGTGGAGGAATGAAGCTATTTTGTACAGGTACTGATTTAAATACTCCTGATATTACAAATGCTTCAAGAAGGATGAAAACATCTGAATTCATTATGTGTGAAAGAAATGGGGTTACTGATATTACAGAAGCAATAATAGGATATGATGGTATCGCTTTTGCTCAAGATAAATCAAATGAAGCCTTTGATATAACAAGAACTCAATTAGCTTTAGCTGTTGCTGCTGAAGTACCATCAAAAGATGGAAAATCACTAATTACAAACCCTTATAAAAAGTGGTCTGATATTGATCCATCATTACCAAATAGAGAAATTATTATCTATGGACCACCAAAATCTTCTGGTACAAGAGATGCCTTCGAAGAGTTAGTAATGCAAAAAACTTTTAAGAAAATGGCAGTATATACCGATCTTTATAAAGCAGATAACAAAGCAAATAAAAGATACAAAAAATACTCTGTTGTTAGACAAGATGGTGTTTATGTTCCATCAGGAGAAAATGATAATATTATCGTTCAAAAACTAACTAAAAATAAAGCGGCATTTGGTATTTTTGGTTTCTCATTCTTAATTGAAAATGATGATAAACTAACTGGTGCAACAATCAATGGGATAGAACCAAACCCTGAAAATATCTCTTCATCTAAATATCCAGTATCTAGATCACTATTTTTCTATACTAAAAATCAACACAAAAAAGATGTTCCTGCAATGAACAAATATATTGAGTTGTTTATGTCTGAAAATATGATTGGGAAAGAAGGAATCTTAGGCGAAATTGGTTTAATTGCATTACCAGATTCACAAAGAGCTGAAGTTAGAAAAGCTGTATTAGCTGGTAAAAAACTTACTTTAGAAGATTTATCTAAAAAACACTAATTATTAGAAGAAGCTTTGCTTCTTTTAATAATCAATTTATATCCTATTTTAGACTCTTAGCTATATTGTAATCATTATGTAACTTTCTTTAAATACAATTAAAAAAATTTAATATAAAGGTTTACTTTGCATTCTTTTGAATCAAAAAATAGATCAACAGAAGTAAAAGAGAAAATTATTAAAATAGCTTTAGTTACAGCTTCAACCATTTCGATTTTGACAACTTTTGGTATTCTTTTTTCAATTTTATTCGAAGCAATTGCCTTCTTTGAAGTAAGAAGCTTTTGGTATTTTTTAACTGGAACACAGTGGTCTCCTGGTATTGTGGGGAGTAAGTTTGGTGCTGTTCCAATCTTTGCTGGTACACTTATGATTACTATTATTGCAATGGCAGTAGCCATACCAATTGGTCTAGGAAGTGCTATTTATATGAGCGAATATGCAACAAATAGAACAAGAGACTATCTAAAACCAATTTTAGAAGTATTAGCAGGTATTCCTACTGTTGTATATGGTTTCTTTGCAGCTATTACAGTAGCACCTTTTATAGTAAAAGCAGCACAATGGTTTGGACTTGAAGCAACTTTTAATTCTGCCCTTGCATCTGGTGTTGTTATGGGGATTATGATTATACCTGTAATTTCATCCTTATCTGATGATGTAATTAGAGCTGTACCTGATTCTCAAAGAAAAGCATCTTTAGGTTTAGGTATGACACAAGGGGAAACTATCAAAAATATTGTTTTGCCTTCTGCTTTACCTGGTATCATCTCTGCATGTCTACTTGGTTTTTCAAAAGCTATTGGAGAGACAATGATTGTCGTTATGGCAGCTGGTCTTAGACCAAACCTTTCTTGGAACCCATTAGAAGATATGACAACCGTAACAGTAAGAATTGTAGATGCACTAGTAGGTGACCAAGCATTTAATTCTCCTGAAACACTATCAGCCTTTGCATTAGGACTTGCCTTATTTGTTGTGACATTAGCATTAAATATTATTTCTTTAATGTTAATTAGAAAATTTAAAGAAAAATATAAAGTGAACACATTATGATTAAAAAAAGAAAAAAACATAAAAACAATCCATTTTATGACCCAACACTTAATGGTAGACATAGAAGTTCAAAAAGGTTTAAAGCCTTTACCTTAACATCTTTAATTTTTTCAATTGCTTTTTTAATTTTTTTCCTTTTTGATATTATCTCAAAGGGAACTCCTGCTTTTAAACAAGCATATTTACATATTGATGTAACTTACTCTAAAGAAGCAAAAACAAATTACAGAAAAGCAATTGATAAAAAATATAATAATGTTGTATCAAGAGCATGGCTAAGAACTATTCCTATGACTATTAAAAATAATCCTGAATTATTAGGTAAAACCATAAAAACTTGGGTTTTAGCAGATGATCAAGTTGACCAATATCTAAAAGGTCACTACTATAAACTAAAAAGAAAAGATAGAGCACTTATTGATGATATGAAAGCTTATGGGTTTGTTGAACTTAAATTTAATGAAATTTTCTTTAAAAATGGTGATTCTAAAACACCTGAATATGCAGGTTTAAACTCAGCTATAGTTGGTTCAATTTTAACATTAATTATCACAATGTTATTTGCCTTTCCAATTGGAGTTATGACTGCAATATATCTTGAAGAGTTTGCAGAAGACAATAAATTCACGCAAACTATTGAAGTTAATATTAATAACTTAGCAGCTATCCCATCTATTCTATTTGGTCTTTTAGGACTTGCAATTTTTATTAATCTATTTGGTTTACCAAGAAGCTCACCTCTTGTTGGAGGTTTAACCCTTGCTCTTATGACACTTCCTATTATTATTGTTAGTTCAAGAACTGCATTAAGAGCGGTTCCAGATTCAATTAGACAAGCAGGGTATGGATTAGGTCTTACAAAAATTGAAGTTACAAGAGACCATGTATTACCACTAGCATTTCCAGGAATTTTAACTGGTTCAATTATTGGATTAGCTCAAGCTATGGGAGAAACTGCACCACTAATTATTATTGGTATGATTGCCTTTATTCCAGATACTCCAAATTCAATTATGGAAGCATCGACAGTTATGCCCGCACAACTATTTACATGGGCAGGTATGCCAGAGAGGATGTATATTGAAAAAACAGCTGCTGGAATTATGGTGTTATTAGCAATATTAGTTGCACTTAACTCTTTAGCTATCTATCTTAGAAAAAAATATGAAGTTAAATGGTAAAAATAAATTATTATGCATAAATATAAAAGAAAAAACCTAGAAGAGGAAAATATGAGTAAAGAGAATAAAAATAATATAAAGGTAGATATAAAAGAACTAAACTTATGGTACGGTGATAACCATGCACTTCATAATATTACAGTTCCATTATATGAAAATAAGATTACTGCACTTATTGGACCGTCTGGATGTGGTAAATCAACATTTTTAAGATGTTTAAATAGAATGAATGATTTAATATCAGTTGTAAAAATTGACGGTTCTGTTGTTATTGATAAAAAAAACATCTATGATAAAGATGTAGATGAAGTAAGTGTAAGAAAAAAAATAGGTATGGTTTTTCAACAACCAAACCCATTTCCAAAATCGATTTATGATAATGTTGCCTATGCACCACTTAAACATGGTCATGTAAAAAAAGGTAAGGAGTGTGATAAGCTTGTTGAAAAATCTTTAAAAGATGCAGGTCTTTGGGAAGAGGTAAAGGATAAATTAACAGATCCTGGAACATCACTATCAGGTGGACAACAACAAAGACTTTGTATTGCAAGAACTATTGCAGTTAAACCAGAAGTTATCTTAATGGATGAACCAACATCTGCACTTGATCCTATTTCAACTGAAAAGATTGAAGCACTTATGTTAGAACTTAAAAAACAATATACAATTGTAACTGTAACACATAATATGCAACAAGCAGCAAGGGTTGCAGACTATACAGCATTTTTTCACTTAGGTAAACTAATTGAGTATGATGAAACAGAGACAATTTTTGTAAACCCATCTAATAAAAAAACAGAAGATTATATTACAGGAAGGTTCGGATAATGTTAAAACCATATGCGGAAAATATAGCAAGAATTAAAAATGAAATTTATGAAATTGGTGAGATTATTACTCATGCAAATAAAGTATCTTTATCTGCCCTAAAAGAGAATGATTTATCGATGTTAAAAGATATTAATTTATCAATTAAAAAAATTGCTTCTAAATCTAATGATGTAGATAATTTGATTGTGAAAACATTAGCTTTATATTCACCTGAGGCAAAAGATTTAAGAGAGATGGTATCCTATTTAAAGATTACAAATGAGTTAATAAGAGCTAGTTCATACTCTAAAGTCTTTGCAAAAACTTTTAGAAAATCATTTACTGATGAACTAAATAAAGATACAATTTTAGAGTATGCAATTCCATTAATCAAATCTTCAAACCTTGCACTTCAGACTGCTATTGATATGATTAAAGAAAAAGATGCAAAAAAAGTTGAAGAGATGTTAAATAAAGTGACAGTTGAAGATAGTAAGACTGATGACCTTTATATAATGGTAGAAAAAAATATTTTAAAACTAATTACAAAGAATATTGAACTATCAAAAGACTATTTTGATGTATTAAGTAGTTTAAGAAAATTAGAAAAAATCTCTGGAAGAGCGACTTCTATTGCAAATTTAATTATATTTGCTGAAATAGGTGGAGAATTAGAACAAATATAGAGCTTGGTTTAAGCTCTTTTATTTGTATTTTTAACTTCTAGCGATACAATACTAATTTAAAGTTATAAACTTTTTTTATCCATATAAAATATTGAAAGTGAAAAAATGAATGATAAATTAATCTTAATTGTAGAAGATGAAGAAGATATCTTAGAACTACTTGAGTATTCACTTCAAAAAGAGGGGTATGAAACAATTGGTTTTTTAAGTATCAATGAAAAACTTGAAAAAATTTTAGATGAAGAGAGAGTTGATTTAATTCTTATGGATAGAAATCTTCCTGGAATTGATGGCACAACTTTCATAAATCAAGTTAGACAAAAAGGTTATAACTCCCCTGTCATTTATCTAACTGCAAAAGATAAAGATGAAGATATTATTGAAGGTTTTGAATCATATGCTGATGATTATATTACAAAGCCATTTAATATAAAAGAGATGCTTGCAAGAATTAAAGCAGTTATAAGAAGAAGTTCAAAAGATGTTGATATAATAAAAGTTAGAGATATTACATATAAAGCATCAAATAAAAAATTCTATATAGAAAATAAAGAGATTGAATTAACTCATTTAGAACATGATTTACTTTTAGAGTTTATAAAAAATAGAGATATTCTTATGACAAGAGAGTATCTTCTTGAAACAGTTTGGGAAGACTCATATGATAAAAAACTAAAAACAGTTAATGTTGCCATTAAAAGGTTAAAAGGGAAAATTGACCCTAGTAATAAAAAAGAGTATATTAAATCTGTACGAGGAGAAGGTTACCTATTTTGCTAAAACTTCATCAACTTTTTTTAAGAACCTTTTCTCTTATTTTTATTATTTTACTTATTATTTTAAGTGCAACAACATACTATTGGTCAAAACATAACTACTTAAATCAAATAGAAAAGAATCTATCACAAAATATCAATTCACTTACCATTGCACTAAACTCTTTTGAGAATTTAGAATATTTAATTAAAACATTTAAAGCAAAAACAGGTTTACGAATTACAATTATTGATGAGAAAGGTGCTGTTGTAGCTGATAGTGACAAAGATAATAATGAAATGGAAAACCATGCACATAGAATTGAAATAATAGATGCAAAATATAAAGGCTATGGTAGTGCAATCAGATTTTCAAAAACTTTAAAAGAGGAGCTTTTATATGTGGCAAAAAAGATTGCCATTGATGATAATATTTATTATATAAGACTTGCAGATTATACAACTAAAATACAAGAAAATTTTACAAAGCTCTCTTATCAAATTATAGGTTTAATTGCACTATTTTTAATTTTAACCTTTATAATTACTTACTTCCTAAGTATAAAAATTAAAAATGAAACAAATGCAATTTTAAACTTCTTAGCTCAAATGAGTAATAGAAAACCAAACTATGAAATTTATTCAGATTTTTCTGATGAGTTTAACAAAATAACAAGGTTTTTAAATAAAGTTGCCTCTAAACTATCAAAAAAAGAGAAACAAAAAGCAAAACAAACAGCTAAATTAAAACTTGCAAATAGACAAAAAGATGAGATAATCTCTGCAATTTCCCATGAATTTAAAAATCCAATTGCAATTATTTGTGGATATAGTGAAACTATTTTAAATGATAAAGATATACCAGAAACAATGAAAGATAATTTCTTAAAAAAGATTTATAGTAGTGGAAGTAAAATGTCTTCAATAATTGATAAGCTAAGACTTACTTTAAAACTTGAAGAGGGTAAACAACAAATTATTACAGCTGAGTGTAAATTAGTTGATATGTGTGAGAATATTGTTTCAGATTTAAAAGATAAATATAAAGATAGAGAAATTTCAATTTATGCAGATAACAAAAAATTAAAAGTTGATGAAACTCTTTTTTCAATGGCACTTAGTAATCTTGTTGAAAATGCTTTAAAATATTCAGAAGATGAAATAATAATACAAATAGATGAAAATAAAATCTCAATTATTGACAAAGGGATTGGAATTAAAGAAGAGGAGCTCAAAAAAATAAACCAAAAGTTTTATAGAGTATCGCAAAATGGCTGGAATAACTCTCTAGGATTAGGTCTTTTTATAGTGCACTCTATTTTGAAGTTACATAATTTTGAATTGGAAATTAAAAGTGAATTTGGGAAAGGTTCTGAATTCATTATAAAATATTAAAATATACTTAATTTAAGATATTTTTAAGCTAAACTATACTAACATTCCACCTCATTAACAAAATCGGAGAAAATAAATGAAATTTACTCAAATGGCAAAAGCTGATGAAATCCAAAGAGATTGGATTGTAGTTGATGCAACAAATAAAGTATTTGGTAGAATTATTACAGAAGTTGCAACATTATTAAGAGGTAAACATAAGCCTTCATATACTCCTCATGTGGATTGTGGAGATTACGTAGTTATTATTAATGCTTCAAAAGCAAAATTTACAGGAGCTAAATTAGAAGATAAAAACTATTTTACTCACTCTGGATATTTTGGTAGTACAAAAACTCACAAAATGTCTGATATGTTAGTAAATAACCCTGAGAAGCTTTACAAATTAGCTACAAGAGGTATGTTACCTAAAACAAAACTTGGAAAAGTTATGTTAAAAAAATTAAAAGTATACGCAGGTTCAGAGCACCCACACACTGCGCAAATTAAAGGATAAGACTAATGGCAAAAGTATACGCAACTGGAAGAAGAAAAACTGCAATAGCTAAAGTATGGTTAGGAGTAGGTGACGGTCAACTTACAATCAACGGTGAGTCTTTAGATTCATGGTTAGGTGGGCACGAAGCTATTAAAAAAAGAGTTATGCAACCATTAGAAGTAGCTAAACAAAAAACTTCTGTAAATATCGTTGTTAAAACTATCGGTGGAGGATACTCTGCACAAGCTGATGCTATTAGACATGGTATCTCAAGAGCTTTAGTAGCATACGATGAACAATTTAGAACAATTTTAAAACCTTATGGATTATTAACAAGAGATGCAAGATCTGTTGAAAGAAAAAAATACGGAAAGAAAAAAGCAAGAAAATCTACTCAATTCTCAAAAAGATAATTGGTATTTTCTTACTTTATTTCTTCTATCTTAAAAAAAGGAGTGACAAAAGTTGCTCCTTTTTTTATCCTCTTTACAAATAATTCATCAAAAAAACTATAAAATTACTCCATGAAATTTTTACTAACTATTTTATTTACACTAAACTTTTTATTAGCCTCTACACTTGAACTATCAATAAGCTCAAGCCCAAGTAGACTTAATCCTATAATTGCATCAGATAATGCAAGCTCAACTATAAATCAATGGATTTTTAATGGCTTATTAAAATATGACAAAGATGGAAATATTACAACTGATTTAGCCTCTTCATACTACTTTGAAAATGATACTAAACTGATTATTAAAATAAAAAAAGGTATTAAATGGCATGATGGAGTTGAATTAACCGCTGATGATGTTTTATTTACTTATGAAAAGATTATGGATAAAAAAATTTTTACTCCTAGAAAATCAAATTTTACAGAAGTAAAAAATATAAAAAAACTTGATAAATATACAATTGAAATAGAGTATAAAAGACCCTACTTTAAAGCGCTTGTTGCTTGGATGATTGAGATTATTCCTAAACATATTTTAGAAAACGAAGATGAGCTTATGACAAGTTTTTTTAATAAAAAACCTATTGGAACAGGACCATATAAATTAAAAGAGCTTAAAATAAATCAAGATATAGTTTTATATGCCAATGATAACTATTTTGAGGGAAGACCAAAGATTGATAAAATAAGATTTAAATATCTCCCAGATACAAATACCACCTTTTTAATGCTAAAGCAAAATCAACTTGATATTGGAGGCTTAACTCCTCTTCAAATTGATAGACAAATTGATGAGAAATTTAAACAAAATTATAAAATAGATGAAAGACCTGCTTTTGCTTATACTTATTTAGGATTTAATCTTAGAAATGAAAAATTTAAAAATCCTAAGATAAGAGAAGCTTTATCATTAGGGATAAATAGACAAGAAATGGTTGATATACTATTTTTTGGGCATGGAAAAGTTTGTACAGGACCTGATCTTCCAGGAAGTTTTGCCTTTAATGAAGAGGTTAAAGAGGTTAAACAGGATATAAAAAAAGCAAAACAGCTCTTAAAAGAGGCTGGATATGATGAATCAAACCCTTTTACATTTGAACTTATTACAAACACAGGAAATGAAACAAGAGTTAATGCAGCTCAAATAATCCAACACCAACTATCAAAAGTTGGAGTAAAAGTAAAAATTAGAGTTATGGAATGGCAAGCCTTCTTAAATACAGTAATACATCCAAGAAATTTTGAAACTGTGCTTTTAGGTTGGTCCCTTGCACTTATGCCAGATGCAAAACCTCTTTGGCATAGTAGTTCAGATAGACTTGGTGGATTTAATTTTGTAGGCTATCATAATAAAAAACTTGATTTATTAATAGAAAAAGGCTCTGCAACAGTAGATATAAAAGAGTTATCAAAGATATATAAAGAGATATTTAAGACTATTACAGATGATAATCCCTATCTTTTTTTATATATTCCAAACTCAATTTCAGCTATAAACTCAAAAATTAAAAATGTTGAACCAGCTTTTATTGGAATTACTCATAACCAAAATGATTGGATAAAACCATAAAAATAATTAGTTTAAAAAATATATTACTTTATAAAGAAGAATAAACTAAACTATAATAAATTGAAATATATATTAGGTAAATACGTGGAAAAAATTATACTTTTTGATTTAGATGGAACTTTAATCGACTCAACTGATGCAATTATATCAACATTTCATCATACATTTGAAAAATTAAATTATAAATTTATAGGAAATGATGAAGATATAAAATCATTAATAGGATATCCTCTTGATATTATGTACCAAGAATTAGGTATCCCTCAGGAAATTGTTTGGGACTATGTAGAAGCATACAAAAATAGATATAAAGAGATATCAAAAAACCAAACAGAACTTTTATCTTTTGCAAAAGAGGCTATAAAACTTGCAAATACTTTTGCAAGGCTTTCAATCGTAACAACAAAAACAGGTCTTTATAGTGAGCAACTATTAGAACATATGGATATAATACAATATTTTGAACATGTTACAGGAAGAGAGCATGTTAAAAATCCTAAACCTCATCCAGAGCCTATTCATAGAACACTAGATTTAATGAATATTAATAAAACATCAGATATTTGGATGATTGGAGATACTGAACTTGATTTAATTGCAGCAAATGGTGCAGGAATTAATTCAGTAGGAGTTTTATGTGGATATGGGAAAGAAGATGCATTAAAAGAGCATACTCAATTTATTGCAAAAGACTCTTTAGAAGCAGTAAAACTAATAAAAAAGATCTCTCAAGCATAGAAGTATTATAAATTGTTCTTATAATACTTTTTCTTAATTTAAATAAAAAGAATCGTAATTAAAATATAACAAATATATCGTTAAACAATTTACTCTCTTGATTTCTACATGATAAAAGGTATTAGTATTATTAATTAATATCCCCTTACTTAGTAGAATATTTAAGAATATATAAGTTGATTTTAAGTAATATGCTTCTACATATATATTTTATAAAGGCAATATCATGAGTAAAACATTTGCTACAATGGATGGAAACGAGGCTGCTTCACACGTTTCTTATGCATTTACTGAAGTTGCTGGTGTATACCCTATCACACCCTCTTCTCAGATGGGGGACAACACTGAAAAATGGGCTACACAAGGGAAAAAAAATCTGTTTGGTTCAACAGTAAAAGTAATAGAGATGCAAAGTGAAGCAGGAGCTGCTGGAACTTTTCATGGTTCACTTCAAGCTGGTGCATTAACTACAACTTATACTGCTTCCCAAGGACTACTATTAAAAATTCCAAATATGTACAAAGTTGCAGGACAATTACTTCCTGGAGTAATTCATGTAAGTGCTAGGGCATTAGCTGCTCATGCATTATCAATCTTTGGTGATCACCAAGATGTTATGAGTGCAAGAGCTACTGGATTTGCTATGCTTGCCACTGGTTCAGTTCAAGAAGTGATGGATATAGGTGGAGTTGCCCATCTTGCTGCAATAAAAGGGAGAGTTCCTTTTTTACACTTCTTTGATGGATTTAGGACTTCACACGAAATTAATAAAGTAGAAGTAATGCCTTATGAAGAGTTTGATAGATTATTAGATTATGAAGCGGTTCAAAAGTTTAGAGATAGTTCTTTAAATCCTGAATCACCAATTACAAGGGGTACAGCTCAAAATGATGATATCTATTTTCAAGGAAGAGAGGCATGTAATAGATATTATGATGCGGTTCCTGATGTAGTAAATGAATATATGAAAGAGATCTCAAAAATTACAGGTAGAAAGTATGCTCCATTTACATACTATGGAGATGATGAAGCAACAGATATAATTGTTGCAATGGGCTCTGTAACTGAAACTATCAAAGAGACAATTGATTACCTTAGAAAAAAAGAGAATAGAAAAGTAGGATTAATTACAGTTCATTTATATAGACCTTTTTCAATTAAATATTTTATGGATGTATTTCCAAATAGTGTTGAAAGAATCTGTGTAATTGATAGAACAAAAGAACCAGGAAGTCTTGCTGAACCATTATATTTAGATATTAAGTCTATATTTTATGGACAAAAAAAACAACCAAAAATTATTGGTGGAAGATATGGATTATCTTCTAAAGATGTTCCTCCAAATCAAATTATTGCTCTTTATGATAATTTAATAAAAGAGGATGCAAAAGATAATTTTACTGTGGGAATTATTGATGATGTAACTTTTACATCTATTGACGTAGGAGAGAATGTATCTGTTGTAGAAGATATAAATGAATGCCTTTTTTATGGTTTAGGTGCTGATGGTACAGTTGGTGCAAATAAAAACTCAGTAAAGATTATTGGGGATAAAACTGATCTTTATGCCCAAGCATATTTTGCCTATGATTCTAAAAAGAGTGGAGGATATACAAGATCTCACTTAAGATTTAGTAAGAACCCTATTAGATCAACTTATTTAGTATCTAATCCAGGTTTTGTAGCCTGCTCAAAAGAGGTTTATTTAGAGCAGTATGAAGTACTTGATAAAATTAAAAAAGGTGGAACATTTTTATTAAACTCTATTTATTCAGTAGAAGAGGTACAGCAACGTATCCCAGATAGAGTAAAAAAAATTCTTGCAGAAAAAGAGGTTAAGTTTTATATTATAAATGCCACTAAGCTAGCAAGAGATATTGGTCTTGGTACTAGAACCAATACAATTATGCAAGCAGCCTTCTTTAAACTTGCAAATATCATTGAGTATGAAGAGGCTAAAAAGTATATGAAAGAGTATGCTAAAAAGACTTATGGAAACAAAGGTGATGAAATAGTTAAAATGAACTATGATGCAATTGATGCAGGAGAGCATGGTATACAACAAATTCCTGTATTACAAGAGTGGTCACAACTAGAAGGTGGAGAGCTAGTCGTAAACTCTGCATATAAAGGTACAAAATATGTTGAAGAGTTTGCAAAAGTTGTAAATGCTGCTAAAGGAGACCAAATTCCTATATCTACTATTGTAAATCTAGGAATGGAATGTGGTACTTTCGAAAATGGTTCTACAAAATATGAAAAAAGAGCAATTGCAACAATGGTACCACAATGGATAGAAGATACTTGTATTCAATGTAACCAGTGTGCTTTTGAGTGTCCCCATGCTGTAATTAGACCATTTTTATTAGATGAACAAGAGTTTGAGAACTCTCCTAAAGGTGTAAAAGAGCATAGTATTGATGCAAAAGCGAAAGGAACAAAAGATCAAGGACTTAAATATAAAATTCAAGTTTCAATTATGGATTGTACTGGATGTAATGTTTGTGTTGATATTTGCCCAACAAAAGATAAATCATTAGTAATGGTTCCTTATGATGAGATGTCAAATCAAGGAGAGCAAGAGAATGCTGATTACCTATTTGATAAAGTAACATATAAAGATTATCTAGTAAAAAAAGATACTGTTCAAGGCTCTCAATTTGCTAAACCACTTTTTGAGTTTCACTCAGCTTGTCCTGGATGTGGAGAAACTCCATATATTACCCTTGCTACTCAACTATTTGGAGATAGAATGATGATAGCTAATGCAACTGGATGTACTTCAATTTATTCTGCATCTGCACCATCAACTCCATATACAAAAAATGCCAAAGGAGAAGGACCTGCTTGGGCAAACTCACTTTTCGAAGATACCGCTGAGTTTGGATATGGAATGCATGCAGCAAATGAGACTATTAGAAATAGAATTGGTAGAATTATGACTAAGAGTATGGATGAAGTTACAAATCCACTTAAGGTTTTATATAAAGAGTGGCTTGAAAATAGAAGTAATGGAGTAAAAACACAAGAGATAAGAGATAAGCTTGTGCCTCAATTAGAAGCTAATCAAGAACTACAAGGAGTAAAAGAGCTTTTAAGTCTTAGAAAGTATATAGTGAAAAAATCTCAATGGATGATTGGAGGAGATGGATGGGCATATGACATCGGATATGGTGGAGTTGACCATGTACTTTCAACAGGAGAAAACGTAAATATTTTAGTAGTAGATACAGAGGTTTACTCAAATACAGGAGGACAATCTTCAAAAGCTGCTAGAACTGGTTCTATCGCTGACTTTACAAATGATGGAAAACCAAATGCTAAAAAAGATTTAGGTTATATTTCTATGACATATGGAAATATCTATGTGGCACAAATTAACTCAAGAGCAAACCAAAAACAAGCAGTTCAAGCGATGAAAGAAGCAGAAGAGTATAATGGACCATCACTAATTATCTGCTACTCTCCATGTATTGCCCATGGTATTCAAGGTGGATTAATGAAATCAGTTGAACAAGGACAACTTGCAACAGATTGTGGATATTGGCCTATATATACATTTGATCCAAGAAAGATAGAAGAAGGACAAAATCCAATAAAAATTTCAGGTAAAAAACCAAACTGGGATAGATATGAAGAGTTCTTACTAAGAGAGAATAGATATAGATCACTTAAAAAGTTAAATCCTGAAAAAGCTGATTTCCTATTAGAGCAAAATAAAAAAGAGGCTCAGTATAGATATAGACAGTTACAAAGATGGGCTTCAATGGATTATAGTAATGAAATAGAAGAGGAAAAGGCTTTAGTTTAAGCCTAACTCTTCACCCCTGTATTTTTAAAAATTTTTTCTTTTTTATACTAACTTGTCATTCAAGATTTTTTAGCTAAAATCAAAAATAATTTAAAATTAAAGGTTAAAAATGCCATTATTAGATAGTTTTAGAGTGGATCATACAATTATGCCAGCACCAGCTGTTAGAGTTGCAAAAACTATGACTTCTCCATCTGGAGATATTATCACAGTATTTGATTTAAGATTTTGTATTCCAAATGAGAAAATGTTAGGAGAAAAAGGTATTCACACTTTAGAGCACCTTTTTGCAGGTTTTATTAGAAATCATTTAAACTCTGATTCAGTTGAGATTATTGATGTATCACCTATGGGTTGTAGAACAGGTTTTTACATGAGTTTATTAGGAAGTCCCTCTAAAGAGCAAGTTGCACTTGCATGGAAACTTTCTATGGAAGATGTATTAAAAGTTGAATCACAAAATGATATTCCAGAATTAAACAAATACCAATGTGGCACATATAAAATGCACTCATTAGAAGAGGCAAAAGATATAGCAAAAGATATTTTAAGCTCTGAAATTGGTGTAATGTCAAATGAAGAGTTATTCTTATCTGAGGAAAAGTTAAAATCTCTTGGTTGCTAATTGCAAACAATCTTCAAGTAGATGCAAAATATCTAAAGAAAAATTTATAATGAACAAATTAGTGCAAACAAATGATGGTTCTAATACACTTTTTTCAAAAAAATATAATCAGCATTTTCATGATGTAAGAACTGGAGCAATTAAGGAATCTCTTGTAAAACATATAATTCCTGCATTTAAATTTCATAAAGATAAAAGTCATCTAAGAATTCTTGATATCTGTTTTGGTATAGGGTATAACACCTTTTCTACAATAGATTATATAATCAAGAACAATCTTAATACTACTTTAGAAATCTTCTCCCCTGAACTAGACTTAGAACTTATAAACTCTTTAGAAAACTTTGAGTTTCCAAAAGAGTTTGATTATATAAAAGATATAATAAAAGAGCTATCTCAGACACAAAAATATAAAGATGGAAAGATAAAAATAGAACTTTTTATTGGAGACGCAAGGGAATATATTAAAACCTTAAAAAATTTAGATATAGTCTACCAAGATGCTTTTAGTTCAGAAGTAAACACTGAGCTTTGGAGTGTAGAATATTTTAAAGATATTTTTAAAGCATGTAATGATAACTGCATTCTTACAACATATTCAGTTGCAACAGCAGTTAGACTTTCATTATTTGAAGCTGGTTTTGAAATTTATGAGATTAATCCAACAGGAAGAAGAAAACAATCTATTGCTTTAAAAACAAAAAAAAATATTGAAGCAAAGTATATTGATATGAACTTAAAAAAAGTAAGAAATAAAGAAGCAACCGCTATATATGACCTAAAATAGTAGAATAAGTTGTTATATCAAAAAGATATCACAACTTAATCAACTTTTATTACAGCTGCTCCTCTTCTACTATCACAGCCTCCATTTAACTCTCCATCAACAGCTTGTACCCCACCAAAAAAAAGATTTAAATCATCAAAATATTGTAAGCTATAATGTTTCTCAAGTTCACTTTTAATAAACTCATTTATATTTGGTTCTACACAAACTACACCTTTCTCAAAATGTATTCTTGGAGCATTAATACTATCATTTAAATTCATTTTATACTCTAGGTTATTTATGATTGTTCCTGTAATTGCAGAGCGAATTCTATTACTTCCCGCACTTCCTAAAATAAGTTTTGGTTTTCCATTTTTAAGAACTGCTGTTGGTGCCATCATTGAAGGAAGTCTAATCCCCTCCTCCCAAGCAAACCAACCATGTGGATTTAAATCCTCCTCACCCATCATATTATTTAACATTATACCTGCCCCTTCGATAACATGTCCACAACCTTCACCATTTGTTGTGGTTACAGAAACAGCATTGCCCTCCTCATCAATTACTGACAAATGCGTTGTATTCCCCCAAAGATTCAACCTACTATGCATTGTTGTACAATAATTTTTAATAAGCCTATCATTAGCTAAAATATCTTTTAGTTTTTCATTATGTAAAAACTCATCAACATGCTCACGTCTAAAATCACTTGTAGTATTAAAAGCCTCAATAAGACCTTTTACATACTCATAACTTCTAAACTCTTTTAAATCATATTTCTCTAATAGTTTCATTGTAAAAGCTATTAAGATACCTCCTCCACTTGGAGGTGGATTTGTCACTATTTCATAATCTTTATAGCTAAAACTAATAGGTTCTCTTTTAATTACTTTATAATTTTTTAAATCCTCTTTTAATATAAGCCCATCATTCTTCTTTGAAATTTTTTCAATTTCATCTGCAATTCGACCCTCATAAAAAAGTTTTGCTCCCTCTATTGAAAACTCTTCTAAAAACTTTGCATATGCAGGGTTTTTATATAAATGTGTTTCATCAATTAAAGAGCCATTATCTAATCCATAAACCTTCATTGAAGAGCTAGTTGATGTAAATATTGGTTCAAGAAGCTTTACAAAACTTGCTTGCATTTTTGATAAAAAGATTCCTTCTCTTGCATATTTAACAGCAGGTTTAATTATCTCACTCATGGGAAGAGTGCATTTCTCTTTATGAACCTGCTCTATTCCTTTTACAAGCCCTGGTATTGCAATAGAACCCGCACCTATATGAAACTCTTGAATTGCTGCTCCAAAATCTACATATATAGGATAAAATTCTGGTTCATCCACCCTTTTTTTAGGTACTTCAACAAAAAAATCATAAAGTTCAGGTTTCTTATGTTTTTCTAATCCAAGTAGAAAACCCCCTCCTCCAAGTGAGGTAAATAAGGGTTCACATATTGGAGCTGCTAACATTACAGCTAAGGCTGCATCATATGCATTTCCACCCGCTTTTAAAATAGAAGCACCAGCTTGGGCACTTTTTTTATCTCCTGCTGCTACAACACCCTTCATTCAAAAACTCCTAATCTTTCTACTTCTTTTATGCTATTTGTTTTATTATATATATCTATCATCTCTTGAGAAATTGATTTTTTATTTGCATACTCAACAATCTTGTCATACTCTATTTTTGATAAAAATGAGTTTTTAAATGCTCTTTTTGCCAAATTTTCAATCTCTTTTGAGATACTAACAACCTTTGCATCCTCAGTAAGCATTTTGCCATCCATTGAATATCTAGTAGCACTCCACATATTCTGTTTTAAGACTTGCATTGGCAATTTAATAGACTCTTCAATTTGTGATAATTGGCACATTGCTTTAACTAAAGAGAATAGCACACCTAATCTATCAAAATCATTTACTGCATCACATACTCTAAACTCAACTGTTTTGAAATGAGGTTGAATTCTCACATCCCACCATATATCCTTTGCACTTTGTATAATATCTGTTTGATTTAAAAAATTGTAAAGTTTGATAATATCTTCATAGCTATCAAAATATTCTGGAATTGAAGCTTTTGGTAATCTATCAAAAACCTTAGTTCTGTATGAATGGATACCCGTATTTTGATTATCATAAAAAACAGATGATGCACTTAATGCAACAAATAAAGGTAAATAGTATAAAGAGTAATTATAGGCTTTTAAAGCCTTTTCATGGTCTTTAAAGCCGATGTGAACATGAGTACCACAAATTGTAAAATTATCCAATAAAACTTGATGCTCTTCATATAACTTTTTATATCTTCTATTTTTATTTAATTTAACATTTACACTGTGTTGTGCATATGAACCACTTGTTTGTAGAGATAAGTTCTTTTCATCAGCTACCTCTTTTAAGTGGGCAATAATATTTCTTAAATACTCTAAAAGTTCACTTTGAGCATAAAAAATAGGAGTATTTATTTCAATCATTGAGCCTAAAAACTCCTCTGTAAGATATTGCTTATACTCCTGACTAACATTACTAATGATATAATCAAACTCATTTCTTGGAGTTAAATCAAATCTATCTAAAATTCTAATCTCTAACTCTGCACCGATACTAAAATAGTTTCCACCATCAAATTTTCCAAATCTCATCTTAATCCAATTTATATGCAATCTAAATTATTGTACTATTTTATTACTTATGATTGTAAAAAGGAGCATTAATGTTAAAAAAACTTATCTTACCTCCACTAATAATTTTAAGTTTTAATGCTTGTAATAACAATCAGTTTATTTGGGGTGGATGTAAAGGAAATATTCCCTTTGAAAGTTTAAAGGAGTGTAAATCTTTGTGTGAAAAATAGCTTAACTACTACTCTTGCACCAAATTATCTAATATATATCTTTCTAAATCTTTTTTAGAAACCTCTTCTTTAATCGCCTCTTGATAAATCTCCTCAATTTTATATCTATATTCATCATAAGGAAAATATGGGAATCTTAATTGCCAAGATTTTCTAATTTGTCTATATGTAATTAAATCTCTCATTTTTGCTTTAAAAAAATTAAAGCCTATAAAAATTAAAGCTGTAATAATCATTGCTCCTAAAATTGAAACATGGGAATCAATTTTTGCCAAAGATTTATGCATAATTACAGATATTGGAACTAAAATAGATAAAACTAAAACAATATAAACAGAGTAAGCTCTTGATAGTTTTAATCTAAATCCAAGTTTTGCAGGATCAACATGCATTCCTTCATTATACTGTCTGTTAGCATCAAGTAAGTCTCTCAAAAGAATCGGTTGTTTTGAAAGAATATACAAGTAGTCTAATAATTTATTTTTTAATCCATTCTCTTTAGACATTTTTTATCCTATATTTTGGTCGCTGTTATTTTATCAAAATAATTATAATAATGTGTTAATTTAAAAAAATATATTTTTTTTATATAACTATATATATATAAAAATTTTATAACTAACTTATAATAGTAAACTCCAATTAATAATATATAGATTATACTGTATATTCGATATCAAGGAGATTATTATGAAAAATATAATTTTTGCAACTATATTTTTTTCACTTAATCTTTTTTCCAATGACTCTCTTAAAAAGATTTCTATTCAATTTATGTGGCATGATCAATTTAAGTTTGCAGGTTTTTATGTTGCAAAAGAGAAAGGTTTTTATAAAGAGTTAGGATTGGATGTTGGGTTTAAAAAATTTTCTACTGGTATAAATATTACTGATACTGTAATAAATGGTAAAGCAGATTTTGGTACAAACTCTAGTTCACTTATAATTGACAAATCAGAGGGAAAAGACATTGTCCTTCTTGGTTCTGTCTTTCAATCCTCTCCCCTAATCCTTTTGGGATTAAAAAATTCAAATATAAAAAATATTTTTGATATAAAAAATAAACGTCTAATGTTAACTAAAAACCAACAGTATTTTGCAACATTTCAAGCGATGTTAGCTAGTAGAGGTATTGGACTTGAAGATATTAATATTATTAAACACTCTTCTAATATTGATGATTTAATAAATAAAAAAACAGACTTTATGCTTGCATATGCTACAAAAGAACCCTTTCTTTTAAAAGAGAAAGGGTATGAGGGAAAAATTTTTCATCCAAAAGATTATGGCTTTGACTTTTATGAAGAGATAATTTTTACTTCAAACAAATTTGCAAAAGAGAATCCACAGATAGTTCAGAAGTTTTATGAAGCTACTTTAAAAGGTTGGGAATATGCCTTTAATAATATTGATGAAGTCACAAAATTAGTTTTTGAAAAATATAACCCTCAAAATAAATCTTTAAAAAGTCTAGTTTTTGAAGCAAATAAGATGAAAGAACTTGCTTATACAAAAGATGGAAAATTTGGAGAGATAACAGAAGAGAGATTAAGACTAATCGAGCACACATATAGAATTTTAGGTCTTTTAAAAAATGAGCTAATTATTGAAGAGTTGATATATTTTAATAAGGACTATAATAAAGACTATAATAAAGA
>CAYZST010000013.1:0-28897 GCA_964480765.1 uncultured Arcobacter sp. | reverse complement strand
GACTATAATAAAGACTATAATAAAGAGAAGAGTATCCAGTTCGATAAAAATGAAAAAGATTTTTTAAATAGTATTCCTTTTATCTCTATGTGTATTGATCCTGACTGGATGCCATATGAAAAACTTGAAAAAAGGGCTCATGTTGGTATAAGTGCCGATTACTTTAAACTTATAGAAAAGAAAATTAATAAAAAAATAAAAATTATTCATACTAAAAGTTGGTCTGAAACCTTAGCATTTGCCAAACAAAAAAAATGCGATATTATCTCTTTAGCTTTAGAGACTCCATCAAGAAAAAAATATTTTAATTTTACAAAACCTTTATTGGATACTTCTCTTGTAATTGCAACAGATTTAAAAACCTCTTTTGTACTAACAAATAAAGATCTTGTTAATAAAAAAGTTGGTGTTACAAAAGATTACGCATATATTGAAATTTTAAAAAACAAATACCCAAAAATAGAGTTTGTGGAGTACAAAAATATTAATCAAGGATTAAGTGCCGTATTAAACGGTGAAACTTTTGGATATGTTGATCTACTAATTAGTATTGCCCATGAGATACAAAAAGAGTTTCCTACTCAACTTAAAATCTCTGGGAAGTTTGATATAAAAACAGATTTAAAAATAGCAACAAGAAAGGATACCCTTTTATTAACTACTATTTTAAATAAAGCAATAGAAACTATTTCAGAAGAGCAAAAACAAACTATTCTAAATAAATGGATTTCTGTAAAGTTTGATAGAGGATTTGATTATAGTACTCTTTATAAAATCATTGGTATATTCTTCATTCTTACATCAACTTTTATTATTGTTTATAGACAAATACTTCTAAAAAAGAACAACAAAGAGTTACAAAGAAGAATAAAAGAGGAGATTGACAAAAACAATCAAAAACATAAATTTATTACTCAACAAACAAAAAAAGTTGCAATGGCAGAGATTTTAGAGAATATTGCTCATCAATGGAGACAACCACTATCCGTGATTTCAGTTGCTGCAACAGGAATAAAAGTAAAAGAAGAGCATAATATTCTTGAAGAAGATGATCTTATAAATGCTATTGAGTTAATAAATGAAAATACTCAATTACTATCAAAAACTATTGACGATTTTTCAAGTTTTTACAAAGATGAAAAGGTATTTAATGATTTTTTTATTCGAGATACAATTACTAAAGCTCTTAATCTATTTAAAATTCAATTTGACCAAAAAAATATAGTTATAATCAATAATATTGTTAACTTTCAAATTAAAAGTATAGAGAATGAACTTATTCAAGTATTAATAAATATTTTAAACAACTCAAAAGATGCTTTAGTAACTAATATTAACGATAAACGATTTATATTTATTACAACATATAAAGATAAAAACAACTTTATTATAGAGATAAAGGATAATGCAGAAGGCATTCAAAGAAGATTTTTAGATAAAGTATTTGAACCATACTTTACTACAAAACATAAATCCCAAGGAGCTGGAATTGGTCTTTATATGAGTGAACAGATTATAACTAAACATTTAAATGGTTCAATAAGTGTAAAGAATGAATCTTTTAAATATCAAGATATAAAATATAAAGGTGCCTGTTTTACTATTAGTTTACCTATTCATAATATAAAAAAGTGATTAAAAAAAAATTTGTTGTTTTATCAAATTTTTTCCTAATTTTTTTTAGACGTTATAGTAATTAGCCTTATGATGTGGCACTATAATTGCACATGTAGACTGTTCAGGATGAATTTGGAAGGTCTCACTTAACTCTATTCCAAACTCTTCTGGATTTAATAAATCAAACATATCTCTACTCTGTTCTAAATCTGGACAAGCTGCATATCCAGGAGAGTATCTACATCCTATATACTGTTTCATCTGAATATCATGTAGAGTATGACCCTCTTTTGGAACAATATCAAGATCTAATCTTACTTGTTTGTGAATTACTTCTGCTAAAGCTTCTGCTAATTCAACTCCAAGTCCATGTACCTGATAATAGTGTGTAAATTTACTATGTTTATATAACTCACTCTCATAAGGAGTTAATTTTAACCCAGCACTTGCAAAAGAAAATGCAACTACATCTAATCTATCATTTGCAAAAAAATCTGCTATACATCTGTGAGGTTTCTTTTTTTGTCTAGGAAACTCCATCACTTTTATTGCTTTTTCAAGGGGTGGAACATTCTTTGCTTCCTCTTGTGAATGAAAAGCATACTCCGTAGAGAAAATATACAATTTATTATCCTTTGAGATACAAGGATAATAAGCATATATTGCAATGGGGTCAAAAAGTCCTTTTTCAATAAACTCATTTTTTAATTTTTCATAAAGAGGTTCTACAACCTCTTTCTCATGTTTTAAAAACTCTTGAGAATCTTGCTTTCCTCTTTTATAACCCCATCTTTGTCTAAATAAAACCCTGTGATTAATCCATTTAAAGACTAACTCTTTATCAATATCATCAGAAGTTTTTGCTACTCTTCCCCATAATGGAGGAAAAGTAAATAAAGTAGGTTCAGGTAGCTCTACATCCTTTTCATTGATTACAAAATCCTCTTTTTCTTTGGGTACACTATCATCTTCACTAATATCTAAGTCCCCTGCTAATGCCGTATTATTTAAGTCTCCATGCTCTATCCTTTGCATAGAGACTACACCATCAAAAGCATCTCTACAATAGAAAATTGGACCATCATAAATTGGTCTACAATAATCATTTACAAAAGCTTTTGTAAGTGCTGCTCCACCTAGAAGTACAGGGATATCAATACCTTGTTTTTGTAACTCTTCAAGATTCTCTTTCATAACAGCAGTTGACTTTACAAGTAGTCCACTCATTCCAATAGCTTGTGCTTTATGCTCCTTTACAGCAATAATAAAATCATTTAAATCAGCCTTAATTCCAATATTGATTACTTTAAATCCATTATTTGAAAGAATAATATCTACTAAGTTCTTACCAACATCATGAACATCACCTTTTACAGTTCCTAAAACAAGTACTGTTTCACTTGCTTTCTCCTCTTTAGGTAGATATGGATTTAAAGCATCTACTGTTGCTTTCATAGTCTCTGCACTTTGAAGTACAAATGGTAACTGCATTTGACCCGAACCAAAAAGCTCTCCAATAACTTTCATTCCATCAATTAACCACTCATTAACAATAATCTCTGGATTAATTGTATGTCTTAACTCCTCTACAAGAGGAAGCATTCTCTCCTTATCTCCATCAAGCAAAAGTTTTTTAACTTTATCAATTGGTTCAAGTTTTTGATACTCTTCATCACTTTGTTCTTCCATCTCATCAACATTTGCAAAATGCTCAATAAAACTAAATAAAGGATCACCATTTTCTTGGTTATTAAAGATTAGATTATCACAAGCTTTTTTATCTTCCTCAGAGATTTTATTTAAAGGTAAAATATGCTTCACATTTACAATAGCAGAAGTTAATCCAGCCTTTACGCAATGATTAAGATAGATAGAATTTAAATATATTCTTGCTTTTTGGTCAAGTCCAAAAGAGATATTAGATAGCCCTAATGTTGTACCAACTTCTGGATGTCTAATTTGGAATTCTCTAATAGCTTCTAAAGTTTCAATACCAGCTGTTCTATACTCATCATCCCCAGAACCAATAGTAAAAGTAAGCATATCAAACACTAAATCCTCTGGTTTAAATCCATGTCTATTTACACATAAATCATAGATTCTTTCTGCCACTTCAATTTTTCTTTCAAAAGTTTTTGCCATACCAACTTCATCAATTACAAGACAAACTAATGCTGCACCAAACTTTTTAGCTAGTTTACAAACCTCATCAAACTTCTCCTCTCCATCCTCAAGATTAACTGAATTGATAATACATCTTCCACCAATTTGTTTTAGGGCTGCTTCAAGAGCTGGAGTTTGTGTTGAATCTGGCATAAGAGGTAATGAAATTTTTTGAGAATATAAAGAGATAACTTTATCCATATCCTCTCTTTCATCTCTTCCCGCAAAACCAACAGATACATCAACAACATGAGCTCCCGCTCTTACTTGCTGTTGACCAACTGATAAAGTTCCCTCATAATCATTTGCTTTTAAAAGCTCTCTAAATGCCTTTGAACCAGTAGCATTACTTCTCTCACCTATTAGAAGTGGTGCAGGGTCTTGTTTTAAAGGAAGCACATTAAACAATGAAGCTAAAGAAGCTTTTAAAAATCCACTAGGCTTTTTTGGTTGAATTCCAACAACTGCTTTACTTAATGCTTCAATATGTACAGGTGTTGTACCACAACAACCTCCTAAAAATGAAACACCATTAAACTTTAAAAACTCTTTTGTTAATTCTGTAAACTCTTTTGCTTGCATTGGATAATAGGTTTGTCCACCTCTATTTTGAGGAAGACCAGCATTTGAATGTACAGAAATAGGAAATTTACAAACTTCACTTAATGTTTTTACATGTTTATGAACCTGTTTTGGTCCCGTACCACAGTTAAAGCCTAAAGATAAGATATTAAAAGGTTCCATAATAGCCGCAATTGTCATTGCATCAGTTCCAATAAGCATAGTTCCAGAAAGCTCAATTGTTACAGAAACCAT
Organism: uncultured Arcobacter sp.; assembly: GCA_964480765.1. GTDB lineage: Bacteria > Campylobacterota > Campylobacteria > Campylobacterales > Arcobacteraceae > Halarcobacter. The sequence goes on along the minus strand of CAYZST010000013.1, from coordinate 24,301 downwards.
AATAGGAATCTCTGGAGCGACCTCTTTTAAAGCATGCAGAGCTGCTTTAATCTGTAAAGGATCTTGGCAAGTTTCAAGTAAAAATACATCTGTTCCACCATCTCTAAGACCACTAGCCATAATTTTATATCCCTCAAACATCTCATCATATAAAATATGTCCAAGTGAAGGTAGTTTTGTTCCAGGTCCAATAGAACCTAAGACAAACTTTGGCTTTTCAGGAGTTGAGAACCTATCGCAAGAATTTTTTGCAAGTTGAGCTCCTAGTTTTGAAAGTTCATAAGAGGTTTGAGAAATATTATACTCATCTAAAACCCATGGCATTGAACCAAATGTATTAGTAGTAATAAAATCAGCTCCTGCTTTTGCATAGGCATTATGTATATTCTCTAAAATATTTGGTGCTGTTAGATTTAATAACTCATTACACCCCTCAAGATTTTCCCCTTCATAAATCCAGTTTTCATTTTTAATATCTGCAATTTGGAGCTGTGTTCCCATTGCACCATCAATTATAAGTACTTTTTTATCAATTAAATTTTTGATTTTTTCTAGCATTTTATTCTCTATTTTCTCTTGATTATATTTGATTATAATTATTATAAAAGCATGATAGTCTATTTAAATTATGGTTAAAAAATTGTTAAATAAATTAGCTAGACTAACTTTTAAATATTACTGCACTTTTAAGTAGAAAGTTATGTTAAAAAAGCAAAAATCTTTTATCTTAAAATCTATTTTTGTACAAAAACTCTTATCACACAAGCCTCTCCTTGATGACCCTTTCCTTCATCTAAAATAGTTATTTGCTCTTTTATCTCATTTTCGTAAGAAGAGAAATATTTTTTAAAATCTTCGGTCGTATAAAGTAGATTCTCATCTTTTGGTCCACCACTTTGGTAGGCTAACTGCTTTACTGAAAAAAACTCTCCTACAAATAAGCCACCAATATTTAATGAATCATCAATCATTTTAAAAAGTTGTGCCCTTTCGTTTTTATGCATATGTAAAAAAGAAGCAACTATTACATCATATTCCCCTTTTACCTTCCAATCATTTAAATCCATACAAATAGTTTTTATATTTAGATTCTCTTCTTTTGCTCTTTGTTGTAGCTTTGAAAGACCAATATCAGAAGCATCAATTGCAGTTACATCAAATCCTTTTTTTGCTAAGAAAACTGCATTTCTTCCTTCTCCTTCACCAAGACATAAAATCTTTGCATTTTCTAGAAAAAAATTAGCTTTTGAAGCGATAAAACTATTTGGCTTTAAACCATATAAAAATCCCTCCCTTGAAAACTTACTATTCCAAAACTCCTGTTGACTCATTTTTGCTCCTATAAACTATCTCTTTTTTTATAAAAATATTTTTCTTATTTTAATAAGAAACCTAAGTTTAGTAAAGCCTTCATAAAAAAAACTTATCTATAATATTATCTAAATTTTCCCTCTCACTTTAATTTAATAAAATCTTAGATATACTATTAGCTTAAAATTTTATTATAGGAATTTATAAAATGACTGAAGCAAAATACATCTGGATGGATGGAGAATTTGTTGACTGGCATGACGCTAAGGTTCATGTATTAAGCCATACACTACACTATGGAAATGGTGCAATTGAAGGTACTAAAGCATATAAAACACATGATGGTAGATGTGCGATTTTTAAATTAAAAGAACATACAAAAAGACTTATTAACTCAGCTAAAATGACACTTATCACCGTCCCTTTTACTGAAGATGAATTAAATAATGCTCAAATTGAGTTATTACAAAAAAATGAATTAACTCAAGGTGCTTATATTAGACCTTTAGTATATCTTGGATATGGAGTAATGGGGCTTTATCATAAAGATGCTCCTGTAAATGTATCTCTTTCTGCATGGGAATGGGGAGCATATCTTGGTGAAGATGGACTTAAAAAAGGTGTTAGAGTTAAGATAGCATCCATGACAAGAAATTCGAATACATCAGGTATGGGTAAGGCAAAAGCTGTTGCAAATTACCTAAATTCTCAAATGGCAAAATATGAAGCTATTGAAGCGGGATATGATGAAGCTTTATTAAGAGATGATCAAGGTTATATCGCTGAAGCTTCTGGTGCTTGTTTTTTTATTGTAAGGGATGGCATATTAATTACTCCTCCTAATGATAACTCTTTAGAATCAATTACTCAACAAACAGTTATTGATTTAGCCGAAGACTTAGGTTATACTATTTTAAGAAGAAGAATCACAAGAGAAGAGGTTTATATTGCTGATGAAGCATTCTTTACAGGAACAGCAGTTGAAGTAACTCCAATTAGAGAGGTTGATTGTAGAATAATTGGTGCAGGTGAAAGAGGACCAATTACTGAAGCTTTACAAACTGCATATTTTGATGTAGTTCAAGGAAAAAATAAAAAGTATTTAAAGTACTTAACTTATATTAATTAAGAAAGGATAATTATGCCAATTGATAACGATTATTTTAAAAATAGGCAACAACAAAACAAAAACTCTGGTGGAGGCTCTAATGGTGGTGGAGGAAATTATCAACCACCTTTTGAACCACCTGAAATATTTAAAAATTTTGGTAAAAAATCTGTATTTATTTATTTAGTAATTATTGCTGCTATACTTCTGTTTTTATTTAAACCATTTTTAACAATTGAATCTGGTTTCGTTGGTATTAAACAGACTCTTGGTAAATATGATGAGCAACCGTTAAGACCTGGTTTTCACTTTATTATTCCTGGATATCAAAAAGTAATTGTTGTTGATACAAAAGTAAGACTTATGAACTATGCTTCTGTTGAAACAAGTGGTGGCATTGATCAAAGTATTAAATTAAACCCAGCTATTAACATTCTTGATGCAAGAGGTTTACCAGTTTCTATTGAATTAACTGTTCAATATAGGCTTACAGCTGATGGTGCACCAACTACAATTGCGAATTGGGGTCTTTCATGGGAAGATAAAATCATCAACCCAGTTGTAAGAGATATTGTAAGAAATGTTGTTGGTAATTATACAGCTGAAGAGCTTCCAACAAAAAGAAATGAAATTGCTCAAAAAATTAGAGCTGGTATTGAAAAAGATATTATTTCACTTGAAGGACAACCTGTTCTTTTAGAATCTGTTCAGTTAAGAGAGATTGTCTTGCCTCAAAAAATTAAAGAGCAAATTGAGAGGGTACAAATTGCAAATCAAGAAGCTGAAAGAGCTAGATATGAAGTTCAAAGAGCTAAACAAGAAGCTGAAAAGAAAGCTGCCCTTGCAAAGGGTGAGGCTGATAGAAATAGAATTGAAGCAAAAGGTAGAGCTGATGCTGTAACTATTGAAGCAAAAGCTCAAGCTGCTGCAAATAAACTTATTGCAAACTCTTTAACAAAAAGCTTACTTGAAATGCAACAAATTGAAGTTCAAGGTAAATTTAATGAAGCACTTAAAGAGAATAAAGATGCTAAAATCTTCTTAACTCCTGGTGGTTCAACCCCAAATATCTGGGTTGATACAAAAAATAAGTCACGGGACGCCTCAATTAACCAATAAAAAAAGGGCTTTAAAGGCCTTTTTTTATTTTAAATCATAGGATTTTATAAATGTGTATTGAAAAAATAGATTGGGATAAAATGGATGGACTTATTCCAGTTATAACTCAAGAAGCAAAAACTTCTGAAGTTTTAATGCTTGCATATATGAATAAGCAAGCTTTAGAACTTACTATTAAAACAAATATTGCTCACTATTATAGTAGAAGTAAAAAAAGAGTTTGGAAAAAGGGTGAAAGTTCTGGACATATTCAAGAGATTGTAGATATTTTAGTTGATTGTGATAAGGATACAATTTTACTAAAAGTAAATCAAACGGGTGTTGCTTGTCATACGGGTAGAAAATCTTGTTTCTTTACATCAATCAAAACAAATGAAGAAATAGCTAAAGTAGAAGTTAATACAACTTCTACATATGGAGTAATTGATACTTTATATCATACAATTTTAGAAAAAAGATATGATGACCCAAGTAAGTCATATACAGCTAAACTTCTTCAAGGTAAACAAAACTCAATGCTAAAAAAAATAATTGAAGAATCAGGAGAGTTTACTTTTGCTATTAAAGATAGTGATGAAAAAGAGATTATCTATGAAGCAGCCGATATTACTTATCATGTACTTGTAGCACTTGCTTCTAAAAATATTAATCCTGATAGGATTAAGCAAGAACTAGTAAGAAGATTTGGAATATCTGGTATCGAAGAAAAGAACTCTAGAAAAGTTTAAACCTAAAACTTTTAGATTTAGATAAAAGAGCTAAAAGCTCTTTTTACCTAAATTAATTACATCCACAACTTGGACCACAGCCTCCACTAGAAGATTGTTTTTGAGCTGAACTAGCTCCTGCTGAAGTTGAACATGCAGATACCCCATTTGTTGTTGGTTGAATAGCTGCATTTGATGCTTGTTCACTTACCTCCTCAACAAAGGCAATAAGTTTTGAAGTAGCTTGCATATATCTTTTTGCAGTTTCAGACTCTGGTTGAAAATAGACAACAGGTTTACCTGCATCTCCACCCTCTCTAATAGCTGGTTCAATTGGCAAGTTTCCTAAAACTTGAGTATTATATTGATCTGCTAAATCATTGCAAGTTCCCATTCCAAAAATATCTGACTCTGTATTACACGATGGACAAATAAATCCACTCATATTTTCAACAATTCCACCAATTGGAATATGAAGTTTTTGGAACATATCAAGAGATCTTCTTGAATCATCCAATGCTACATGCTGAGGAGTAGTTACATTAATACCACAAGTTACAGGAACACTTTGTGCAAGTGTTAATTGTGCATCACCAGTTCCAGGAGGCATATCAATAAATAAAATATCTAAATCTTCCCAGAGAATATCTCTTAATAACTGTTGAATAGCTTTCATAATCATAGAACCTCTCCAAATAAGAGATTGTCCCTCTTCCATAAGTGAACCCATAGACATTACATCAACACCATATGCATTGAAAGGTTTAGCTTTATTTCCAATCACCTCAACATTTAAACCTCTTAATCCCATCATTCTTGGAATATTTGGTCCATAGATATCTGCATCTAAGATACCAACTTTTTTACCTTGCATTGCAGCTGCGACTGCTAAGTTTACAGTTGTAGTTGATTTACCAACACCACCTTTTCCTGAACTTACCATAACAAAGTTTTTGATTTGTGGAGCAATATTACTTCCACTTACACTATTGCTTTTTTGTTTTGGTGCTTCTGGTTTTTTTACATTTATAGTTACATTATTTACACCAATACTTTCTAATACTGTTGTAATATTTGTTCTTAATTCTTGTTCTACTTCAGGAGCACTTGATGTAATTTCTAAAATAATTTCGCAACTATTTTCATCTAATTGCTGTACATCTTTTAGAAATCCAAAATCTACAATAGACTTCTGGAATCCAGGATATAAAACTTTTCCTAACTCCTCTTTAATATCAGCTATTGTTGCCATACATAATTCCTTACTATTATCAAAATTTTGTGTATTATATTTAATATAGGATAATTTTTGTCTTAATTTGTTAGTTTAAAGTTTAGAGTTTAGAAAAAGGTCCAATTTCTTTGACCTTTTTCATTACTATACACTAGCAGTCATTTCGATTTTATCACTATGATCTCTTACAATCTTTTGTGTAATTTTGTAAGAGCAAAATTTAGGTCCACACATTGAGCAAAACTCAGCTTCTTTAAATACATCTTGAGGAAGTGTTTCATCATGATACTCTCTAGCTCTTTCTGGGTCTAAGCAAAGTTCAAATTGTTTATTCCAATCAAAAGAATATCTTGCATCACTCATCTCATCATCAATATCCCTTGCATTTTTTCTACCTCTTGCAATATCAGCAGAGTGTGCAGCAATTTTATATGCAATAATACCATTTCTTACATCTTCTGCATTTGGTAATCCTAAGTGTTCTTTTGGTGTTACATAACAAAGCATAGATGCACCATGCCACCCACCAACTGCTGCACCAATAGCAGAAGAGATATGATCATATCCAGCTGCAATATCAGTAGTTAAAGGACCTAAAATATAAAATGGAGCTTCATGACAGTACTCTTGCTCTAACTTCATATTTCTTTCAATTTGATTTAATGGAACATGTCCAGGTCCTTCAATCATAACTTGAACATCTTTTTCCCAAGCTCTTAAAGTCAACTCTCCTAAAACTTTTAATTCAGATAACTGAGCCTCATCAGAAGCATCTGCTAAACATCCTGGTCTTAAAGAGTCTCCTAAAGATAAAGATACATCATATTTCCTACAAATATCTAAAATATCATCAAATGCATCATAAAATGGATTCTCTTTATGATAGTGCATCATCCAAGCAGCCATTAAAGAACCCCCTCTACTTACAATACCCATTTTTCTTTTTGCAATATGGGGCATAAATTGTAGTAAAAACCCTGCATGAATTGTAAAATATGAGACACCTTGTTGTGCCTGTTTTTCAAGTACTGCAAGCATTTTTTCAATCGTTAAATCTTCTATTTTATCATTTACATCATGTAAAATTTGATACATTGGAACTGTACCAATAGGAACAGTAGAGTGTTCAATTACAGCTTTTCTAATCGCATCTAAATCTCCACCCGTACTTAAATCCATAATTGTATCTGCACCATATTTTAAACACACATCCACTTTTTCAATCTCACCTTCAATATCCGATGCTAAAGCAGATGAACCAATGTTTGCATTAATTTTACAAGAAGATGCAATCCCAATTGCCATTGGTTTTAAATGTCTGTGATTTATATTTGCAGGAATAATTAATCTTCCTCTTGCAATCTCATTTCTTACTAATTCAGGCTCAATTTTTTCAACTTTTGCTACATACTCCATATCTGGCGTAATAATGCCTTTTTTGGCATAATACATCTGTGTTCTTACATCATCATTTTTATGCTCATCTAGCCAATCTCTCATAGAAAAATCCTAATAAAATATTTTTAGTTGATTATATCAAATTTAGTTTATATAAACTTAATTAAAGTAGCTAATTTTTTTTTATTAGATTTATAAATTGCTACTTCAAAAATTAAAAATATTTATTAAAAGAGGCACATACAAACAAGTTTGAAGAAAAAAATAAACTATTAAGACATAATACAGATGAGTATAAACAATTAATTGATATTATATTAGTTTTAAAAACTATTGAACAACTAGGATAAAATAAATGAAAGAATTTATCATAGAGAAAATAGATTCTCTACCTCCTTTACCAAAATCGATTATTGAGTTAGAAGAGTTTAGAAAACTTTCAAATAAAGAACCTCTTGAATTACTTAAAATTATTGAAAATGATCCACTTATTATTACAACTGTTTTAAGAGTTGCAAACTCTGCAATGTTTGGCTTTGTTAGCCAAGTTGAAACACCAAGCCGTGCTATATCACTTCTTGGAGTAAACTTTACTATTTCAATTGCATTGGGTTCTGTTATTCAAAATCTCATTGAAACAAACCTTTCACCCTATGGAGTAACAATCGAAGACTTTACCTACTCTTCTAATCTAGCTACAAGTTTAGTAAATACTTGGGTTTCAAAAATCAGTTTTGATTTAAAAGAAGAATTATTACTTCCTACCTTTCTACAAGAGACTGGTAAATTTATTATCTCTGAAATAGTTGAAGAAAATGGACAAAAAGAGGAGTTTTTGAATCAATTAGAGATTACTAAAAATACCTCATTAGTTGAAAAAGAGTTTGTAGGTTACTCTTGTGCAAGAATTACTGCAAATATTTTTAAACATTGGAAACTAAGTCATAGTTTAATCTTCTCAATTGGATTTGTAGAAGATTTACAACACTGTCCAAAAGATTATATAAAAAAAGCACAGATTTTAGAGGTAATTAAAATACTATGTGATATTAAAGCACCATTTTCTGACCAAAATATACATAGAGCACTTAATAAAGCAAATGAGTATGGTTTAGATACAGAAATTTTACTACAGTCAATTGATTCTATAAAATTTAAATTAGAAAATGAACTTTAAGATTTCATAAGTTACATTAAAGTATAATAATGTAACTTTTTTACTCAAAGGGGCTTTGTGTCAGATGTTACACTAATTGTTCTATGTGCAGGAAACTCTACAAGATTTGCCTTGCAAACTAAAAAACAATGGCTTCGAATTGACAACTCTCCATTGTGGTTGTTCGTTACAAAAAAATTATCAAACTACGCAAATTTTAGTAATATAATTATTGCTTCTAATGAAAAAGAGCTTAACTATATGCAAAATTTTTCAGATGATTTCATCTTTGTAAAAGGCGGTAATACCCGACAAGAATCAATGAAAAATGCTCTTGAATATGTGAAAACTAAATATGTAATGGTTACTGATGTGGCAAGGGCTTGTATACCAAAAGAAGTAGTAAACTCTTTAATTGGTGCAAAAGAAACAGCCGATTGTATTGTACCTGTACTTGATGTAAATGACACTGTAATTTTCCAAGAAGAGAGTATCAATAGAGAAGAAGTTAAACTTATTCAAACTCCACAACTATCAAAAACTGAAATCCTTAAAAAATCTCTTAAAACAAATCTTAACTTCACAGATGATAGTAGTGCAATAAAAGCTATAAATGGAACAGTTTCTTATATAAGAGGAAGCATTAAAAGTAAAAAACTTACATTTGATGAAGATATTAATTCAATTGAGTGTTTAAAAGCTCCATCAAATAGTTTTTTTACTGGTATAGGATTTGATATACACCCTTTTGAACAGAATAAAAAAATGTGGCTTGGAGGAGTAAGCATTGATGTACCATATGGATTTAAAGCACATAGTGATGGAGATGTTTTAATTCACTCCTTAATTGATTCTTTATTAGGAGCTTGTGGAGCAGGAGATATTGGTGAATTTTTTCCTGACACAGAAGCCCAATATAAAGATATCGACTCAAAGATTTTATTAAAAGAGATTGTTGAATTTATCTATAATGTTGGATATGAAATTGTAAATATTGATCTTACAATTATTGCTCAAAAACCAAAGATTAGTCCATATAAACAAGAAATCAAATCAACTCTTTCAAAACTCTTAAGCATTGATAAGCAGTTTGTTAATATTAAAGCAACTACTGCTGAGAAACTTGGCTTTATTGGAAGAGCCGAAGGTATTGCAGTTCAATCTATTGCAACACTAAAATACTATAATTGGAAAAAATAATGGATATATTAATTATAGAGAGTGAAATCTATCTTGCACAAAAAGTCGTATCAAGACTTTTAGATGATGGACATAACTGTGATTTTGTTGAAACACCTAATATTGATAACTTAACAAAAGATTATGATATTATTCTATTATCTACATCATTACCAGCCGCACTTTGTAAGACTATTATTAGACGTTACAATGATTCAATTATACTTCTACTCGTATCTTATATCTCTGATGAAACAGTTACTGACCCAATTAAAGAGGGTGCAAAAGATTATATTATGAAACCATTTATAATGGATGAGCTTGTAAGAAAAATATATCATTATAGAGAGTGTAGATCTATAAGAAAAGAGTTGCAAACATTAAGAGAGTATTTAAACTTTCAATTTGCAGAAGTTGATACTTCAAATAATATTCTTCCAACATCTTTCCCAACACTTATTGAAACAAATTCACAAATAAGTGCAGACAAACTTGCATTTGAACTTTGTAAAAAACTTGATTTACAGATGAAATTTGTTTCTCTTAATTCAGAAAATTGGCAAAAGCAGATAAATAATAAATTTAGAGGGATTTTGTACCTAACAGATTACCATAGCTTAAAAAAGAGTTCAAAAGATAACTTAAATAAATTAATCGAAGATAAAAAATGTATTTTAGTCTCATTAGAGCAAGAAGAGGAGTTTCCATACACAAAAATAGAGATTAAAAAAGATAATGCAATGGTTATTTCAAATAATATAATGACAATTAACGACTATGTAAAAATTATGGTTCTATCTTATCAATCAAAATATCCTGATACTGAACTATCAAAAAAACTTGGAATATCTAGAAAATCACTTTGGGAAAAGAGAAAAAAACTTGGAATAGAGAAAAAGAAATAATGAGAAAAATATTTTTAACACTATTTTACAGTGGATTAAGTCCCATTGCACCTGGAACAGTTGGGAGTTTTTTTGCCTTACTCTTAGGAGTTTTTCTTCTACAATATATTGATGTATCTACTCTATTTTTACTTGCTTTTCTAATTAGTGTGATTGCCGTAAAGGAGATTAATAAGTACGAAAAAGAAGGCGGTGAACATGACAATAAAGAGATAGTCATTGATGAACTTGCTGGAATGTGGATAGCTTTATCAATCTGTGGAATAACAGAACAAAATTTATTAATAATGAGTATTCTTGCTTTTATATTTTTTAGGATATTTGATATTTGGAAACCATCAATTATTGGAAGAATTGATAAACAAGTAAAAGGTGGATGGGGTGTAATGGGTGATGATATTATTGCTGGATTTGCTGGAGGAATTGCAGCAGCAGCTACATATCACTTGCTAACTCAATTTATTTTATAAAGAAAATTATAATTTAAGATTGTAAAATAAGCAATCTTATTTTACAATCTCTGCAAATTTATGGAATATGTATTTTGACTCATGTGGACCAGGAGAAGCTTCTGGGTGATGTTGTACCGAGAAAATCTCTTTATCCTTATATTTAACACCCTCTATTGTTCCATCGAAAAGATTTTTATGAGTAATTTCAGCAATTTCTACAATTGAATCTGGAACATTATAGTTATGATTTTGAGCCGTTATTTCAACTACTCTTTTAGGATTAACCACAGGATGATTTCCACCATGCTGTCCAAATTTAAGTTTATATGTATCATATCCATGTGCAATTGACAACATTTGATGTCCTAAACAAATAGCAAACATAGGAATTCCAGCACCTATTAATTTTTGAACCTCTTTCTTCTCTTCAATTAAAGTTAAAGGATCTCCTGGTCCATTTGATAAGAAAATTCCACCAATCTCTTTATTTTCAAATCTTGCAATTAACTCTTCAGCTTTAAATGTTGATGGCACAACCTCTACTTCAAGTCCCGCTTCAACTAATTCATTTAAGATATTTCTTTTTACACCAAAGTCAACAACAACAATTTTTTTATCACTCATCATTGCTTTATTGTAAGTTTTTTCAGCATGATTCCATGCTCCATGTTTGTGTACATAAGCCTCTTTTGTAGATACCTGTTCAATATAGTTGATATCCTCAATTCTTGGACTATTGGCTAATTTTTTAGCCAACTCTTCTTTATCCTTAATTTCACTTGATGCAATCATCATCATTGCACCTTCATCTCTAATCATTTTAGTTAAATATCTTGTATCAATATCTGTAACTCCAAGTACTCCATGCTCTTTTAAAAGTGAATCCAAGTCGCTTTGTGCTCTATAATTAGAATACTTATGATGATAGTTTCTAACTAATACACCCTTACAGTATGCAGTTTGGCTTTCCATATCATCTGCATTTACACCTACATTTCCAATCTCTGGCATTGTAAATGTTATAAACTGACCAGCATATGAAGGATCAGTAATAATCTCTTGGTAACCTGTTAATGATGTATTAAATACAATCTCACCCACAGCAGTACCTGTTGCACCAAAAGATTTAGCTTCTAAAAATGTTCCGTTTTCTAAATAAATCCATACCTTTTGCATATTACATCAATCCTCTTTTTATTAACTCTTCTTCATATAACCTATGATAAACAATATCATACTCTTCAGTACCAGGAATTAATTTTCTTTTGTAGTTTCTCATTTTTTCTAATACTGCTGAATCAGACTCTTCAAAACCTTTTAAAAACTCATCAATAGAAGTAAAAATCACATTTTTAACTTGATTATCAGAACAAATATAATGAATATAGTCCTCTTCCCATAAAAAATCTAAAATTCTATGTGCAATATCAGAAAATCTATCTTCATTATTTAAAATCACACCAAAGTCATTTGCCATTCTTTTTTTAGTAAGCCAAAAAAGTTGTCTATAATCAGCATTATAAAATTCAATGTTCTCTTCTTGTGACTCTAAAATTTCTGCAACTTTTTCATCTAATTCATACTCTTTTTCAATATCAGCATCAAGTATTTTTTCAATTTCCGCCGTTATTTCATCTTTTGTTCTTCTAACTTCAACAAAACTACAAGTTACTAAATCTCTTGCAATTCTTCTTGAAATATACGGGGTATGATGTAATTTCATTCTCATAGGCTTATCCTCTAATAATAGTATCATCTCTCTCAGGTGATGTTGAAACTATTCCAACTCTTACACCAGTAAGTTCTTCAATTCTTTTAATATATTTTTTTGCGTTTTCTGGCAGTGCTTCAAACTCTCTACATCCAACAACACTATCCCAACCAACAATCTCTTCATATATAGGTTTTACATTATCTAAATCTGATGGCATATAATCAATTTTTTCTCCATTTACCTCATAAGCAACACAAATCTTAACTGTTTCAAAACCATCTAAAACATCAAGTTTCATTAAAGATAACTGATCACAACCATTTAATCTACTTGCATGTTTAACTGCAATTGCATCAAACCAACCACACCTTCTTCTTCTTCCTGTTGTAGTTCCTATTTCTTTACCTACATCAGCCATTATTTCAGCATCTTTTCCAAAATCTTCAGAGGGGAAAGGTCCATTTCCAACTCTTGTTGTATAGGCTTTTACAATACCTGTTACAAGACCTACATCTTTAGGAGATATTCCTAAGCCCGTACAAGCCCCTGCACTAACTGTACTTGAAGATGTTACATAAGGATATGTACCATGATCAATATCTAGTAATGTACCTTGTGCACCTTCAAGTAAGATTTTTTTATTTTCATCAAGAGCCTTCCATATCATATTTGTTGTATTTGCAATATAAGGTGCCAACTTATCTTTATAAGTAGTCAATTGCTCTAATAAATCATTTTTTAGAGGTGTTTGAATCTCTAACACATCAAAAATCGTTCTATTTTGTTCAAAATAATCTAAAATGCTAACTGTTAACTTTTCAGGATTTAATAATTCACCTACTCTAAACCCTGTTCTTGAAATTTTTTCTGCATAAGCAGGTCCAATTCCCTTTCCTGTTGTACCAATTGCTTTATCACCTTTTAGTCTCTCTTTAGCTTGATCAATTAAAGCATGATATGGTAAGTTTAAATGTGCCTTATCAGAGATATATAATCTTCCAACAAGTGAGCTAAACTGCTCCATCTCTTTAATAATAGAATCAGGAGATAAAACAACTCCATTTCCAATAATATTTATTGCTTTTGGATTTAGTACTCCTGAAGGGATTAAGTGTAATGCATATCTAACACCATCAACCCAAATTGTATGACCAGCATTATGTCCACCTTGAGATCTACAAACTACATCATAATTTTGGGCAAGCATATCAACCATCTTACCTTTTCCTTCATCTCCCCATTGAATACCTACAATTAAATCTGCTTTCATCTTTCCCTTAATCCTCTAAAATTTTTAATAAACTATCTGTATAAAGTGCAAAGCCTAAAGAACTAATACCATCAGAGCTATATTTCCCACCTTTGCATATTGTTAAGTTATCTTGAATAACTCTAAAATAAACATTATCATAATATTTTAAGCTTCCGTGATAAAGTGGTGCTATTACCATATTTTGATATGATACCTCTTTTGCTGTTGTTAAAAGCTTTTCAACCTCTAGCTTGATTGTTTCAGGAACAACATCGATTACTCTTTGTAAATCAACTATATCTTTTACTTTAATTAACTTATTCAACCAAGATACTTCTAACTCAAAAAGTTTTGCTACTTCACCTTTTTGAAATAGTTCTATTTCAATATCTAACTCACGAGCAACTAGCTTTGGAATATTTATATTTGAAAGTTGTAAAAGAGGCTTAACCCTTAAACTCTCTAAGATAGTTCCTGTTAAATTTAGCACATCAACAATATTGTCATGACAAATCCATTCACAACCAATTTGGTACTCTTCATTTGAAGGGTAAGTAAATATAGGTTGAACATAAAACCATTTTCTATGATCAGTTGTTCTACCTAATCTTTTTGTAATAATTCTTACAACATCAAGTGTAGAATCAGCCCTTAAACTCACTTGTTCATTTTGTTCATCCGAAAACTTTATAAGCTTCTTATCATTTGTAATTGATTGATGTTGAGAATATGAAAAATTAGGAGTTATTATCTCTTCAAAACCATTCTCATCTAAAATTTGACATACTTTATTCTCTAAAGCTCTTTTTGCTTTAGCTACTTTCCCAAAATATAATCTACTTCCTTTTGGAATTTCGTGTTCAAAAACCATAATTAACTAGTTTCCTCTAAACATTACTTCTGTGAAAACTCTATTTGCTGTACCATCAAAGCCCCTTAAACCTAACTCATCCATTGATAATTCAATTGCATTTATTACCCATGAAGCTTCATAATCTTCCACAAGCCCCATATGATTGATTCTAAAGATAAGCTTTTTAATATGGTCTTGTCCACCAGCAATATTCACCTTATATTTCGTTTTTAAAATCTCTCTAATTTTTGGTGCATTTTCAGTATAAATTGTAGTCATCGCATTAGCCGCAGTTGCAGGAAAAATTTCACATCCAATTGAAACCAATGCTCTTCTTGTAGCTTCAGCTCTTAAGGCTGTTTTTTCATAAAGAGCATCAAAACCACCATTTTCTTTAATGTGAGAAAGAACCTCACCTAATCCAATAATTAGTGTAGTTGCTGCTGTCCATGCAGTTGTATTAGTTCTTTGTTTCTTAATCTCTGTTGCAAGATTAAAGTAATATCCAGCAGGTCTACTATCAATCTTTTCAACTGCTTTATTTGATAAGCCAATCATTGCTAAACCAGGAGGAAGCATAAGAGCTTTTTGACTTCCTGTAATAACTGCATCAAGATTGGTCGTATCAACTTTTTCAACACCAATTGCTGTAATCCCATCAGCTACAATCATAATATCTGGATTAATTGCCTTTACCTCTTTTGCGATTAGTTCAACTGGATGTCTCAATCCCCCCGCACTCTCACAAATTTGGATAAATATTGCATCAATATTCTTATCACTTTTCACAGCTTCAACAACAGCATCTATTGAAACTGGAATATTCCACTCATTTTTTATTTCTCTTTTTTCAATATTAAAAGCATCACAGATTTTTCCAAATCTTTCACCAAACTTACCTGAGTTTATAGTAAGTGCTTTTTTATGAGTTAAGTTAGTTACACACGCTTCCATTGCACCAGTTCCACTTGAAGCTAACATCACTGCTTCTGGCATATCAAGTAGCTCTAATAATAATTCTCTAGTATTTTTAAATATTTCTTCAAACTCTGGTGTTCTATGATGTAATGTAACATTAGCCATCGCTTTTCTTACGAATTCTGGTACAGGAGTAGGTCCTGGAGTTAATAACATAAGTTCCCTTTTCTATAAAAGCTTTTAGTAAAACGTGATATTTTACTCAAAATATGTTTATTAAATGGTTAAACAATAAATTTTTATAAAAAGATTATTTTCTATTGACAAAACTAAATTATTAATATATAATCACCATATTATATTACTTTTATGTATAAGTAATAGCTATTTTAATGAAAGGATAAAATATGGCAAAAGAATTAAAAAAGAAAAAAGTTGTAAAAATTGCTACTAAAGCAGCTAATAAAGTTGCAAAGAAAAAAGATGCTAAAAAACTAGCAAAAAAAATTAGTAAAAAAGTTATAGAATTAAAACTTTCTAAACCAAAAAAAGCAAAAGCAGTAGCAAAAAAAATCGCTAAAACAGCAGCTTAATTAATAAGTAGAGTAGTTTTTCTACTCTGCTTTAATCTTACAAACTCAAAACACTTTTTTTAATCTTTTTCATTACTAATTAATATTATAATTTTCACTTAACCTTTAATCAGTTTAAACTATTAAAAAAGGATAAAAAATGATGAAACAAAGTAAAACTTCCCTTGTGGACAGATTAGTAAAAATAGGATTAACTTCAATTCTAGCTGTAAGTACACTATTTGGTGGAACATATAATGTTGATACAAGTCATTCAAATGTTGGTTTTAAAGTAAAGCATATGATGATTTCAAATATTACTGGGAAATTTGACACTTTTAATGGCTCATTTGAATATGATGAAAAAACAAATACATTAAAAGCTTTAACAGGTGTTGTGGAGGTTAAATCTATTAATACTCAAAATGAAAAGAGGGATAAACATTTAAGATCTTCTGATTTCTTTGCAACAGATAAATTTTCACAAATAACTTTCAAACTTGACAAAATTGAAGATGAAATAGCTTATGGAAAACTTACAATAAGAGGTGTCACAAAAGATGTAAAACTTAATTTTGAAAACAATGGTTCAATTGTTGATCCATGGGGAAACACTAGAGTTGGTTTAGCACTAAGTGGCAAAATAAATAGATTTGATTATGGTATTAAATATAACAAATTATTAGAAGCAGGTGGTGTTGCAATTGCTGAGATTGTAAAACTGGATATTGAATTAGAAGGTATTTTACAAAAATAATTTTAATATAAAAAAAGGGTTAAATTAAATTTAACCCTTAAAGAAACAGTTTAAAACTTATACGTACTCTACGCACTTATCTCCAGCTTTAATCTCTCCAATAATATACCCATCAGTGTTTTGTAATATGGCATCAACATTTGTAGAATTTACAACTAATACCATCCCTACTCCCATGTTAAATGTTCTATACATCTCTTCTTCTTCAACAAACTGACTCATATATTGGAAGATTGGTAATACCTTAATCTTACTTCTATGAACTACTGCTTTTAAATTATCAGGTAAAACTCTTGGTAAGTTCTCAGTAATACCACCACCTGTAATATGTGCTAAAGCATTGATTTTATCTTTGTTTGCTTTGAACTCTTTTACATAGATTCTTGTTGGTTCTAATAATATATCTTTTAAAACCTTACCATCGAATTCATCTTCTAAAGTCATTCCAAGCTTTTCTAAAAGAAGTTTTCTAACAAGAGAGAAACCATTTGAGTGGATACCTGAAGATGGTAAAGCAATTAAAATATCCCCTTCTCTTATTTTCTCAACTCTATTTAATTCATCTTTCTCTGCAATACCAACACAAAAACCAGCTAAATCAAAATCTCCTTCTTTGTACATTCCTGGCATTTCAGCAGTTTCACCACCAATTAATGCACACTCAGATCTTACGCACCCTTCTGCTATACCTTTTACAACATCCGTTGCTTCTTCAACTTCAAGTTTTGCGGTTGCATAATAGTCTAAGAAGAATAGTGGCTCTCCAAAATTACATAATAAATCATTTGTACACATAGCAACTAAATCAATTCCCACTGTGTCAAACTTTTTAGAATCAATTGCCAATTTTAATTTTGTTCCAACACCATCTGTTCCAGAAAGTAAAACTGGTTGTTTATATCCAGTTGGAAGCTCAAATGCGCCTGCAAAAGAACCAATTCCCCCTAATACACCAGGGATCATAGTTGATTTTACATATGGTTTAATATTCTCTACAAACTGATTTCCTGCATCAATATCTACACCAGCGTCTTTGTAACTAACTGTCGCCATTTTTTACCTTTTTTTCTTAGTTTTTGTATATTTACTTAGTTTAAAAATTTTTTGGTATTATATCGAAAACTTTATAAAAACTAAGGAATATCATAGATGAAAGATACACAAGCATTTAATGAAATGATGGTACATACACCATTGTGTACACATAAAGAAGCTAAAAATATTTTAATTATTGGAACTATAAATAATGAACTAAAAAATGAAGCTTCTAAACACACAGGAAATATTGAATATGGCGACCAAACCCTATTAACTTCAAGAAATGAAAAAAATATCGATGTAGTTATCTTAACAGATATTGCAATAGATGAGCTTCTTTTAGCAAATATTGAAAGAGTCTTAAATGATGATGGACTTATTGCATTTTCAAGCTGTGCATTTACAAAAGATGAGACAAAATTAAAAGCAGATTTAGAGCTTGTAGGTAAAAACTTTTGGATTGCTATGCCTTATAGATTTGGACATGAAACTGCAATTTTAGCTTCTAAAAAATATCACCCAACAGCTGATATCGTATTACAAAGGTCTGATTTACTTGATGATTTAGAGTATTATTCAACTGAAATTCATCACGCCTCATTTATATTCCCCGCAGCACAACACAAAGCATTAACTGGCATTGCAAAAAGATAATCTGACATTAAATAATAAATAAATCATTATTATAGTAAAATCACTCTATGAGTAATGATTTGTTTAAAAATGCTATCGCCCTTACAGGGGGAATAGCAACGGGTAAAAGTACAGTTTGTAATCTATTTAAACTCCACGGTTTTCTAATTATTGATGCAGATAGAATTGCACATAAACTACTTGATGAAAACTCAGCTAAAATAGCTGAAATGTTTGGTAGCCAATATGTTGAAAATGGAAAAGTTATTAGAAAAGAGTTAGGGAAAATCATATTTTCAGACGAACAAAGCAAGCTAAAATTAGAAGCTTTGCTTCATCCTCTAATTAAAGAATCAATAGTAAGACAATCAAGGCTTTTTGAGAGTCAAGATAAACCCTATTTCATAGATATTCCACTATTTTTTGAGAAGATGCACTATCCAATTCCAAGATCACTTGTAGTTTATACACCAAAAGAATTACAAGTACAAAGATTAATGAAAAGAGATAATATTAATGAAGAAGAAGCTTTATTAAAAATCTCAAATCAATGGGATATAGAGAAGAAAAAAAAGTTGGCATACATGGTTATTGACAACTCAAAAGATTTAAAAAATCTTCAAAGAGAAGTTGAAAGAATTATTGAGGAAATTATATGACATATACAAAATATAGTGCTAGTGGAAATGACTTTATAATATTTCACACATTTATTGAAAAAGATTATTCACAAGAAGCAATAAAACTATGTAATAGAACAGAGGGAATAGGTGCAGATGGTTTTGTAGCACTTATTCCATCAAGTGAAGCAGATTTTAAATGGTTATTTTATAATAGTGATGGAAGTAATCCTGCTATGTGTGGAAATGCAACCAGAGCAGTAGCACACTATGCTTACAATAATGGTTTAGCACCAAAATCTATGAAGTTCTTAACTGAAGCTGGACTTATAGAATCACATGTTGAAGACAATATAGTCCAAACACAAATGACAGAGCCTATTATTATAAAAGAACCCTTTGAGCAAGAAGGATTTACATGGTATCTTATTGATACAGGAGTACCTCATCTTGTAACACTTGTGGATGATTTAGAAAAATATGATTATAACTTATGTGTAAAAATGAGATATGAACACAATGCAAATGTAAACTTTGCAAAAGTAGAAGAAGGAAATTTAAAAGTTAGAACTTATGAAAGAGGAGTAGAAGGAGAGACTCTTGCTTGTGGAACAGGTATGGTTGCTTGTTTCTTAAGAGCTCTTGCTTTAGGTCTAATTGAGAATAAAGCTTCCGTTTATCCCAAAAGTAATGAAGAACTAATTATTTCAAAAATAGATGGAAAAATATTTTTCAAAGGTGCAGTTAAACAAATTTTTACAACCAACATAAAAAAATGAAAAAGCTATTAAAACTAACACTTATCTTATCTACATTTATTCTAAGTTTAAATGCAGATAATGGCTTTCCAAAAAAGTATTATAAACTACCTATTGCCAAACAAAAAAACTTTTTCTTTGACTACTTTGGTGAGAGAATAGAAGCAGAAAATATAAAAATTTTAAAACAAAGAGAGTTTATCAAATCTTTAAATGGAAGAAAAGATTTAAACAAAAACTCTTTAGAGTACAAAAAACTAGAAGAGTTACAAATAAAATACAAAATACAAAATATCTATGATTATGAGAAGTTTTTATATAGAGTTGATATAATTCCACCATCTATGGCACTAGCTCAAGCAGCAACAGAGAGTGGCTGGGGAAAAAGTAGATTCTTTAAAGAGGCTAACAATATATTTGGACATTGGACCTACAATCCTAAAAATGGAATGGTACCACTTAAACGTTCAGAAGGCAAAAAACATTTAATAAGAATTTTTCCTACGCTACAAGATTCAATCGCTGCATATATGAGAAATCTAAATAGTACAAGTGCCTATAGTAAGTTTAGAATTAAAAGAAAAGAGTTAAGAGAGAGTGGTAACTTTATAAATGGTTACCTTTTGAGTTCAACTATGACAAACTATTCTGGAATAGGTCATAATTATGTGGAGATTTTACAATCTATTATTAAAAAAAATAAGTTAACAAAACTTGACAAAAAGTTTTTTGAAAAACAAAATCAACCTAAGGACAAGAATGAAATTTATAGCACCAATAAAATCTAATTCGATTAAAATCATGCTTCTTGGAAGTGGCGAACTTGGTAAAGAAGTGATTATTGAAGCACAAAGATTAGGTATTGAAACAATTGCCGTTGATAGTTACAACAATGCACCTGCACAACTTATAGCAAATAAATCATATACAATTAATATGAAAAATAAGAATGAAGTTTTAGATGTAATTAGAAGAGAGAAACCAACTTATATTTTGCCAGAAGTTGAAGCAATTGCTATTGATGCACTATTTGATGCTGAAAATGAAGGCTTTCATGTAATTCCAAATGCAGACGCAGTCAATAAAACTATGAATAGAAAAAATATTAGAGAGTTTGCAGCAATTGAGCTTAAACTCCCAACTTCAAAGTATGAATTTGTAACTACTTTAGAGGGATTAAAAAAAGCTACAAAAAAAATTGGCTTTCCTTGTGTTATTAAGCCAGTTATGAGTTCATCAGGACATGGACAAAGTGTTGCTAGAAGTGCAGATGATATTGAAAACTCTTGGGAACTTGCAAAAAAAGCAAGAGGAGATGCAAGTGAGCTTATTGTAGAAGAGTTTATCTCTTTTGATTATGAAATTACAATGCTAACAGCTAGAAATGAAAAACAGACAGTATTTTGTGAACCAATTGGACATATTCAAAAAGATGGTGACTATATTTTCTCTTGGCAACCAATGAATATGAGTGAAATAGCTAAGAAAAAATCTCAAGAGATAGCTAAAAAAATTACTGATGGACTAGGTGGTAGAGGTATTTTTGGAGTTGAGTTATTTATAAAAGGTGATGAAGTATATTTTTCAGAAGTAAGTCCTAGACCACACGATACGGGAATGGTAACTATGATCACTCAATCTCAAAGTGAGTTTGCACTTCATATAAGAGCTGTATTAGGACTTCCTCTAGATTTTATTAATTATGGTGCAGGTGCTAGTGCCGCATATAAAGCAAAAACTGATACTTTTAATCCAATTATTGAGATTGAAGATGATGCATTTACAGAAAATAGTTATGTAAGAGTGTTTGGAAAACCTCAATCCCATGTGGGAAGAAGAATGGCTGTTGCTTTAGCATTTGATAAAGAGTGTAGCAAAAAAGCACTTGAAAAATCAAAAGAGATTATTTCTAAATTTAACGATTACTAATATGAAAAAAACTCTTCTTTTATCTACTATTTTAATCTTTATTTTTAGTGGTTGTTTTTCACTACAATCACCAAATCCTCTCTCTTATGATAAGAAAAAAATCATGACACCTAATAATGCACCTTTATGGTTAGAAAAAAGATATATAGAAAATCATATAAGTGCAATAGGTGCAACAAAAAATATAGATAAAGAAGAGTTTAACTTTTATAAAAAGAGAGCTTTACTAAGTGCTGGAAATAATCTACTTAAAAAAGTATATATAAAAACTGTAAATATCTACAAAGAGTATGTAAAAGAACAAAAAGATATAAGGGTATTTGATAAAGATATCAAAAAAGTCTCAGAACATATCGCTTTAAAAGCATTAAATGCTTCAAAAGTTAAACACACTTGGCAAAGTGAAGATAAAGAGCTATTTGTACAACTTGCAGTAGATACAAACTTTATAGCAGAACAAATACAACTAAACTCCAAACAACTATTCGAAAAAAATATAGCTCTATATCAGAACTTCCTATCAAATAGAGCAAAAACTTCAATAATGAAAAAGTTAGAGAAGTGATTCTACTTGATTAAATTTCAATATTCAACATAAAACACTTGTAGAAATTACGTTTACCATTTCATCTTTTATAGTTATTAATTATTAAAATATACCACTAAGCCAAATAAAACCTTTTATTGGATAATATGTATCATTATTCAATAATTATTTAAAAACAATTTCAGGCAAATTATTTAATAAGGTATTTAAAATGAAAGAAAAAAATGTTAGTTCATTTTTTGCAAAAAATATTCTTCTTTTTATAATATTTGGTATTTTAGTAGCAGGAATCACAAGCTATATTAACTATACTTTACACTATGAAAAACTTGAAAAAAAAATAGAAGTTGATTCTAACTTTGTATCACAAGAAATTAAAAATAAATTATTTTATCGCCTAAACTATATAAATCAAAATATTGAATCAACTAGAAATAATAAATTATTTCTGGATTATTTAGCAAATCCAACACCAGAAAATGAAAATATTGCTATAGAACTTTTTATAAATAATATGAATAGCAATATTAACTTCTTTCAATATAGATTCATTGATAAAAATGGTATGGAAAAAATTAGAATCGATAGAGACAAGAGTAGTAAAAAAGTAATTGTTATTGAAAAAAATAAATTGCAAAATAAATCCTCTAGGTACTATTTCCAAAGCACAATATCAAATAAAAATAAGTTTTGGTCTTCATATTTAGATTTAAATATAGAAAATGGTGATATAGAAACACCCCTAAAACCAACTTACCGAATCTCCACAAATGTTTATTACAAAAATATATTTTATGGTATATTAATTGTTAATATTGATATGAAAAGTATACTATCAGATATAAGAACAAGTAATAGGTTCTATACATACTTATATGATAATGATGGTTATTATATTGTTCATCCTGATACTAAAAAAGAGTGGAGTAAATACTTAAAGAGTGGCTACAACATATATAAAGATTACCCTTCAATTAAAAATAGTAATAGATTTAACAAATATGGATTTGTTTTCCAACTTGAAGATATTTTCGAAAATGGAGAAAATATCCATTTGGCTATTAAAGCTAAAGATAATTATATAAAATCTATTATATCAGATAGCATAACATTTGTTAGTACTTTGGGTATTATTATTCTTGCAATATCAATTACTGTAGCTTTAATTATTTCAATACCAATCTCTAAAATATATGCAGATTTTAATAAATTATATAAACAAAATAATAAATATCTTAATACTATTGATAAGTATGTTGCAACTATGAATATTGGATTAGATGCAAAGATTAAGAATGTTAGTAGTAAACTATGTCAATTAAGTGGATTTCCTAAAGATGAACTTATTGGAAAACACTTTTCTTTATTAAAAAATGACAATGACCAAGATGAAGTATATAAAGAACTATGGGATAAAGTCAAAAATGGCTTTATTTGGTCAGGAGAATTAAAAAGTAGAACTAAAGATGGAACTACTTTATGGTTAGATTCCACTATACTTCCTAATTACAATAAATCTAAAGAACTAATTGGTTTTACATCTATTTCTCAAAATGTAACACATAAAAAATTATTAGAAATTGCTTCTAAAACTGATAAATTAACTCAATTATTTAATAGAGGTAAGTTAGATGAGTATTTAGAAGATGAATACAATAAATATCAAAGACATAAAAGTACCTTTTCAGTTATTATGATAGATATAGATAACTTCAAATCTGTAAATGATACTTATGGTCATCATATTGGAGATTTAGTATTAATTGAAATTGCTAATATACTAAAGAACCAAACTAGAAAAATAGATACTGTTGGTAGATGGGGTGGTGAAGAGTTTCTAATAGTATGTTTAGAGACAACTAAAAATGGAGCAATTCTATTAGCTGAAAAATTAAGAAAAAGAGTAGAAAATTTTACATTTAATGTAGTAAAGAGAAGAACAATTAGCCTAGGAGTAGCTGAAATAGAAGATAATGACACTATCGCCACACTTCTAGAAAGAGCAGACATAAACCTCTATAAAGCTAAAAAAAATGGTAAAAATAAAGTTTACTATTAATTACTAATTTTCTTATATAAACTTGAAAAATAGACTTAAATAAGATTTTTTATATAAAATGCCAAATATTCAACTACAAAAT
>CAYZST010000012.1:68770-80005 GCA_964480765.1 uncultured Arcobacter sp. | reverse complement strand
TGGGAAATTCCAAGGAGAGATAACTCCAATAGGTTTAAATTAAGTGCTATCACTTAAATATGTATCACCATTTAAACTATTTATGTAAAGATTGAGCGACTATTGATAAAAACTCATCTTTTGTTTTTTTCTCTTTTTTAAATAATCCTCTTAAAGCTGAAGTTACAGTTGTTGAACAGATTTTTTCAACCCCTCTCATCTCCATACACATATGTCTTGCATCAATCATTACTGCAACACCCTTTGGATTTAAAGCATCATTTAAAGCATCACAAATCTGTTCTGTCATTTGCTCTTGAATTTGTAATCTTCTTGCAAAGACATCAACAACTCTTGGTATTTTTGAGAGTCCAACAACCTTTCCATTTGGAATATATGCAATATGTGCTTTTCCAATTATTGGTAGCATATGATGTTCACACATTGAATAAAATTCAATATCTTTTATTACTACCATTTCATCATTTGAACTAGTAAATAGTGCCGAATTAATTATCTCCACAGGGTTTTGTTTATAACCTCCACACATAAATTCAAAAGCTTTTCTAACTCTGCTTGGAGTCTTTTCAAGCCCCTCTCTATTTACATCTTCACCTATATACTCTAAAATATTTTTAATTGAATTTTCAAACTCTAATTCTTTGCTCATTATTTATCCCCTTAAGCTCTTAACATATCACTCATACTCCATAATGGTACAAAAATTGCTAATACAACCCAAATGATTATTACCATTATAAACATGAAGAATATAGGTTCTATTAGTAGTGAAAATAGTTTCACCTTATCATCAAATCTTTTTTTATAAATATTTTTAATCTCTAAAACTACTTTCTGCATAGAGTTTGAAACTTCGCCTGTTTTAAGTAAACTAATGGTTAAATCATCAAAGAGCTTTACAGACTCAAATGCAAAACTTATACTATTTCCACTTTTTAATAGATTTTCTATTTTGGTAATTCTATCTAAAAGATATTGATTATTTATTAAAATTTTAGCTTTAGATAAACTGTCATGAAAACTATATTTATTTTCAATCATAATTTCCATGAGTAAAAATAGATTATAAAAGATTTTTATTTTATACAACTCAGAGAAAACAAAACAGTACTTTACAAAAAACATATCTATTTTACTTTTAAATAAACCCTCTTTTTTGTATAAAATAATAATAAAAATAGTAAATATAAAGATTAAAAATATTGATAAAATAAAATAGTTTTCATAGAACTCTTTTACTAAAAAAAGTGCTTTTGTAGAAAAAGAAAGAGGCATCTTTGCTTGTAAAAAAATTGATTGAAAGTTTGGAACAACAAATTTAAAGATACCAACTAAACATAAAAAAGAGGATATTAATAAAACTATTGGATAAGCAAGTAGCTTTAAAAACTCTCTTTTAATCTCTTCTGTTTGAGCTAAAAGTTTACATAATGCTTTTAGATTCTGTTTTGGATTTCCACTTCTTTGAGTTATTTGAAAAAAAGATTTAACTAAAGGATTTATAGAAAAACTATCTAATGAACTTAAGATATCTTTTGAGTTTGAAAAAGAGTCTTTTAATATTTTTAAAAACTCTCTTTTTGTATTATTTTTCTCTTTGTTTATTAATATTAAAAAGGCTTCATCTAATAATAAGTTTGCCTCTAACATCAAACTTAGTTCATATATTATATTTTTTAAATATCTTTGTTTTATACTTTTTTTAGTTTCAAAATAGAAAAAATTTTTTTTTATCTTTATGATATTTGCTGGTAGTTCTCTATTTTCCAAAGAATTAGTTTTTAAACTCCTTATTTTTGAATCTTCTTGAAAATAGATTGTATATTTCATCTAAATATTCATTACCCTATAAATTTCTTCTAAACTACTTTGTTTACTATTCACTTTTAATATTCCATCATCAAATATAGTATTAAAGTTAATCTTTTTTAGATATTTTTTTATCTCTTCTAGTTTAAAATCACTTAATATAAATGAAGATATTGCTTCATCAATATCTAAAATCTCTGCTATACAACTTCTACCAAAATAACCTGTATAACTACATATTTCACAACCTTGATTATTACACTTTTTGCAATAATTCAAAATTAATCTTTGCGAAATTATAGATTTAAGTGTTGATACTAATAAATAGTAATCAGTATCTAAATCAATCAATCTTGATAGTGTCTGTATTGAATCATTTGCATGAATTGAAGCTAAGACTAAGTGTCCTGTTAATGCAGCTTGAAATGCTATTGATAATGATTTTTTATCTCTTATTTCACCTATTAATATTATATCTGGATCTTGTCTTAATATATTTCTTAACACACTACTAAAACTTAAACCTATTTGTTCATTTACTTCAATTTGTTGGACTCCTTGTATTTTATATTCAACAGGATCTTCAACTGTAATAATTTTTTTATTTTCACTATTTAACTCCTCTATTATAGAGTACAAAGTAGTTGTCTTACCACTTCCCGTTGGTCCAGCAATCAGTATCAAGCCTTCTTTTAAACTTAATAGTTTTTTCATCTTTTCATGTACTCTTTTTGTAAAACCCAATTTAGATAAATTTTTTGTAATAGTTTTATTATCTAAAACTCTAATAACAATTGATTCTCCATATATTGTTGGCATAGTAGAGACTCTAAAATCATACTTTTTCTCTTTTAAAAATATTGTAAATCTTCCATCCATAGGTACTCTATTTTGTGTTATATCAAGTTTTGATAAATATTTTATGTAAGAACTAATTGAAAAGCTCAACTTCTTTTCAAAATAATAAAAAGTTTTTAGAACTCCATCTATTCTAAATCTTATTAAAACAATTTTTTTTAAACTCTCTATATGAATATCACTAACTCTTAATTCAATTGCCTTATTTAATAAAGAATCGATAAATATAGCTATTGAATTCTCATTCTCTTTGTTTTTAACTATCATTATTACTTGTTGATACAATTTTTTTCTAAAAGAAAAATCACTTAAAAAGAAAAGAATCTCCTCTTTATCTATCTCAATTTTTTTTAATAGAAGATTTGTTTTAAGTAAACTAATATTTGAATTCTTGCAAGTAAAACAATTCATATAAATATTGTCACTTTTTATAGGAATTACTAAAGCCTCTTTTAATAAAGAAAGCTCAAAACTATCTAAAAATTCATAATCAATCACCTCTTCAATACTCATCATTTTCATATAACCTAACTTCTATTTTAATAAATCCATTTGAGAGAAGAATATAATTACTCCCAACCCTAGTTAAAGTAAAATTATCAACTATTTGATCTTTTTGATACCATTTCTTATTTAAATAAACATTTTCACCAACTATCGCCTCAAGCTTGAAATGTTTCAAAACCTTTTCATCTTTTTTTTTCTCATTCTCTTCTATTAACTCTGTTTTAAAATCAAAAGTTGACTCCCTTTTTAGATACAAACTATTAAAAGAAACCTTTAATTCTAAAAATTGATTCTCTTTTTTCAAATAATCAATACTTGAAAAACTATTATATTGCTCAATATATTTTATAAGTAAAAATAGTTTTTCATTTTTTGCTTTTACTTTTAAATCTATATACCTATCTTTCCCCTCCAAATACTCAAGTTTTATTTTTCTATCTGAACAAAACTCTCTTATATCACTTATAATATCAATAATATCTGTTTTCATTTGTAAATTATTAGTATCAAATTTTTTTTGACTTAATTCCTCAACAAATTTAATATCATTAAAAAATAGATTCCAGATTAATAATAAAACTAATAAAGGAAAAACAAATAACTCAATCTTTGTTTTTATTGATAATTCATCAAAACTATCTTCAATCAAATTTAAAATATGCATTTATTATTACTCTATTTTCTATTTTATTATCTTCCATTTTCTCTAATTTATAAGAGTTGAAACTTTTTAAAAAACTATCTAAATTTTTCTCCTTTTTAGAAGAAAAAACCACAAAAAACAGTTTTCCTTTATACTCTAAACTTATTATTTCAACTTCATTTTTTTTTGCAATTGTAAATATTTTTAAAACATCTCCTACTATATACTTATAAGCTATCTCTTTTTTTTTCGATTGAAATTTTTTTATAAAGTCATTAAAACTACTATGGGTTTTACTATTCCCATAAAAATAAAAACCAAAAAGTAAAAAAAACATATAAAATAAAAATAGCTTAAAAAGTTTAGATTTAATAGGTTTTTCAAAAATATCTCTTGGCTGATTGTTTAATATAATATCTTCCATATATAAGATTTTGATATTTTTGAAATTGAAATTTTTCTTTACATAAAAGTAGATATCATCAATATTAACTTTCTCTACTTCTTCATGATAGTAAACTTTATAATCCTTATATAGAACAAAAAAATTCTTTGATAAAAGAAGTTCAAACTCTTTTTGAGGTTCATAAAAAAATATTTGAGGTATTTTATTTTCAAAAATAAAAACTTGATAAATACTCATACTCTTAATATAT
This sequence comes from uncultured Arcobacter sp., assembly GCA_964480765.1. Lineage (GTDB taxonomy): Bacteria > Campylobacterota > Campylobacteria > Campylobacterales > Arcobacteraceae > Halarcobacter. Next base: position 75,532 of record CAYZST010000012.1, on the reverse strand, counting down.
GAAATATATACTCTATTTTTAGATGTAAGCTTTATTTTAATATTTTTTAAATTAGTAGTTATAAACTTAAGTAAATATTTTTTCTTAATCTCTTCAGAAGATTGTAGCTTTACTACAAGCATCAGCAACCTTTTTAATAAAAATATAAGTAAGTTTATTATTAAAAAGGTTTAAATAAGTTTAAATAAATATATATTTATATTATTTTTTTTAAAATGTTACATCATAACCAAGATCCTTTAAACCTTGCTTATTTTTTGTCCACCCTTTTTTAATAGATACAAATAATTCCAGAAAACATTTTCTACCTGTTAATTTTTCAATTTTTATTCTGGCATCTTTACCAATTCTTTTAATTGCTGTTGCACCTTTACCTATAATCATACCTTTTTGAGTACTTTTTTGAACAACAATTGTTGCTTTTACAACATCAATATTCTTTTTCTCTTCTACTTTATTAATTAAAACGTCTGTTTCATAAGGAATCTCATCGGAGATATTCTCAAAAATTGATTCTCGAATAAACTCTTTAAAAATATCCCTCATATGTTCAGTAGTTAAAATTTCGGGTTCAAAAAGATATGGATGTTCAGGAAGATATTTCACAACTACATCTAAAATATCTTTATGTTTAGTCTGCTTTTTAATAGATACTGGAATTACAGCTTCATATTTATCTGCATATTGCTCATACTCCTTCATCTTTTCAAGAACTTCATTATTTGTTACATTATCAATTTTCGTAAGAAGAAGGAGGTGTTTAGTATTTTTCTTATTCTTTTCTAAAAAGTTTTCATAGTGTGTTAATTTATCTGTAATAGGTGCTAAAAATAGAATTAAATCACAATCTCCAATAGCTTTTAAAGCTTCATCTAGCATAAACTGATTTAATAGTTTCTCTGTTTCATGAATACCAGGTGTATCCACAAATACAATTTGGTCATCTCCATTCATTACAATAATATTAGATCTCTTTCTTGTAGCATTAGCTTTATGTGAAACCATTGCAATCTTCTCACCAACAAGCCAGTTTAATAATGAACTTTTCCCAGCATTAGGTCTACCCACAACTGATACATACCCACATTTAGTCATCTAATTCCTTAATATCTATGTTTAAGGCAATTATATCTAAACTTACCTACTTATCTTCTTCTATAACTTAAAGCCTGCATTAAATGGATTTTTTTAATTTCAGAAGATGAATCCAAGTCAGCTATAGTTCTTGCAACTTTTAATATTTTATTCACACTTCTAAAAGAGAGATTAAAGTTAATAGTAGCTTTATATAATACTTTTTTTAAATCTTCATTTAAGACACAAAACCTTTTAATCTCTTCATCATTTAGTTTTCCATTTAATTCTTTCTGTCCTCTTAAAATTTGCATTTTAAATGCTTCTATAACTTTTTTATGTAAATTTTTTGAACTCATAGTTGATTTATCATTTAAATTCGTTTCATTCATAACAATATACAAATCAATCCTATCTAAAAAAGGTTCACTTAATCTATTTTTGTATCGTTTTACTTCTAATTCATTACATCTACAACTATTATCTTTTGAAAGCAAATTACCACAAGGACATGGATTCATAGCACATATAAATAAAAATTTAGTCTCATAAAGAACTTTTGAATTTGCACGACTTACTAAAAGTTTATTATCCTCAAGAGGCTCTCTTAAAGCTTCAAGTATCGAAGAACTAAAATGAGGTAGCTCATCAAAAAATAGAACACCATTATTTGATAATGCAATCTCTCCTATACTATTTCCTCCAACTATACTTGCCCTTGTACTTGTACAATGAGGAGACCTAAAAACCCTTTGTGGCTTAAAATTTGGCTCCTTTAAATCAAGTGCCTGAAATTTTGCTACTTCTAATATCTCATCTAAACTCATAGGTGGCATAATATAAGGTAATCTTTTAGCAATCATACTTTTACCACATCCAGGACTTCCCTCTAATAAAAGATTATGATTACCTGCTGCTGCAATCAAAGCTGCACTTTTAGCATTTTCTTGTCCTTTTACATCAACAAAATCTTGTATATATTCACTTATATAAAAAAATTGCTTACCATTTATATTGACTTTATCATATAAGAATTCATCATTTTTATATAAAAATCTGTTTTTATCATCAGTTTTAAAAAACTCAATTGCTTCTATTAAACTATTTACACAAAAAATTTTAAGATTAGGTATTTTTGAAATCTTTTTTGCACTTTTTTCACATACTAAAACATTTTTTATTTTAGCTTGTTTTGCAAGAGAGAGTATAATAGGAAAAATTGAAATACTATCTTTTATCTTCCCATTTAGTGCCACTTCGCCAAAAATATGAAACTCATTTAAATCAACTTTCTCATCATACAATGAGATCAATAAAGCAATTGGTAAATCAAAATGAGTTCCACTTTTCTTAATCTCACTTGGACTTAAATTAACAGTTATTTTTTTAGGAGGAAATTTATATTCATTTGTTAAAAGTGCAGATTTAACTCTATCTTTTGACTCATTTATTACAGAGTTTACAAGCCCAACAATAGTAAAACTAGGTAATCCTTTTGTAAAAGTAATCTCAACATCAACCTCTTTTGCATCTATTTCATCTAAAGTAGCACATTTAATAGTTCTCATAAAAAACCTTTAATAATTTTTATAATTATAATATAAAAACTATTAATAGTTATAACGATAAATATTATTTAACAATATTTTTATTAGTTAGATGAAAATTTAAATTTTATTGTTTATATTAGTTTTATTTTATATGAAGAGAAGTTTAGTTTTCTTTTAACTTCTTTTTCCACTCTTTTTCAAATTTCTTTCTTTTTGTGATTGATAAGTTTTCAATAAATAGATGTCCTGCAAGATGTTCCATTTCATGTTGCCAAACTACGGCAAGGAAATCTTCTACCTCCATAGTTTGTTTATTTCCATACCTATCATAATACTCCACTATTATATGATAAGCTCTTTTTACATCTTCATAAAATCCAGGGACACTTAAGCAGCCTTCTGGATAAACTTGTTCACCATCTTTATGAGTAATTATAGGGTTAATTGCTTCAATTAAATCTTTTTTATCTTGAACATCCTCTTTATTTGGAAGATTGATAATTAATATATTTAAAGGAATAGCAACTTGAATTGCAGCGAGTCCTATTCCATTTTTAGCAATCATAGTCTCATACATATCATCTAAAAGCGTGTGAAGTTCCTCATCGAACTTCTCCACGTCTTTAGATTTTGTTCTAAGTAGTTTATTGGGATATGTTATAACTTTTCTAATCATTTCTATTACTTATGGTTAATGATAACTTCATCAATTAAACCATATTCATAAGCCTCTTGTGCACTCATAAAATTATCTCTATCAGTATCAGCTTCAATTTTTTTAATGTTTTGTCCTGTTTGTTCAGCAATCATCGCATTTAAAGAGTCTTTCATTCTTTGAATCTCTTTTGCTTGAATTTGGATATCAGTTGCTTGACCTTGTGCACCACCTAATGGTTGATGAATCATAATTCTAGAATTAGGTAAAGAGTATCTCTTACCTTTTACTCCAGAGGATAATAAAAAAGCCCCCATAGATGCTGCCTGTCCTATACAAATAGTACAAACATCTGGTTTAATATAATTCATTGTATCATAGATTGACATACCACTTGTAATTACTCCACCTGGAGAGTTGATATATAAATAGATATCTTTATCTGGATCCTCTGCTTCTAAAAATAGAAGTTGAGCTACAACTGTTGATGCTACTTGATCATTAATTTCACCACTAAGCATAATAATTCTATCTTTTAGAAGTCTTGAATAAATATCATAACTTCTTTCACCTCTTCCACTTTTTTCGACTACATATGGTATATAACTCATTTTTTCTATCCTAAGTTTTAGTTTCCAGCTTTTTCGTCTAATAATTTAGTAATTACTTTCTCTTCTACCATAGACATTTTAATTGCTGGTAAATATCCTGCTTCTTGGTATTGTTTTAATACATCTTGTGGATTTTGTCCAATTTGCATTGCTTCGAAGTAAATCACTTGAGTAACTTCTTGATCAGAAACCTCTACACCTTCAGCTTTTGCTAATGCATCGACAATAAAAGTAGCTTTTACAGATCTTTGTGCATCTTCTTTTAACTCATCTCTAATTGTTTCAACTTTTGAAGCATCTTCTTGTAACTCTTTAATCTCATCTTCAGTCATAGATTTTACTTTATTGTTTAAAGCATAGTTAATCTCTTGGTCAACTACTGTTGCAGGTAATGCAAAATTTAACTCTTCTACTAATCTATCTAAGTATGCTGGTTTTAACTCATTTCTATAATATGTAGCCTTTTGCTCTGCTTGAATTTGTTCTTCAATCTTAGCTCTTAAAGTATCAATAGTTGCTTTTTCTTCACCTGGAAGCATTTTTGCAGCAAGTTCATCATTTATTTCAGCTGGAACTTTTTCTTGAATTTCATGTAAAGTTACTTTAAAAACTGCCTCTTTACCAGCTAGGTCTTTTGATTGATAAGTTGCAGGGAAAGTTACTGTAATATCTTTTTGTTCTTCATATTTCATACCAATAACTTGTTCTTCAAATCCTGGAATAAAAGCACCAGAACCAATCTCTAGTGGATATTTCTCAGCTTTTCCACCTTCAAATGCAACACCATCAACAAAACCTTCAAAATCGATTACTGCAAAATCTCCATTTTTAACCATTCTTTTTCTTTTGATTTTTTCTAATGGTGCAGATTGTTTTGCAATATCTTCAAGTCTTGAATCAATCTCTTTTGCATCTACATTTTTTAACTCAACTGTAGGAATTAATGCTTTATAGTCTCCTAAATCTATATTTGGTTTGCAAGCAACTTTGATTTCTATCTCAATAGAACCATCATCTTTTTTCTCAAATTTTGAGAATGCTGGCTCACCAACTAAATCAGCATTTTCAATTCCTAACTCTTTTAAAGCATCTGTTAAAACTGATTTAACTGCTTCACTTTCAGCATCTTCTCTTAATTTATCAGCATATCTTTGTTTTACAACAACAACAGGAACTTTACCTTTTCTAAATCCTTGAATATCCATTGTTTTAGAAGCTTGTTTAGCTACTTTGTCAATATTTTCTTCTACTGTTTTTGCAGAAATAGTTGAAGTAATAACTGCATTAGCTTCATCAACTCTGTTCGCATTAAATTCCATTAAAACTACTCCGTTTTTTAATTTTAGTCGTGATTTTATCTAATTTTTTATAAAATACCTATTAGAAAATTTATATACCAAATCAAAAGAGTAGTAGCTTGAAATTTTTATATCCAAATGTGTTATTTTTTATGTTAATTCCTAGTCTAGTTTTGATGTTTTTAGTAATAACAAAAAAAGATATTTTTGAACAATATTTTTCTAAAAATATATTAAATAAACTCTCAATAGCTAACAAATATATGAGTAAAATTACAAGAAATATCCTCTTTTTTATTGCTACTATTTTGATGACCATTTCACTTGCAAGACCAGTGACACACGAAAAAGAGTTAAATTTCAAGCAAGAAGTAAGTGCAATAGTAATTGCAATAGATGTTTCAAAATCAATGCTTGCAAACGATATATCTCCAAATAGATTAACATTTGCAAAAAGAAAGCTTTTAAGTATTATTGAAAATGCAAAGCAAAACTCTTTAGCCGTAATATTATTTGCAAAATCCTCTTTTATTTTATCTCCTATAACACAAGATTTTAATTCTCTTAAAATATTAATAAATAGTCTTGATACAGGAATAAACTTTGATAATGGATCAAATATATTTTCAACTTTAGAAGCTAGTGTGAAACTTCTAAAAGATTATGAAAATAAAAACCTACTTTTATTAACTGATGGTGGAAACAACATAAGCTTTGATAAAGAGATTAATTTTGCAAAAAAGAATAATATAAATGTATATACACTTGCACTTGCAAGTAAGAAATCAGCTCATATTAAACTAGAAAATGGTGATTTCTTAACAAAAGATGATGGTTCTATTGTAACAGTTCCATTAAATGAGAATATTAAAAAATTGAGTTTAAATACAAATGGAGGATATATCAATTATTCATTAAATGATGAGGATATAAAACAAATTCTTCTTGATATTGAAAAAAAATCAACGAAAAAGGCTATTGACTCTAAAAAGTTTAAAACATATACTGAGCTTTTTTATTATCCTCTTGCACTTGCACTTTTTATACTTTTTATTGCCTTTTCATCTCTCCCTAGTTTTTTTTCTAAAAGATTTGTAAAGCTGTTTATTATGATATTTGTAAGCTTTAATTTATCAGAAATTCATGCATTTGAATTTGATTTTAAAACAATAAAAAAAGCAAAAAATTTTTATGAAAAAGAGGAGTTTAAAAATTCAGCAAAAGAGTTTGAAAAAGTAGCCAAAACACCAGAAGCCAAATATAACTATGCAAACTCACTATATAAAGCAAAAGAGTATGAAAAAGCACTAAAAACTTATCAAGACATAGTTACATCAAACCAAGAATTAGAATATAAAAAACTCCATAATTTAGGTAATTCTTATGTTAAATTAAATGATTTAGAAAATGCAAAAAAAATGTATGAAAAAGCTTTAGAAATAAAAGCGGATGAACAAACAAGTCAAAATCTTGAAACTATACAAAATATACTAAATAAGAAGAAAGAGAATAAACAAGAAAATAAAGAAAACAACTCTAAACAAAATAAAGAACAGAAAAACCAAGATAATAAA
>CAYZST010000012.1:0-68670 GCA_964480765.1 uncultured Arcobacter sp. | reverse complement strand
AAGATAATAAAAAAGAAGAAAACTCTCAAAAAGTACAAAATCAAGAAGAAAAAGAGAAACAACAAAATTCTAATATCAATAAAAATTTACAAAAAAATGAAATATCAGATTTAGAAGAACAAAAATGGCTTAAAACACTAGAAAACAAAAGGAATCAAGTTCTTTTAAAAAGAGTTCAAACAAAAAATGAAGATAACTCTATAAACCCTTGGTAAAGAGAGGACATTTAAGCCTAAAAGACTTAAATGTTAAATAAAATTAATAGTTTTGAGTTTTTCTCATTTGCATTAACTCTTTTTGAACAGAGATGTTAACACTCTCATCTGGTTCAAAATCTAATGCATAATTTCTACTATCATAATCAACTGAGTTTAGAATAATCTTAATTGCTTCAACTCTTGCCTTATGCTTATCATCACTTCTTACAACATGCCAAGGTGCACTCCTTGAAGATGTTCTTCTTAACATTTCGTACTTCTTTTCTGAAAACTCTGACCATAAGTCTTGTGCTTGCATATCCACTTCAGAAAACTTCCATTGCCTTAGAGGATCATTAATTCTTCTATCAAATCTTCTTTTTTGCTCCTCTTTTGATACGGAAAAATAAAGCTTAATTAAAATCATACCTTGTCTAACCAAATCTTGTTCAAAATTTACAACATCTTCCATAAAAATTTCATGTTCTTCTTTTGAACAAAATCCAAAAATAGGCTCTACCATCGCTCTGTTGTACCAAGATCTATCAAATAAAACCATCTCTCCACCTGTTGGAAAATGTTCAATATATCTTTGGAAAAACCACTGATTTCTCTGTGTTTCAGTTGGTTTTCCTAAGGCAACAACTCTATAATGCTTATTATTCATATATCTAGTGATTCTTCTAATTGCTCCACCTTTCCCTGAAGCATCTCTTCCTTCAAAAATAATAATCATTCTTTTATTTTCATTTTCAAGATAATTTTGAAGTTTTATTAATTCAATTTGATATTTTTTTAACTCTTCAAGATCATAAATTTTTTGAATACCATCTTGTAATACTTGTGGATCAATATCTTTAAAATTACCTAAAAGAGCTTTTAATCTTTTGTTTTCTTCTAATAATATTTCATTTTTTTCATCATTGATTTGTTCAGAATTATCTACTTTTTTTTCTTTCTCTTTCTTTTCAACTACAATTGAATCTTTAAACTTCTGCATTAAATTCAATGCAGCTTTTTTAGAAAGATTATCTTTTTTTGTATAACCCAAAACCTTAACATATCTTTTTTTATCATATTGAAATCTTGCAATATATTTTTTACCAAAAGTAGGATGTTCTACTTTTGATATATATAATCCACTATAATTCGTCTTTTCAAAATCACTTAAATTCATTTTTAATTATGCCTTTGCAAACTTATTTTCTTGTTCCATTATTCCTAATTCTTGTTTTCCTGAAATTAAAACCTCATCATCAGTTTGAATTTCATCATCTGCTATTTTTTTAGGATAATAAACTTGAGATAAAATATGTTTAATACAGTTTATTCTAGCTTTTTTCTTATTATCACTTTTAATTATAATCCAAGGTGCAATATCTGTATTTGATGCCATCAACATAGAAAACTTAGCTATAGTATACTTATCCCATAGTTTTTGAGACTCTTTATCAACAGGAGACAATTTATATTGTTTTAAAGGGTCAATCTCTCTTTTTTTAAATCTTTTAGCCTGTTCTTTTTTAGAAACTGAAAAATAAAACTTTAAAAGTATGATTCCAGATTTTACAAGCATATTCTCAAACTCAGGAACTTCTCTTAAAAACTCATGATGTTCTTCAGAAGTACAAAATCCCATTACTGGTTCAACCCCTGCTCTATTGTACCAAGACCTATCAAAAAGAACTATCTCTCCTGCACTTGGCAAATGTTTAGTATATCTTTGGAAATACCATTGTGTTGTTTCAATATCACTAGGTTTTTCTAATGCAACAACCCTTGCACCTCTAGGGTTTAAGTGCTCAGTAATCCTTTTAATCGTTCCACCTTTACCAGCAGCATCTCTACCTTCAAAAACCATTAAAACTTTAAGTCCTTTATCTTTCACATAGTTTTGAAATTTTAATAACTCTATTTGAAGTTTCGTAAGTTCTTTTTCATACTCCAATGTCTCTTTCTTAACCCAAATTTGAACTCTCTTGTCTTTTTCGTTCAGTTTTTTTCTTTCTATATTAGACTTTTTATTCTGCTTTATATCTTTTTGAGTATCTATAACTTCATTATCCTTTAACTCTTCTCTAATAATCGCTTTATCTTCTCCCATTTTGCTTTTAGTCCTCCTTATGATAATCTAGATTTATATGCATTATACCCAAAATTATTTACAATTTGGTAACATCCTTGTTCATTTTTTATAACTATTGATGGTAACTTAATTCCATTAAAAGTTGTAGTCTTAACCATTGTATAGTGTATCATATCTTCTAAAATAATTTTATCCCCTACTTTTAAAGGCTCATCAAAAGAGTAATCTCCGATAATATCCCCTGCCAAACAAGTATTTCCTCCTAGACGATAAGTATATTTTTTTTCATTTGCCAAAGCAGAATTCCTAATATCTGCCCTATAAGGCATAGCTAAAGTATCAGGCATATGAGCTTCAGCAGAACAATCTAGAATGGCTATTAACATTCCATTTTCAATAATATCTAAAACAGTTGCCACTAAGTAACCTGTCTGCCATCCAATTGCCTCTCCTGGTTCTAAATAAACTTCTAAATGAGAATATCTATTTTTAAAATCTTTTAAAAGTTTTATCAATCCTTCAACATCATAATCCACTCTTGTAATATGATGTCCTCCACCAAAATTTACCCATTTCATATCTTTTAATAGATGACCAAAATTTTTTTCAAAATTAGCTAAAACACCTTCTAGAGCATCAACATTTTGTTCACAAAGTGCATGAAAATGTAAACCCTCCACATACTCTAAATTATCTTCTTGGAAATTTTTCTTTGTTATACCAAGCCTTGAGAATGTTCCACAAGGGTTATATAAATCAACTTTTACTGAAGAATACTCTGGATTTACTCTTAATCCAATTGAAGTTCTCCCCTTTGCTTTGTCTCTAAATCTATCTAGTTGATTAAAGGAATTAAATATCACATGGTTAGATAATTCAATTATCTCTTCTATCTCTTCTTCTTTAAAAGCAGGAGAATATGTATGTACTTCTTTACCAAACTCTTCTTTTGCTAAAATAGCTTCATGAAGTCCCGAAGCACAACAACCTTCTAGATACTCCTTACAAATATCAAAAGTAGACCAAAGAGAAAAACCTTTTAAAGCTAAAAGAATTTTTACTTCTGCTTCAATTTGAACTCTTTTTAAAAGTTCTAAATTTCTTTTTAATAACTTCTCTTCGCAAACAAAAGCTGGGGAAGGAAGTTCACTTATACTAGTTACAATATTATTCTTCATCATATGGCTCAAAATCCTCTTTTCCTACTGCACAATCTGGACATTCCCAATCCTCTGGAATATCTTCAAAAGCTGTTCCAGGTTCAATCCCACTATCTGGATCACCAAGTTTAGGATCATAAATATAATCACAAATAGTACATATATATTTTTGCATAAAAGACTCCTTCTAAATATGATATTATATAACATTATTATAACCAATTAAGAGATAATATCACTTTGATTTTGCTACCATTTTATATATTATATTTGAATTTATTATTTGAATAACAGTAAGAAAAATAAATAGTATTTTAAAAAAATTTAGCTAGAGTATATTTAAATACTCTTAACTAAATAAAAAATTTACTCTATTGGTAAATCTAAAATTTTCCAAGGAAGTCCTTGAATCATTAACTCATCCATAAAAGGTTTCGCATCAAACTCTTCAATATTGAATACTCCCTCTCCAGTCCAAATATCCTTATAAAGCATTTTTGTACCAATCATCGCTGGTACTCCTGTTGTATAAGATACCGCCTGTGCTCCTGTTTCTTTATAGCACTCTTGATGATCACAAACATTATAGATATAAATCTTTTTTCTCTCACCATCTTTAATTCCCTCAATAATACAACCAATATTTGTCTTACCAACTGTTCTTGGTCCTAAGCTTGCTGGATCTGGTAATAAAGTCTTTAAAAATTCAATCGGAATAATTTTTTGACTTTGATGCATAATAGGTTCAATGCCAAGCATACCTACATTTTGTAAGCAATTCATATGCTGAATATAAGAATCTCCAAATGTCATAAAAAATCTAATTCTTCTTAAACCTTTAATATTTTTTGCAAGGGATTCTAACTCTTCATGGTATAAAAGATAAGATGGCTTAACACCAACTTCAGGATAATCATGATCAATTCTAATTTCAAGAGGCTTAGTCTCAATCCACTCTCCATTTTCCCAATACCTACCATTTGCAGATACCTCTCTTAAATTAATTTCAGGATTAAAGTTTGTTGCAAAAGCATATCCATGGTCACCTGCATTACAATCCATAATATCAATATAATGAATTTCATCAAAAAGATTTTGCTGTGCATATGCACAAAATACTCCAGTAACACCTGGATCAAACCCTGAACCTAATAGTGCTCTTACACCTGCTTTTTTAAATTGCTCATCTCTTACCCATTGCTCTTTGTATTCAAATTTTGCTTCATCTGGATGTTCATAATTTGCAGTATCAACATAATCAACACCAGATTGTGTACAAGCATCCATAATTGCTAAATCTTGATATGGTAAAGCAACATTTAAAACCACTTTTGGATTCACCTCTTTAATTAAATTAACTAATTGAATAATATCATCAGCATCTACCTGAGCCGTAGTGATTTCAACACCAAGTTTTTCTTTAATATCCATTGCGATAGAATCACATTTTTTAATAGTTCTTGATGCTAATGTAATTTTTTCAAATGTATCAATGTTCATAGCACATTTAATCGTAGCAACTCTACTTACTCCACCTGCACCAATGATTAAAATACCTCTTTTACTCATAAAAAATCTCCAATATAAATATGCATAATTATATCAAAAGTATTGTTTAAAAATACTCACAAAATCATACTTACAAAAGTAGTATTCCTTTGTTATAATTTATTTCTCATTTTTTTTAGGAGAAGGGGAATTTGGTTTTGATTATAGTAAATTCACCAAAAAAAATTTAATTTTTAAACTATTTAACACGCAACTTCTATTAATAATCAATTTACAAGATTTTTTGGATATAATTTCTCTCCTTAAAGTAATTTAGCTGTATTGGATTACTTTTCAACTGGGGGTGAATTGGCTTCGACTAGAGCCATGAGGATCAGTTGCATGCAGGTCTGAGCATACCTTAAGCGGCTCATTTTTTTAGACGCAAACAATACAGATTACGCTCCAGCTTACGCTAAAGCTGCGTAAGTTTAACAACTTATTGACTCGCCTAAGGGCTTGAGTCTTCGGAGGTTCACTCAGTAGATTCTATCTATGCTGATTATAGTGGATTCACCCAGATAGATTATCCTAAAGATACTGATCATATCTTTTTGAGACATTTCTTGATCTTAGCTTTGCAGTTGCTTTGCGGGTTGTGCTGCTACAAAGTGAAATTTTACAACCCTTCTAAGCATGTAGACGCTGGTAGTAGTGGTTTTAGGACTGGGTTTCGATACCCACACCTCCACCATTAAAGATAAGTTTAATTTCATAATCTTTGACTAATATATTAAAAACTTCAGTTAAATAATATTACCTACTAAAGATAAAAATTAAAATTAAAATCAATTTAAGTAATTTATACATACAATAATACTCTTATTTAAAAGGGAGTATTATGGATTCACAAATACAAATGGGAATTGTTTATGTTATTGTTTTAACAACTACTTTTTTAACATGGAAGATGATAAAAGACTTCTATGCACCAAAATTTCATAAAGTTTTTACACACTTAATTGCTGTTATTACAGCTTCATTTATGTTTTTATCAAGTATGTCTTTATTTGTTCCAAGGAACTATCAAAGAGGTGCTACTGCAGAAGTTGAGTTAAGTTTTCTATCAATTGCAATTATTATTGTAATGCTTGCAGTTATCTTTTATTTCTTTAGATACTTACCAAATAAAAATAAATAGAAATTTATCTTTTCAATAAAGTAATAATATCATCAAAGGGAAGTGGCTTAGAGAAAAGATAACCTTGCCCAATATTACATTGTAATTCTTTTAAGAATTGCTCTTGTTCCTCATATTCAATTCCTTCAGCAATTATTGTATAGCCTAAACTTTTTGCTAAGGCTATAATCGCTTTTGTAATCTGAACATTATTATTATCATTAGGTAAATCATTTACAAATGTTTTATCAACCTTTAAAACATCAATTGGGAAATTAGTAAGATAGCTTAATGAAGAATATCCTGTCCCAAAATCATCAACTGAAAACCTAAACCCCAGCTCTCTTAAACTATTTATTATTTTCATATTCTCATGAGTAAAATCCATTATATACCGTTCAGTAATTTCTAACTCTATTTGAGAAGCATCAACTTTGTATTTATCTAAAACTTCACATATATCTTTTAAAAAGTTTTTATCTTTAAACTGTATAGCAGATACATTTATTGCTATATACTTAAGATCATTACACTCTTGTTTTAATTTAAAAAAATCTTTACATACTGTTTCAAAAACAAACTTGCCAATCTCAACTATATCACCAGTATCTTCTGCAATTGGAATAAATTTATCTGGTCTTATAGAACCTAAAAGAGAATGCTGCCATCTAATTAATGCTTCAAGAGAAAGAATCTTTTTTGTCTCTAAATCATACTGTGGTTGATAGTTTAAATAAAACTCATTATTTAAAACTGCTTCTTTTAAAGCCTGTTCAATTTGTAACTGTTCATGTACTTCAATTGATAATTGTTTATCATAATATTGATAATTGTTTTTCCCAAGTTTTTTAGCATGATACATTGCCGTATCCGCATTTTTAATTAAACTACTCATATCTAAACCATCATCAGGAAACATTGCAATCCCTATACTTGCACTTGTATTTAATACATTATTTTCTATCTGTACTGGCTCTTTTAAAGTATCCAATATTTTTTTACAAACATAGCCTACTGATTTTTTATTCTTACATGATTCTAAGACAACAATAAACTCATCACCACCCATTCTAGCCACAATATCAGTATCCCTTAAAATAGCTCTTATTCTATCTGCTATAACAATTAAAAGTTTATCTCCTACACTATGTCCTAAAGTATCATTTATAATTTTAAATCTATCCAAATCTATAAAAAGAACAAAAATATTTAAGCAATTTCTATCTGCTAAACTTAATAAATGAGATAAGTCTTGTTCTAGTTTTACTCTATTTGGTAGTTTAGTTAAACTATCATGATAAGCGAGAAAATCTGCTTTTTGTTGTGATGAGATTATCTCCTCTAAACTCGTATGAACAGCAACATATTTTGAAATATCTCCTTTATTATCTCTAATTACTGCAATATTAAGCCAAATTGGAATTACCTCACCATCTTTTCTTCTATCATAAACTTTTCCTTTCCAATAGCCTTTACTAGTCAAAGACTCTTTCATATATTTATAAAAAATTTTATCATGATAGCCTGAACTAAAAAGTGTTGGTTTTTTCCCAACTATTTCATTAGAGGAATAACCTAGAATCTTCTCAAAAGCTTTATTTGTTGCAATAATTTTTTTATTACTATTACAAATTAAAATTCCCTCTTGCATATTATCAAAAGCGATTGAAGCTAGCTTTATCTTTTCATTTTGTTCAATATACTTTGTTACATCAAGTTTAATTGCTAAATAATTTATTAACTCATTATCTACATAAATAGGAACAATTGAAGCTTTTTCATAAAAAAGAGAGCCATCTTTTCTTCTATTAATAAACTCTCCTTCCCATTTTTTGCCTGCATCAAGTTTTTTATTTAAATCATCATAAACCTCTTGAGAAGTCTCTCCTGAGCTTAAAAGTTTAGGCTTAGAACCAAAAATCTCACCTTTTTTGAAACCTGAAACTTTTTCAAAAATATCATTTACATATAAAATATTTTTCTTTGAATCTGTTAATAAAATAGAGTTATCACTGTTTTCTACAGCGTATTTGAAGGCAGAGAGTTCATTCTTAATTCTTTTTAATTTTCTATTCTCTTTATAGATTAAAATTATCATTATAATAATAGAAATAAAAAAGAAATAGGATATTGTTAGCTGATAAAAAAGCTTCTTTTTATATAAAACATCAAATTCAAAATAAATTTTTTCTATCTCACCTCTAAGGTTTAATATACTATTTTTTTTATTTATTTCATTCATATAATCTATATTATTTAATATTGATTTTACATGAAAATCTAGAAAAGTTAGTTTTTTTAAATTAAAATATTTATTCATAGTTTTAATTGCTTCTAAATTTCCTAAAATTAAGCTCTTTTCATGAGAGAGATTATTAAAATATTGCATAGTTAAAAATAGTGTACTATTTATCAAAGTTTTTAAACTCTGATTTATCTCATTGTTTTTAATAAAATAGTGATTTAACTCATGAATATAATGAATAGAGTTAAGATTCGATGCTTGTCGAGATTTAAATCTCTCCACTAAAGCTCTTTTCTCTTCAAACTTCTCTTTTAGTTTTTTTAACTTTAATTTAAAATCTTTTTTTATCTTGCTATTTATTAAATACTTAATACCTATTTCAAACTCATCTAACTTCTTAGTAATTTTATCAAAGTTTGTAAACTGTTCTTTTTTTTCTAAAAAACTATTTAGTTTAACCTCTATTACATTCAATTTATCAAAAGTACGCATATAGATATTATAATTTTTCATATTACTTTGTGTTTGATATAAAAAGAAAAATAAAACTACTATTAATAATGTAAAGAAATAAAGAAGAATTGAAAATAAATCACTCTTTTTTTTCATATGACTACTCTATAATTTTTAGTTCGCCTGTTAAAGTTTCTAAAAAAGCGACTATTTTTTCTAATTCAACTTCTGTAATTGGTCTTCCTAATTGAATCATTGACATAGTTGCAACTGCTTCTTTTAAAGAAGAAGTTCTTCCATCATGAAAATAAGGAGAAGTAAGTACAATATTTCTCAAAGTTGGCACTTTAAAATAGTATTCATCCTCCTTATTTTTTGTTACATTATAACGACCTAAATTCTTGTTATCTATCTCAACAATCACTCCAAATTTATTATATTGATTTCCTCCAATATTTACCCCATGATGACATGAGATACACCCTTTATTTTTAAAAAGATAAAAACCCTCTTTCTCAAAATCAGTTAAAGCATCTTTTTGTCCACTTAAAAATTTATCAAAACGTGAATTTGGTGTTATTAATGTTTTTTCAAACTCTGCAATTGCATTTACAATATTTTTTTTTGAAATACCATCTTTATAAATTTTATTAAACTCCTTTTTATATTCTGTATCTTTTAACTTTTTTATAAGAATATCAAAAGAGTGTCCCATCTCAATTGGATTTTCAATGGGTTCAATAGCTTGTTCTTCTAGATTTCTCGCTCTTCCATCCCAAAATTGACTAATATTAAAAACTGCATTAAGAACAGTTGGTGCATTTAAATTTCCTACCTGCCCATTTATTCCTATTGATGTAGCTATACTATCATCACCACCCTCTTTAAGATTATGACAACTTTCACATGATATAGTGTTATCAATAGAGAGCCCTTTATCTTTAAAAAGTTTTTTACCTAAAAGTGCCTTTTGTTTATTAAACTCAATTTTTTGAGGAATAACTGTTATATTTTCAGCATAAATAGAAATATATAAAGAAAAAAACAATATTAAAATCTTTTGCAATATATTCCTTGGCATGCCTATACATACCAAAATTTTTACTACCATTTCTTAAATATTATTTTGGCAAGTTCTACATACACCATATAATTGCATAGAATGACTTGTAATCTTAAAGTTATTTTTTTTCGCTATTCTCTCTTGTCTCTTTTCAATCTCATCATCCATAAACTCAACAATTTTACCACAATTTGTGCAAATAAGATGATCATGATGATCTTTTGTATTGCTTTCATACTTCTTCCCATCAGCACCAAATGCAATTGAAGTTATTAAATTAATCTCTTCAAGAAAACCTAATGCTCTATAGACTGTTGCAATACCAATATTCGATTCAGGTTTTTTTGTTTTAATTAAATTATATACTTCTTCTGCTGTTAAGTGATCATCTGCATGAAGTAAGATGTTTAAAACTATTTCCCTTTGTTCAGTATACTTTAAACCCTTTTGCTTTACGATTCTTTTCAATTCGTCAATTACTTCTTCACTTTTAATCATAATATGTAGCCTTACTTTAATTAATAAATTAATTATTACAAAAAAATATATCAAAACTCCTTAAACACGTATTTTGGTTATAAATTTTAATTATATTTATACCTGTTTATTTAAAAAAATTAACTTATGATTTGAAGTTTAAGTTAAGTTTTTGTACTATTTTATTTGATAATCATAATCATTAATACCATAAAAGGATTTTCATGAATTTAAATGAATTAAAAAAAGGGAAGACTGCTAAGATTATTTCAATAAATTCCGATGCAATTTTAAAATCTAGGCTAAGCTCTTTTGGAATAACAAGAGGTACAATTATTAATGTCATTGAATATACAATAGCAAAAAATACAATTGAAATTCAAATCAACAATACCAAACTTGCACTTAGAAACTCAGAAGCACAACTAATTGAAGTTGAGGAATTAAAATGAAATTTAAAGATAAGAAACTAATAAACATTGCTTTGGTTGGACAACCTAATGTTGGTAAATCGATGCTTGTTAACTCAATTTCAAACTCAAAACTTAAAGTTGGCAATTTTCCAGGAGTTACAGTTGAAAAAACTGAAATTGTTTTTGAATATAAAGAGTATCTTTTAAAAATAACTGACTTACCTGGTTCATACTCATTAAATGAGTATACATTAGAAGAAAAAATTACTAAAAGTTATCTTGAAGAAGAGAACTATGATATTATACTAAATGTCTTAGATTCTACTAATTTAGAAAGAAATCTTTACCTTACAAGTGAACTATTAACCTTAGATAAAAAGATGGTTATTGCATTAAATATGATTGATGAAGCAGAAAAAGAAGGTATCTGTATTGATGAAAATCAACTGAGTAAAATAATCGGTAAACCTTGCATAAAAACCTCTGCAAAAAATAAAATAGGTATCGAAAAATTAATTGAAACACTAATCACTAAATATGAAACTCCTCAAGCTGAATCAAAACTTATTTTCTCAGATGTAATCGAAGAAGAAATTACTAAGATTATTATTCTATTTATAGATAAGTCATATAAAAGTGAAACCTCTTATAGAGAGATTGCCATTAAACTTTTGAAAGAGGACAAAAAAACCTTTCTTAAGTTTCATGATGACCCTATCTGGATTGAACTACAATTTCTTCTAAAAGACTCTTTAGAACATATCTATTTACATTTTAGAACAAAAAATATTAATGATGTATTTGATGAAGAAAAGTTCGCTTTTGCAAAAGGAATTGTAACAGAAACAGTAAAAGAGAAAAAAGAGTTAAAAGAGAAAACAATTACTGATAAAATAGACTCACTACTTATTCATAAACTTTTTGGTTTACCCATTTTTCTATTTTTAATGTGGGGATTATTTCAATTAACCTTTGAACTTGGTAATATTCCAATGGATATGATTGATTCCTTTTTTGCAAATTTAATTGATAAAACCAAAGAGGTTTTAGGTGATACACAACTCGCTTCAGTTATAGCAGATGGTGCAATTTCAGGTGTAGGAGCAGTTGTTCTATTCCTTCCAAATATTGTTATACTTTTTTTAGGAATTGCATTTCTTGAAACAACTGGATATATGAGTAGAATCGCTTTTTTATTAGATGGTTTTTTTCATAAATTTGGACTACATGGAAAATCTTTTATTCCACTTGTAACTGGATTTGGATGTTCTGTTCCAGCTTATATGGCTGCACGAACTTTAAAAAATGAAAAAGATAGACTTTTAACTCTATTTATCATTGGTTTTATGTCTTGTGGGGCAAGACTTCCCATTTATGTTCTTTTGGTAGGAGCATTCTTTCAAGGGGAAAATGCAGGTAATATTCTATTTATAATCTATATCTCAGGAGCACTTTTAGGATTAATTGCTGCAAAAATTTTAAAAATCGTTGTATTCAAAAGTGAAGATGAACCTTTTGTAATGGAAATGCCAAAATATAGAATGCCTTCATTTAAGTTAATTTGGCATACAGTTTCAAACAAAGCATTAATGTATCTTAGAAAAGCAGGTACCTTTATTCTTGCAGCATCAATTTTAATCTGGTTTGCCTCAAACTATCCAAAACATTTAAAATATGAAAAAATCATGAACGAAAAGATTGAGTTAGCTGCTTCGGATGAAGAAAAATATGCACTTGAAAATCAAATTGCTCTTTATAATCTTGAAAACTCATATTTAGGAAAAATTGGTAGATTTTCAGAACCATTATTTGCACCTTTAGGCTTTGATTGGAAAATGACTATTGCACTAGAAACAGGACTTGCAGCAAAAGAGATTGTTGTATCAACTTTAGGTATTTTATATGGATTAGGAGAAGAGTTAAATGAAGATAGTGAAGGATTAATTGAAAAAGTTAGAAACAATATTCCTTTCGCTTCGGCAATCTCATTTATAGTATTTGTTATGATATATCTTCCTTGTTTGGCTGCATCGATGGTATTTGCAAAAGAAGCAGGTTCTTGGAAATATCTAGCTTATTTATTTATATTTACAACAATTACTGCTTGGATTCTTTCTTTCATAACTTATAGAGTAGTTCTAATTTTTATTACATAAGAGATCTTCTCTTATGTAACTATTTACATATTACTTTATTATCCTATCTTTTTTATTAACACTTATATAATTATACCTTAGTATCTAATACTACTTATTAAATTCTCTATTTAAGAGTGAACGTTGTATTATATTCAGCATCTTTCTCTTTTACTTTAAATTGCCAAATACCTTTCATTCTACCTTCAATATATCTAAAATCATAAATAGAACCATGTCCAGCTGGAATAATAAGTGTTCTTTCTCTTGAAATTTCACCTTTAGGATCGATCCATTGTACTAGAACCTCTTGATCTTCATCTGACCTCTCATGTTCATATTTACAAATAATTGAATTTTCATCTTGTAAAATTAAACAATCAACATTATTTAATGATTCTTCCATATCAACTGTTTGAGAAAAAAGTGATGTTGTAAATACTAATAAAACTAAAAAAAATCGTTTATTCATAATATCTCACTATAAAAAAATTGATGAGAAATTATACCATAAATCTACTATTATGAGTATGGTTCCCATATTGTCTTTTCTTCTAAAGAGGCTCTATTTTTTAAAATTTCAAAAGGTTTATATGCTTCTTTATAACCCATTGAAAAATGTTCTTTTATCCAATAACCCAAATAGATATATGGAATATTTAACTCTTTTGCAATTTTTATCTGGACTAAAATAGAAAATTTACCTATCGATAAATCTTCATAATCATGGTCATAGAAACAATAAATTGCAGAAATAGATTTTGACAAAATATCAACTAATGCAACGCCAATAAGTTTTTCATCCTTTACAAATAAAAACTCTTTAGTATAATCAGCCTTCCCCTGCACATATGACCTATCATACTCTGCTGGTTCAATTGAACTATATGGCCAATTCTTTTTCTTACTCATATGAAAATGATATTTATCATATAATCTCAAATGATCTAAGGTTAAAGAAGGGGCTTGAATATAGAGTTTTGTATCAAGATTCTTCTTAAAAACTCTTTTTTCAGAATGTGAAAACTTATAATTCTTAACGTCAATTCTCATAGAGATACATTTTTGACAATATTTACATTCAGGTACGAAATGCATTTTACCAAAACGTCTCCAACCATGCTCCAACATATTTTGATAATCATCTTTAGTACAAGAATGTAAATACCTATATCTAATATCTGATACTTCCTCATCAAAATAAGAGCACTCTCTATTCTCTTCTATAAACTCAATATCACGTTCTAAAATATGCATAATTATTCGTTTATTTTCTGCTTAATCTCTTTTGCAATATTGCAAATATTTTTTATTTTTTCACTATTTGATAAAGAGTTATCAATTAAGTGCTTTACAAAAGCACTTCCCACAATTACACCATCAACATCTTTTGATTTCTTTTTACAAGTTTTTTCATCTACTCCAAAACCTATATATAATGGCGTATCTGAATATTTTTTAATAGTATCTATAACTGTAGTTAAATCTTCACTCTTCCCACTTCCTGTAATTCCTGCATAAGCTACTAGATATATAAACTTTTCTGAGTTACTAACTATTTTTTTTATTCTATTTTCACTATGTGTAGGAGCTATAAAAGTGATATTTACCTTTTTATACTCTTTAAAAAGTGGCTTTAAAAGTTGAGCTTCTTCAAAAGGAACATCAGGAATAATCATTCCATTTACTCCAAACTCATCTGCTTTTTTCAAAAAATTCTCTATCCCATAACTAAAAAATGGATTCATATATCCCATCCATAACATATCCATATTTGGAGCTATCTTCGAACTAACTTCAAATAAGTCATCTAATTTAAAACCATTAGCTAAAGCAATCTCGTTTGCCTTTTCAATAACTGGACCATCTGCAATAGGGTCAGAAAAAGGTACTCCTAATTCTAAAATATCAACACCTGATTCTTTCATACTTAAAGCTAAATCTATACTAAAATTATTATCAGGAACTGATGATGTAATATAAGCAACTAATTTTTTCAAAATAAAATCCTAAATTTTCTTTAAATTAATACTTGATTTTAGCAAAATTTATCTTGAATTGATATGAGTAACTTTAGAAGACATCTTTTAGCTCTTCTCTAATGGCTAAAAATTCATTTAAATGTTCAAAAAAGATATCTATAAGTTGAGGGTCAAAATGTTTACCTCTCTCTTTTCTAAATAGTGCAAATATTTCCTCATCATTCCAAGCTCTCTTATAACATCTATCGCTTCCAAGTGCATCGAAAACATCAGCTATAGCAGTAATTCTTCCATAAATATGTATTTCATCGCCTTTTAAGCCTCTTGGATATCCTGTACCATCCCATTTTTCATGATGTTCATAAGCTACTGTTGCTGCACATTTTAATAAATTTCTATTTGAATGTTTTAACATCTCATAGCCCAACTGAGCGTGGGAATCCATTATTTTTCTCTCTTCACTATTAAGTCTATCGGGTTTATTTAATACTGAATCTGGAATAGCAATCTTACCTATATCATGCATAGGGCTTGCTTGTTTTAACATCTCTGCTTCATTCTCAGATAAACCACAATATAAAGCAAAAAGCTTTGAATACTCTGCCACTCTTTTTACATGATTACCTGTCTCTTTTGAACGACTCTCCCCAATTGCACCCATTGTAAAAACAACTTCTCTTTGAGTCTCTTCAATCTCCTTACTTAAAGCTTCGACCTCTTCTAATTTCATTTGAAGTTGATCATACTCTTGCCTTTGTCTTTTGTCACTTCTTATCATAATTTTATCATGTCGCTTAATGTCTCTTATTAGCTTATCTGTAGTATCAATAAAATTTACTTTTAGTTCTTCTAATTCTTTTACAAGTTGGTTATCAACTTCATCATTCATCTTTTTTCCTTATCTAACAGATCACAAACAAAACTACAACAAATTAAAATTACTTTTCAGACAAATTAAAATTTAAATTTAAAAAATCCTCTTTAAAATCTTCCCCAGCTTCTAAAGCTACCTCATTCTCTTTATCATAAATCCAGTTTATCTCTATTATTTTCCCCTTATTATGTGCCTCTTCTAATAAATCAAAGAAATCAAAAAATAGTTTAGAACTACTTGAATTAAAATATATGATCTCCATATTTATAACTGTTTTTTTATTTTCACTATTACTTAAATACTCTTTTACCCATTCAACCATTGGTCTATAAAATTCAAATGTATTTTCAGGATAAGATTTTCCTGATAATTCAAATAAACCTTTTGCTTCTAATTTAATATATGGGGTATATTTTGTTTCTTCAATTATTAAATCTTTCATCAATCATCCTCTTTTCTTACATTAACCGTTGACATAAAATAAAAATAGTATTTGTCATCATTAATCTTATTAAACTCAAATTTTATCGAACTACTTTTTTTTGCTATTTCATAAAACCCTATTCCCCCACCTTTTTCATGACTATTTTTACCAGTCTTTCTTAACTCTCTATAACTATGCTTAAGCTCATCTTTGTTCATTGAACTTATCTCTTTTAGTTTTATTTCTATTCTTTCTTTGTCTTCATTGCTAATTATATTTTGACTATGAATATAATAATTACCCTCTTCATCTTTACTAACAAAAATCAAACCTTCTGATTTAACATTTTTTGAATCTAGATTTTTTTCATTAGAATAATTCATTATATTTTGAGAAAGCTCAATAAAAATTGTAAAAATACTATTAGCAGTTCCCATTTTTAAATCATTAAACTCTGCCTCTTTTTCTAAGACTTCCGTCATCCCTGCAATTAAAGTTTGGGTCAAAAAACCTCCATATGACAAAAAGACTATGCCATCTCTATCAATTAATTTCTGTACATTATCTATATTCATATTCATCTCCCTAAAATAAAAATTATAAAAAAACTCATATTCTGATTCCCACAATGGTTATATCATCATTTCGTTCCTCATTATTTTGATAACTTTTTAATTCACTTACTAAAGCATTTTTTTGTTCATTAAAACTTTTATCTCCCTTGTTTTCAATAATAGTTTTAAATCGTTTTCTTCCAAGAGGAAAACCTTTTTTCCCTCCATTTTGATCTAAATATCCATCAGTAGCTAAATATAATTGTAAACCCTTCTTAGCTTTTAAAATATGCTCTTTAAACTCATAATTTATATCAGACTTTTTATAACCTACTGAGTGCCTACTCCCTCTAATCATTTCCAATCGACCCTCCTGCATATAGAATAGAGGCACTTCTGCACCTGCATATTTTATAATTTGCTCTTTTCTATTATAATACAAAACTGCACCATCAAAACCAGCATTTGATATTGATTCTATATTTTCTTGTTTTAAAAGTTTTTTCATTGTTTGATTAAAATGTTTTAATATCCAAGCAGGACTAACTATAATAGTAGGATTATTAATAATTGAAGTAACAATTTGTCTCTCTATTGCTTTTACAAACATAGTTACAAATGCACCAGGAACCCCATGCCCTGTACAATCTATTAACATCAATAAACATTCATCATCATCCCTTAACTCTTCAAATAAGTATATATCCCCACCAACAATATCCTTAGGACTCCAAAAGGTGAAATAGTCGTCAAAATATTTGTCAAATAGTTCATTTGAAGGTATCAATGAGTGCTGAATTAAAGAGGCATACTCAATTGAGTCTGTAACATTTTTATGAAGTTTTTGAATTAACACTTCTCTATTTTTTTGTTCAGTTATATCACTTGCTACCCCTAAATAACACTCTTCTCCTGCAAAATTAATATCTATTAAAGAGAGTATTGCATCAAACTCATTTCCTTTTAATGTTCTAAACCTTGTTTCAAAATTCTGCAAAATACCTTTTGTCTTTAACTCTTGTAAAATCTCTTCTTTTTGCCCACTATATGTATAAAGTTTATCTATAGTCATACCTATTAATTCATTAATATTAGTCTCATATTGTTGTTCGGCAAAAGAGTTAGCATATACAATTTTACTACTTACTTTAGAAGTAATTAACATAGGTAATAACAATGAAGAGAGGATAGATTCCGTCTGTTCTTTTTGAGATTCTAATTCAGTTATATCCGTAAAAACAGCAGATTTTAATCCAGATTCAATTGGTAAATATGCAGCTGTTACAGTGAAGATTCTATTTTTCCCATTTTTAGTAAGTATCACTTTATTACTTACTGTTTCACCCTTTAAAATATACTCAATCCATAATAAATCATCCATATATTTTTGAAGATAATTTCCACTATCATCTTCTTCAAATTTATCACATATGCAATCATAATCTTTAGTGAACTCTTCCATACTTTTAATCTCAAAAAAGTCTAAGAAAGCCTTATTACAACTCTTTATCTTTCCATTATTAGTAGTTATTACAATCTGTTCTTGTGAATTTAAAAGATTATCTACAAATAGCTTATTTTTTGAAATCTGTTCTTGTGCCTCTTTACTCTCTTGTATATCAATATTTACACCATTAAACTTAATAGGCTTATCATCAATATCATATTGTGCTATATGTCCAATTGACAAAGTCCATAGCCAAGTACCATCACTTTTTTTCATACGATACTCAGTTTTAAAAAGTTCAGTTTGCCCATAAATATGAGCATTTAATGCTCTAGTTGTAGTTTCTAAATCATCAGGATGTATTATCTCTTGTAAAAATTCTACTCCTCTACTTAATGACTTAAACATTCTATTTTCACTATCTTTTTCTATAATATCTGAAGATTTATATCCTAACATCTGAATAAATACGTTATTTACATGAAAATCACCTATTTGAGGATTGAAATTCCAGAATCCAAAATTTGCATACTGTGAAACAAAAGTCATTTGTTCTTGATTCTCTAATATTTGTTTCTCTAACTCTTTTCTTCCACTTATATCTCTTATAACTTCATAAATGTGGTCTTCATTATTTAATTTAATAGATGATAAAATAACCTCTGTACTAAATGTTTCTTTATTATCAATTCTTTTATGAACCCACTCAAATCTATAATCTCCCTCTTCTTTATAATCTTCCACTTCTATTGTGTTCAATACTGATTTTTCAGCCATTTCTCCTGAAAATAAATCTACTGATTGAAAGAAGTATTTAGGCTTTTTTATAGATATAAACTCTTCAACACTTTTTGCACCAAATAACTCTAAAGTTTTTTTATTACAATCTACATATTCACCATCTTTTATTATTGCAATACTATCAGGAGAGGCATCAAATAAAGTAAGAAAACGTTTTCTTGACTCTTTTAAACTATTTTGTTGCTCTTCTATTTCATTATGCATTATAAAGAACTCTTTAATTGTTTCGCCAATCTCATCATTAAAAAAAGTCTCTTTTTCTACCACTTGATTTTTTTTGATTTTATGTATTGTATTAATTAAATACTCAATAGGAGTATTCACTTTTTTTCTTAATAATAGATATAGAAAAAGATTTCCAAATATAAATATTAATAGTAAAATAAATATATTGTAAAATTGGTTAATTATACTAGATTCTAATACCTTTAACTCCTCTTTTAATCTCTTATTAAACATAATTATAAAATCATCAATAGGTAACATAATCTTATGTTTTGCAGCATAATATGCTTTAGAATGAAGTAGATTAATTGCAAATTGTTTATCACCCTTTTCTAAAGCATTAAATGCCTCTATCTCAAGATTTACTAGCTCATTTGAATTATCTTCTGACTCTTTTAGTTTATTCAACTCCTCTTTAGTAAAAGGAAGTTTTTTTATAATATCTTTTAATGCTAACTTTTTAGTTAAAGGATGCCTTTTAATTCTATCAGTCTCCTTTAAATCCCAATATATTCCATAATATCTACTAGGTCGTTTTAGCATACCATCTCTAATACCAAGAGTTGACTCAAACTGCTTCTTAAACTTTACATCACCTGTAACAGCATAGCTCCTTGCGAAATGAGTTAAATCATCTGAACTTTGCCGTAGATTTAATGCTGCTTGCATCATTAAAAATCTATTTTCATGCATTTTTGCTAAAATATTCTCACGTCTATCTAAAATAGTAATTGAGTATAAAAGTAGAATAACAATAAAAATTTCAAAAAATACTACTACTCTACTAAAAGTTACAAACTTAGTATTTAATAGTTTTAAAACAGATAGTTTATAAAAAATATAAAATATAATAACCAATACAATAAAGCTTAATAGTAATTTAGATAGAGAGATAAGATTAAAATAAGAATTAGTTAAAAGATTCTTTCCATCATCTTCAAAAAATGTTTCACTATTAATAGACATCCATCTAGTTTTAATACTTTCTATTTCATTTAAAGAGATACTATCTAATCCTTTTTGTAATATAGTTCTTAATATAGGCATATCATCTCTAACAAGCATATGTATCATTGAAAATTTAAAAAAATCTTGCTTAATAGCCTTTATTTTAGAGATAAGCTCCTCTTTTAATTTATGCTCAACTACAATTTGAGCTTCATATAAAGCATCAACTTCATTTTTTAAAACTCTATTTATTGAATCATTTAAATTTTCTGTTTCAATAATTTTGATTTTTGGAAACTTATTTTTAATTTGAGGAATTGTTTCATGATTTTTTATAATTGCTAAGGTTTTCCCATTTAAATCATTTATAGAATTAATAGTATTATTTTCATCTTTTACATAGATATAATTTAGCATAGTAAAATATGCTTTTGTATATAAACTGTATTGCAATCTCTGTTTTATATAATAAGTTGCAGGCAAAAGGTCTATTTTTTTATTTTTTAAATCAGTTAATAAGGAATCCCAAGAATCATTTATAATTTCTACTTGCAAACCTGTTCTATCCATAATAAGCTTAAATATATCACCTACAATACCATCTATATCATTACCTGAATTAGAAAATATCAAAGGAGTTGAATTTTTTACTCCAAGTTTTATCTTATTATTTAATATCCAATCTTTTTCTTCTTTGCTTAAATTGATTAGTTTACTTTGGGATAACTCATTTCCAGACTTTTGTATATCATCTTTTTGCAAATTAGCAAACAAAATTGTAGAAAGGAAAAGGATTAACATAAAAATATTTTTCAAAATACTCATCATAACTATTATGCCCCTATACATACGATAGTTAAAAAAATAATAACTTTTTTAAATTATTAATTAAGATTATTATCTTAAATTACCTGATTTACAAAAATTAAATTATTATATTCTAAAACACCTTAATAGAAGTAATATTTTTATAAGTAGATTAATTATCTAAAATTTAGTAAATTTATTATAGAAAGGATAATTTTGATACAATATTTGATTAAATTTTATAAACTATTAGGAAAAGTAATGAGTATTATTAAAAATGATTTTGAAAAGATGAATATTACAAAAATTAAAAAAGCAAAAAATAATAAAAAACTAACAATGATTACTGCTTATGATGCCTTATTTGCGAAACTTTTTGAAGAAATTGCCGACATGATTTTAGTTGGAGATAGTTTAAATATGAGCTTTGCAGGTAAACCAGATACTCTATCAGCTACTTTGGAACAAATGATTTATCATACAAATGCAGTTTGTGCAGGAGCACCAAATGCATTTACAATCTTAGATATGCCATTTGGAACATATATTAATAAAGATGAAGCCCTTACAAATGCAACAAAAGTATACAAAAAGACTAATGCTGCCGCAATAAAAATTGAAGGTGGTGAGGATAGAGCACATATTGTACAACATTTAACTTCTAACTCCATTGCTGTTATGGGACATATTGGATTAATGCCTCAATATGTAAGAAGTGAAGGAGGATATAAAGTAAGAGGAAAAACCTCTGAAGACACAAAGCAACTAATAAAAGATGCTATTGCAATTGAAAAAGCTGGTGCCTTTGCTATTGTTATTGAAGGAGTTAAAAGTGATGCTGCAAAAAAAATTACTGAAGCAGTTTCAATTCCAACAATTGGAATTGGTGCAGGGAATGTAACTGATGGCCAAGTACTCGTTTGGTCAGATATGTTAGGTTTTTTTGAAGAATTCAAACCAAAATTTGTAAGACATTACTTAAATGGAGCTAGACAAGTTAAAGAGGCTGTAAATCAATATAGAAATGATGTTCAAAATCTAGCATTCCCTTCAAAAGAGGAAGAGTACTAAAATATGGAAAGAGTTATAGAAGTAGAGCAAATCTCCTTTGAAGAAGAAAATCAAGAGGTAAATTTAAGACCATCTTCATGGGATGATTATATTGGTCAAGAAAAAATTAAAAAAAATCTAAAAGTATTTATTGAAGCTTCAAAAAAAAGAAAAGAAGCTCTTGATCATATCCTATTTTATGGACCTCCTGGTCTTGGTAAAACAACTATTTCATATCTGATTTCAAATGAAATGAACTCAAATATTAAAATTACAGCTGGACCAATGATTGAAAAATCTGGCGATTTAGCTGCAATTTTAACTAACCTTGAAGAGGGAGATATTTTATTTATTGATGAAATTCATAGATTAAGCCCTGCTGTTGAAGAGATTTTGTATCCAGCCATGGAAGATTATAGACTTGATATTATAATTGGAAGTGGTCCTGCCGCACAAACAGTAAAAATAGATCTTCCAAGATTTACTCTAATTGGAGCGACTACAAGAGCTGGTATGCTTTCAAATCCTCTAAGAGAAAGGTTTGGAATGCATTTTAGAATGCAGTTTTATACCAATGAAGAATTAGCTAAAATTATTCAAAAAGCTTCAATAAAACTTGGTAAACTCTGTGAAGATAATGCAGCACTTGAGATTTCAAGACGTTCAAGAGGAACACCAAGGGTTGCATTAAGACTTTTAAGAAGAGTTAGAGATTTTGCTGAAGTTGAAAATGAAGAGACAATTCATATTCAAAGATGTAAATATGCTTTAGATGAGCTTGGTGTTAATGATTCAGGTTTTGATGAAATGGACATAAACCTACTTGAATTACTTGTTTCAAATAAAGGAAAACCAATGGGATTATCAACTATTGCAGCAGCTTTAAGTGAAGATGAAGGAACTATCGAAGATGCAATTGAACCCTACCTTTTAGCAAATGGTTATATAGAAAGAACAGCCAGAGGAAGAGTTGCTTCAATTAAAACCTATGAAATGTTTAGACTATCATATCCAGAAAGTGAAAAAGTAGATACTCAAGGGAAACTATTATGAAACCACAATATTTTCTAATTGCACTTACAATTGTTACAATATTTTTCATGCTTCAACTATTTAATCCTTTTTTAAAACCGATGATTGTAGCACTCCTTTTAGCAGTAGCAACAAACTCACTAAATAGCTATTTAAAAAGACATATTCAAAGTCCATTTATAACTTCAAGTATTGTTACAGTTTTACTAACGATAATCTTCTTTGTTCCTGTTTTGTATTGCATTTTTTCATTTGCTAGTTTAATTAATAAAATTGATCAAAAAGCACTTATTAATATTTACGAAGTAACTTTAGAATGGGTTAGACATCTACCAAATGAAATTCTTTTTATTAAGGAACAATTAAAAATTGTACTTGATAAAATAGATATTCCTCAATTTATTGAAAAACTCTTTTCAATAGGAGCATTTTTAGGTAAAAACTCTGCAAAATTTATTATTGATATGGTAATGATTCTAATATTTTACTTCTTCTTTAACTTTTATAGTACATCATTATCTCACTATTTTAAAGATGCCTTACCTCTAAAAAAAGAGGATTCAAATGCACTATTTTATGAATCTTCAAATGTAATGAGCATTGTTTTATATTCAATCTTAGCAACAGCTATTTTTGAAGGCTTATTATTTGGTATTTTCATTAGTTTCTTTGGTTATGATGGTATTTTACTTGGAGTACTTTATGGTTTTGCTTCTTTAATTCCAGTAGTAGGTGGTCTTATTATGTGGCTTCCAGTGGCAGTTTATGAAATATTTACAGGAAGTACTGGAAATGCAATTGCTATTGCTATTTACTCAATTGTAATGATATCAATTGTCGCAGATACTTTTATAAAACCAATTATTATCAGATATATAAATCAAAAAGTTGTAAAAACTCCAACAAAAGTTAATGAACTACTAATATTCTTTGCTATTGTTGCAGGACTCTCTACCTTTGGATTTTGGGGAATGATAATTGGACCTGCAATGGTTACATTCTTTATCTCTCTTATCCAGTTACTTAAAAAGTTCAGTGATGATTTTTATAGTATTAAACAGACTATTGAAAACAATAGATAAGAGGAGTTACTCCTCTTCTCCTCCAATTATCTCTCCTTGATATGTCATAATTCCATAATCTAAATTTAAAACAGAGCTATATCCACTACTTAACATAATTCTTTGACAATATGCACTTCTACTTCCACTTTGGCAATAAACAACAATAGGAGTATCTTTTCTCTTTTCTATCTGCTCTAAAGATTGATAAAAAGAAGTTGTTGGAACTAAAAAGTCAGTTCCTTTAATTCTTGCACCAATCCATTCCATCCACTCTCTAGTATCAACTAAAAGAAAATCAATAAATCCTAAATCCCTAGCTTCTAATAAAGACTCCAACTCATTTGCACTTATTTGAGACTTTTTTAATACCTCTTCACACTCTTCTTTTGTAAGCCCCTTTGAATGCTCAACTATCTTTTCATTAACATTCTCTTGCTTTTTTATTGACTTAGCATACTCAGGTGTGCAAAAAATTGCACAATGACAATGTCCTTGAGAAGGAATCTCTTTCGTAAATGCAGGAGTACATGGACATAATCTATTCTCTGCTTTATCTCTCTCCTCTTGAGTATTCCCTACTACCATAAAACAAGGACAATATCTTTTATCATAAATAAGTTTATTTCTTGTAAGTCCCATCTGAATTGATTCATTTACATCAATTTCAGGATTATAAACAAAGCCATGCTCTTCACAAACTTTATCTGTAAACTGTTTAGTAAGTTCAAGTTGAATCTGAAACTCTTCACTCTCAATATCAATTTTTTTAATCATAATTTTTTCCATTTAAGTATAATTTTTTGTAATATTAATATAAAATTCTTTAGCATTAAATGTTGAGTATATATATAATAGGAATAATTAATGAAAGTTTTAAATTAGAGTTTATTGAAGTTCAATAAACTCTTTAAAAAACTCAAAGATTTCATCAGATTTCAACTCTTTTATTCCTTTTTCATCAGAAAAATTTATAAGTTTTTCACTTTGAATAGAATCTAAATGATTAATATTTTTATACCCCATAGACCAACTAGGGAAATACCTTTTTTCCACATTCTCTTCAATTACTCTTATAATAGAATCATGTCTTTTATCATCTTTTATCTTTTCAAAAATAGATAAAACATTCTCTTTTTTTCCCTCTAAGCATTGAAGAAAACTTCTCCCTTTTATTATAAGAAGCCCTGTAACTCCACATTTAAGATTATTCCTCCTAGCTACCTTTAGAAGTTCCTCAAGTTCTTCATCTGAAAACTTAACAGTTGCAGTACTTAAATACATAATTCTATACATGATTTACTCCTTAGTATCTAGGAAAAAATTATATCATAGTTTAAATTTCAATAATATATTAAAAAGAAACAAGTTATTTATTTTAATGTATCAACATAAAAACCTAAAGCATCAATATCTTCATCACTTAAATTTACTACTTGACTTTTCATAACACCTTTCATTACTCCACCGTATGAATCACTCTTATATCCCTTAAGTGCTGCAATAATTTTTTCAGAACCCCAACCTTTTATTACTTGCGATTTACCTAATGCTGGTTTTTCACCATTTGCTCCATGACAACCTGCACATTTTAAATAAAGACCTTTTCCTTTTGTAGCTAAGTCATCTTTATTGCCTTCTTCAGTTTTTGTTGCAACAATAGTATTTAGACTCTCTTCAATCTTATCTTTTGCTTCAACTGCCTTTTCAGCTACTTCTTTTGAAACCTCTTCTGTTTTTACTGCTAATTTTTCACTAACACTTTTAACTGCCTCTGTTCCAATTTCTGCAACTTTTTTTGACTCTTCAACAATCTTTGTAGCCACTTCAGCCGTTGAAATTTTCACTTGTTCAACTAGCTTTTCTTCAGGAGTTTTAGTTTCTACTTCAAGCTTAGACTCAACTTTTTTATCAGTAAATTCTTTTATATTCTGTTCCTGAGTTCTTTTATCTTCACCACAACCACTTAAAAATAATAATACAACTGCAGAACCTAATAAAACTTTTCTCATCTAATTTCCTTCCATATAATTTTAGATTTTATCTCTATACTTAAAAAAGTATTAACCATTTATTTTACTATTAAACTGTGGATTAATTGTGTTATAAAGATTTATAATCAAATTTAAAATCTTCCTTAACAAAATCAATTTTAACTTGACCACCCTTTTTAAGCCTACCAAATAAAATCTCATCAGTAAGTACATTCTTGATTTTATCTGAAATAACTCTATTAAGTGGTCTAGCTCCCATTGCCTTATCATAACCTAATTTAGCAAGCTGATTTTTTGCTCGACTTGTTATAGAGATTTTAATCTTTTTACTCTCTAACTGTTTTTCCAAATCCTCAATAAATTTACCTACTACTCTTGTAACAATTTCAGTTGTTAAAGAAATAAAGCTTACCATCGCATCAAGTCTATTTCTAAACTCAGGTGCAAAAAATTTATTAATTGCTTTATTCTCATTTAATGAATCATCCTTAGCAAATCCCATAACATTTCCTTCACTTGCTCCAAGATTTGAAGTCATAATAAGTATTACATTTTGAAAGTCTGCTTTATTGCCACTATTATCAGTAAGCTCTGCATTATCCATAACTTGAAGAAGTATAGACATTAAATCAGGATGTGCTTTTTCAATCTCATCTAAAAGTAAAACACAA
This sequence comes from uncultured Arcobacter sp., assembly GCA_964480765.1. GTDB lineage: Bacteria > Campylobacterota > Campylobacteria > Campylobacterales > Arcobacteraceae > Halarcobacter. Next base: position 41,903 of record CAYZST010000012.1, on the reverse strand, counting down.
TGGGGATGCTTTCTAATAGCCTCTGTCAATAAACCACCATTTTCAAATCCGACATATCCAGCAGGTGCTCCAATAAGTCTTGAAACTGTATGAGCCTCCATATATTCACTCATATCAAATCTTTCAAAATGAATCCCTAATTGATTTGATAACTCTTTTGCAACCTCCGTTTTCCCAACACCAGTAGGACCTGTAAAAAGAAAACTTCCAACTGGCTTTTTATCAATATTTAAACCTGCTTTATTTCTTTTGATTGATTGCACTATTGTAGTGATGGCTTCATCTTGTCCAAATACTCTTTTTTGCATATTTTTTTCAAGATTTCTAAGAAGTGAAATATCTGATTTAGTAGTTGACTTTGATGGAATATGTGCCATTTTAGCAACTGTATCTTCCACATCTTTTTGTAAAATTTGAATATTTTTTTTATTTATAGTTGAATACTCTATCTTTTTTTGTGCTCCAACCTCATCAATTACATCAATTGCACTATCAGGTAAAAACCTATCCGTAATATATTTTTTACTAAGTTCAACTGCTACTTCTATTGCATTTTTATTATATTTAACTCCATGGAACTCTTCATACTTAGACCTTAATCCTTCCAAAATAATAATTGCATCTTCAATTGAAGGTTCATTAATATCAACTTTTGCAAATCTCCTTGAAAGAGCTTTATCTTTAGAAAAATCATTTCTAAACTCTGCAAAAGTAGTCGCACCAATACATCTTAACTTTCCATTTGCTAACATTGGTTTTAAAATATTTGAAGCATCCATTGCTGAGCCACTTACACTTCCAGCTCCAACTAAAGTATGTATCTCATCAATAAATAAAATTGCATTTGGAATTTTTGTTATCTCTTTTAAAAGTGATTTTAACTTTTTCTCAAAATCACCTCTATACTTTGTTCCAGCCAACATAGAACCCATATCTAGTGAGAAAACTTTTGCATTTTCTAAAAATTCAGGAACTCTTTTATTTGCTATTTCAAGAGCTAAACCTTCTGCTATTGCAGTTTTTCCAACCCCTGGTTCCCCTACTAAAATTGGATTATTTTTCTTTCTTCTACTTAAAATCTGTATCACTCTACTAATCTCTTTTTCTCTTCCTATAACTGGATCTATTTCACCTTTTAATGCAAGGGCAACAAGTTCAGTAGAGTTTTTGTCTAATACTTTATTATCTTTTAAGTCTTCTTGAATCTCATCTTCAAGTTTATCACTATTTTTATGTGAAATCTCTTCAAGGATATCAACTCTTTCTACCCCAACTGATTTAAGTAAATATGTTGCATAAGATTTTTCATCTTTTAAAATTGCAACAAACATATCTTCTACACCAACATTTCGTCTTCCACTTGATTGGCTATGGGCAACCATATTCTCAATTGTTGAAGTTAAAGAGATTGTCTCTATTGGCTCATCTTCAACATCTTTGGGAAATACAGGAGTATTTTCATCAATATGCTTTTTCATTTCATTAAAAATTCTATTCTGATCTAATCCTAAATCAAAAAAAAGATTCTCAATTACTTCATCATGAAGAAGCATTAAAAAGATATGTTCAATTGTTAAATATTCATGTCTACTCTTTTTTGCATAACCAACAGCTTGTGTAAATATATTTCTTAACTCTTTACTTATCATTACTCTTCTTCCATTATTGCTTTTAGAGGGAAACCTTTTTCTCTTGCAAGAGTTTTAACCTGTGCTACTTTTGTTGTTGCTATTTCATGCGTATATATACCACAAACTTCCCTTCCGTTATTGTGAATATTTAGCATTATTTGAGTTGCTTGATCAACTGTTTTTCTAAAAACCTTTGTTAAAACATCTATTACAAAATCCATTGTTGAATAATCATCATTTAATAAAATAACTTTATATTTTTTAGGTTCTGATACTTCCAAGTTACTATCTAATTCAATTTCCAATTCGTTTGCCACAAATCTACCCTTTTATATGTTATTATTGACATTATAACAAAAAAGAAACAAAGCTAAGTAAAACAAATGCTTTATTATTTATTTTAAAGATTTTTTTATATAATTCTTTTTTACAAAATGGAGAGCTATGAGACTATTTATTACTGCTACAAATACTGATGTAGGAAAGACTTATGCAGCAAAAAAATTAATTAAATACTATTCAAAAAAAGGTTTAAAAGTTGGATATTTTAAACCCTGCGAAACAGGAGTTGTAAATACTCCCTTAGATGGTATTAAAATGTTAAAGCTTGTAAAAAGTTTAAATCCTAACTTCAATGTTGATATAAATGATGTTGTTCCCTATCAATTTGAACTAGCAGCAGCACCTTATGTTGCAAAAAAAGATACTATTATCTCTCTTGAGAAAATAAAAAATAAGGCTACTTACCTAGAAAACTTTTGTGACCTACTCATTATTGAAGGTGCAGGAGGATTATTAGTACCCATTGAGAAAGATATATACATTATTGATTTAATAAAAGAGTTAAATGCAAAAGCAATACTTATTACACCATCTAAACTTGGTTGTATAAATGATACTTTACTCTCTATGGAAGCATTAAGAAATAGGGATATTGAATTTGATTGGTATATTAATCTTTATGAAAATATAAATAACTTTAATGAAGTTTCAAAACCATTTTTAGAAGATAGATTTGAGACATTAAAATTTTTAGACGATTTAAACTAGATGTTAAACTCTAGCTCAATCTCTTTTAAATAGTCTAGCTTTTACTAAATTTCTTCCTTTAATGCTTTATAATATATTGCCACAATAAAAAACATAACTCCAATGATAATAGTAATAAGCTTTAAAGAGATAATATTAGCCATAATACCAATAAAAAGTGTAGTAATTACATTAATTAACATAAAAACCATATCATTATAAGAGATTACTCTTCCTAAATATTTTTGTTCAACTTTTTCTTGTAATAAAGCATAAGTATAAGACCAAATTGTTGTTGTTGTAAAACCTGTAAAAAATACTGCAAAAAGTGCAATATAAAAATTAAATTGTAAAAATCCCCAAGCTATAATTGCAGTACCCTGAAAAATAAAGATATAAGTTAAAGTCTGTTTATTTACCCAGTTCGTAATAAATAAAGGACCTATCATTAATGCAAGAGCACGAATAGCATTTGTAATACCAATGGCAAGAGGAACAGCAATAATATATTTATACTCATTTTTAGCTAATAAAGTTACTAAGGTATCAAAAGCAGTAAGTCCAACAGAAGAATGAAGAATTATTAGATGAAGAACTATTCTATTATCTTTTAAATATAAAAAACCATCTTTTATCATTGATAAAATTTTCTCTTTACTATGAATAATATCAACTTTAAACTCAATATTTAAAAATAATATTATAGCAGCTAAAAAGAAAAAAGCATCGATTATAATCGCTGTTTTCACACCATAAGCATTTACAATTAAACCACTTGCTGCCATTCCACCTGCATAAGTAAAAGACCAAATAATTGAATGTATCTCATTTGCCTTTTGCAATGCCACTGATGAAACTAACTTTGGAAGAAGTGACATCTCAGTTGAAAAAAACATTGAAGCACTAGCCATACGAATAAAAATCAAAATCATTAAAATCCAAAGTTCATCTTTACTATCAATTGTAAGAAAAAGCAAAGTCATAATAAGTTCAGTTGATAAAAGCACTAACATAAGAGATTTAATTTTAAATCTATCAATTATTGCTCCACTAAATGGAGCTATAATAATTGCAGGTATCAAGTGCATTGCAGTTACAACAGAAATTGCAAAAGCTGAAGAACCAAATTGCACAAGCATAGTATATATTGCTACATTTGAAAACCATGCTCCAAAATAAGCTATAAATTGTAAAATTGACAGCTTTCTTATAATTGGATAGTTAACCAATAATTCACGATAATTCAAGTTTTACTAAAACCTCTTGAAATATTGCAGAAAATGAGTGTTCATCACTTTTAAAAGCAGAAAGATAGTTTGCATTTTTATTTCCTGCATATAATGCAATACAATCTTTTTTTAAATCATCATCAAATTTTACAATAAATTTAGCTTGTCCATAAGAAGTTGAAGCAAGAACTTCATCTCCTTCATTAAAATTAGATTTAGAGTTTATATATAGATAATTATCAGCTTCAAACTGAGAGTTTAAATTTTTTTTTCTCTTTCTAAAAATTAGATAATAGTCATCTTCTTTTTTTTCTTCATATAAATTTTCTACTTCTAAATCCTCTAAAAATTGAAAGTTCTCAATAAATGACTCATCCAAAAACTCTTTGTCTTTATAATAATTAAAAGCCTCTTCTTCACATATAAGACCATCAAAATCAAACTCTTCATTCATATATTTTGTAAAATCATATTCACTTATAGAATTTTTTTGCATCTCTTCAACTACATATGATATTGACTTATGCTCATGACCATATGATAATCTCACATCTTTTTTAGCTTTAAAATTAGTTGCTGGAATAATTAAATTAGCATATTTACAACTATCATTATATGTAGTTCCAAAAAAAACAACATAAGTATTTTTAAGTCCATCAATAACTTTTTGTGTATTTGGAGCAGAAACAACTGGATTTGCTCCTTGAATAAAAACTAAATCATATTTTGAAAAATCAACCTCAGGAAGAGGGATTTTCTCTTCAAAATTAGAAAGAAATTTTTTTTCATAAGAATAAGAAGAATCACTTAAATACCAAACTCCACCTCTTTTTTTATTATGAAGCCCAATATATGCTGCAAATGAATCAATTGCTCTTGTAATATTTACCCCTTCATAATATTTTTGAAATCCTATTCCCAAAACAATAGAGACTGACTTCTCCTTTATTATTTGAAACATTTTAGCAACATCTTGAAGTGAGACACCCGTTGTTTTTTCATAAGATACTAAAGGTCTACTTTCAGCTAACTCAAAAAAACTATCAGCTCCATTCCCATGCTTTTTAATAAACTCTTCATCTTCCATATCTTCCATATAAGCAAATCTAGTAAAAAGAAGAGCTAACTCATGGTCTGTTTTTGGATTAATTTGAAAATGAATTTCACTCTTTTTAGCAATAGGTGTACTTATAGGGTCAATTGTAATAAAAGTCTTATCTTTTACAAGATTATACATATGAGGACTAGTTATTGAAAAATTCCTTCCCCAAACAATAATTACATCTGAATTAATAAGCTTTTCAATAGGTGGATTAACATTTTTCCCTCTTCCTAAAACTAAACCTTCATCTCCTGCTCCATCACATAAAGTACCTTTTGTAGCAACAGAACCAAACTTCCAAAAAAAAGTTTTTGGTGCACTTTGCATTATCCCTAAATTACCTGCACCTTTATAATAAAGTGTATTTTCGGGTTTTATCTCTTTTAGTTTCTTTACTAAAAGAGATAAAGCTTCATTTAAAGTCACTTCTTCGTTTTCTATATATGCAGTATCTAAATACTCTTCATTCACTAAGTTTGCAAAGTTTACACATAGTTTTGATTTTGTTATTAGATGTTCTTTATTTGGTTTTATTTTCCCATCTACTAAAACTGCTTCACAAGCATCGAAACAATCCAGAGGACAGGCTATTGTATTATTATTTGAATTCAACTTTTACTAACCTTGAAAATATTTTAGGATTATCTATTATAATCTCTACTTTATATGAAGAGATATGCTTTGCATCTGCCACTTCAAAAATCTTATTAATCTTGATATTACTCTCTTGCCCATCAAGATAAACTCTCTTATCTTTGATCATCTCAATATCTGAAATAGGAACAAAAACTTCTAATTTACCTTTACTTAAATCTTTTGATTCATAAAGAAGAGTACCTGGATTAACATAATCATCTTTTTTAACCGCTATATTATAAATATAATTACTCTTCTCAAGCAAGCTTTTATTTTTTATAGTATCTTTTAATGTGGCAATTCGTACTAATAAATCTGCTTTTGTCGTTTGAAGATTAATTACCTTTAATTTTTGAGAATCTTTTTCAAAACCAGATTTTGAAGAAACCTTTAACATTCTTTTATAATTATTATCTTCAATTTCAATCATCGAATTTAAAGCTTGAAGTTTATTTTCCATCTGTTCTAATTCAACTTTATTCACATAAGAATCAATCTCTAAAACAGTAGAGTTATTTGCTCTCTTTCCTTCAAGCTTATCATTAGTAAAAATAACTCTTCCACTAACTGAAGATTTTACTTGAAAACTATTAATAGGCTCTAACTTTGCATAATATTCATTTGCAAAAATAGAACTAATAAAAACTGATATAAGTAGTATATATTTCATTTTTCCCTCTTAAAATTTTAACTCATTTAAAAGCTTTATAATCTCATTTTTTAGAAGCTTAAAATCTTTTTCACCTTGACATTCATAAATAAGTTTATCCAAAGCTTTATCTTTTTTTATGTAAGGCACTAAAACCTTTATAAGTTCATTTTTTTCTTTTGAATTTTTAACAAGCTTAATTAAAGGAGTCTCTTTTCTACTTTTTTTCCGAAGTTTAACATAATTAAATAAACCAAATATTAATAATGAAAACAAATTTCCAAATATAAAAAATATAATCTTTTCTTCTAAAGAACTACTCTGTTTAATAATCACTTCTTTTTTAATACTCTCTTGAATTTTTGGTTTTTGAAGTAGAACTTCTTGCTCCTTTTGCCCCTCTACTTCTATTTTAATACTCTTCGTCTCTATCTCTTTTATTTTCTTATCTTGTTTACTATAATATTTAAACTTTACACTTGGTATTTCTAAAGACTCATTAGGAATTATTGAATAAACTTTTGTAAAAACACCTTGATATTTATCATCTTTAAAATCTGCTTTTAATTCAGGCTTATTATCATAAATAGAAGCATTTGGAATATTTAGCTTAATATCTTGAATATCATCTAAATTTCCCCAACCCGATATTACAAGTTTATAAGAAACAGCTTCTCCAAATTTTATTTTTGTTTTATTAGCACTTGCACTTATATGAAACTCTCCTATAAAATTAACATTTTTAGGGAGCTGTTTAACATTAAAGCTTAAGTCATTTGAATAAACTTTTACAATCTTTGGAGTTAGAGCAAATAAACCAAAACTATTTTGAGATTGTTCATCTATTAACTGCACATCAATCTTTAAAGGTGTGATTGATAAAGTACCGCTTTTTTGAGGAAAAAGTAAAAAATTTAATTCTTGAACAATATAACCATTCTCTTCATATCTTCTATTGTTGCTATCAATTTTCTTATACCAAAAATCACTAAAATGTGGTTGTTCAAAACTCAAATCTGTAATTCTGAGCCCTTTTTTATATTTAAAAATAAGTTTTACTTTTAACTCTTCTCCAACAAATAATTCTTTTTTTGAAGGAACTAAAGCTAAGTCAAAATAATCAGATGTAGTTTTCGATACTTTTTCAGAAATAATTTTTTTAGATAGAGTTTTAAACTCTTTTCCATCTATTTTAAAAATAAAACTTGGAATTGTAAAATTATCAGTTGGAAGAATTTTATATCGCTTAATAATTTTCTCTTTATAATCTCCATTTATTATTTGTAAAGATTTTGATGTTCCAATATTTTCAACTAAATATCCATCTATCTTTTTAATTTCTGGAAATTCAACCTTACTACCAGAAACCTCAAATTCAAAAATAAAAGGCTCACCCTTTATAAAACTATTAGAAGAGTTTAAAAAAACATTTGCAAATAAGCCCATATTTAAAAGTATAAAAATAAAAATATATCTAAGTAGTTTCATTTTAGAACTCTAAAGTACCTTCAATGGCAAAATTAGCTTTAGAATCTAACTCTGCATGGGATAATACTGCAACTTGTAAACCAAACTTCTCATAAATTTCTGAAATTCTCTTTCTTAGTAAAGGATCAACAACCATTGCAACCTTTGAAAAGCCTTTTGATTCAACTAATTCTAATAACTCTTTTGTTTTAGTAACAAGATTATTAATCTCTGCAATTGATAGCATTAACTGTGAAACACCATGTTGCTCTTGAAGTTTTCCTATAAACTGTTGTTCAATATCTGGTTTAATTGTAATAATATGAAGAATTCCATCACTATCTTTAAATCTATTAGTAATTAATCTAAATAGTTTACTTCTTACATGCTCTAATAATATATCCGGTGCCTTTGTAAACTCAGCAATATCTGCAATAGCTTCAATAATTGTAAGCATATCAACAATTGGTATTTTTTCATGAAGTAAATCTCTACAAACTTTTAATAATGAGCCATAAGAAGTCACTTTCATCGCTTCATCAACAACGATTGGGAAATCTTTTTTAAGCCCTTCAATAATATCAACAAGATCTTGTCTTGTAATAATATCCTCTGCATGTTTTTTAATAATTTCAGAAATATGTGTTGAGATAATAGTAGGAGCATCAACAACCGTAAAACCTTTCATTAATGCAGTCTCTTTTTGTTCCTCTTCAATCCAAGTTGCATCAAGATTAAATACTGGTTCCTTCACATGAATACCCTTTAGTTTCTCATTTTCTATTCCACCCATAGCAAGAAGTTTATTTATTTCAACTCTACCCCTAACTAATGGAATCCTTTTTAAATATAGTTCATACTCATTTGGAGATAAACTTGCATCATCTGAAATTCTAATTTGTGGAATAATAAAACCTAATTCACTAGCAATATTCTTTCTAATAGCTCTTATTTTATCAAGCAATTCAGAATCACCTTGTACAAGTTGAAGAAGCCTAATACCAAGCTTAAGTTCAAGAACCTCAAGCTTCATAATATTTTCCATCACCTCTTTTTCGCTTGGCGCAGTTGAAGCCTGTTTTTTCTTATCTTTTAAAGTCTCAATATCATCACTTGACTGAACTGAGCCATCTCTTTTTGCCATTACTGACGGCTTAAGGAATCTTGTTATTGCATTATCTCTATTATCTTCAATCATATAAATTGCATAACCAATAAAAATCATTAGTAAGCCCATAACTACTAAAATACCTGTTGGGAATCCTGGAACAAATCCAAATAAAACCATTCCAATACCAACAAGAGTTAAAGATTTTGAATCTTTTATAAGTTGAGCCACAGATTGATTTGCAAATCTATCTTCATCCATATTTGAACGAGTAATAATAATTGCTGTTGCAGTTGATAGTACAAGTGCAGGAATTTGAGCTACAAGTCCATCCCCAATAGTTAAAATAGTATAAATTTCTCCACTTTGTGCAACAGTCATATCATGTTGAAACAGACCAATTAATAATCCACCAATTAAATTTACTAAAGTAATAATAATACCTGCAATAGCATCACCTTTAACAAATTTAGAAGAACCATCCATAGCTCCATAAAAATTTGCTTCAGTAATTAACTCCTTCCTCCTTTGCTGAGCCTGTTTATCATCAATAAAACCTGCATTCAAATCTGCATCAATTGCCATTTGCTTACCAGGCATAGAGTCAAGTGTAAATCTTGCAGTAACCTCTGCAACCCTTGTTGCACCTTTTGTTACAACCATAAAATTAATAAGTACAAGTATAATAAATACAATAATACCTATAACCATATTTCCACCAACAACAAAATCTCCAAAAGCAGAGATAATAGAACTTACTGCTTCTGGACCATTGTGACCTTCACTTAAAATAGATCTTGTAGTTGCAATATTAAGTGATAGCCTAAATAGTGCTAAAATAAGTATTATTGTTGGAAACGTTGTTAGATCAGAAGGTTTTTGAATATATAAGGAAATTAATAAAATTAATAAAGATAAAGACAAAGAAATAATTAAAAAAAAATCAAGTGCACCTTTTGGTAAAGGAACAATAATAATCATTAATATTGCTACAAAAAGTGCAACGATAAATAGGTCTTTTGAAAATATCCTTCTTAAATTCATCTACGACTTAAAAACTTATCTAATAAAATTAACTAAAGATAATTCATTTGTTTTATTTATAGTTGAATATAAAGCTGTGAAAGTTAATTCTAATGCCTTAGCTTCAACTGCTACTTTTGATAAGTCAGCTGCTCCTACTTCTTGCGATAAAATATTATATTGAGTAAGCTTTGTACTAACTCTCTCTAGTGATATCTCAAATACCTTATTTCTACCACCAAGTTTTGCATGCCCAACATTCATTGATTCAAAAGATTGAGTTATTTCTCCAAGACCTTCTCTTAATAATTCTAAAGCTTCCTCTTCACTCGTAACATTACCTTTAATATCTTTACCCTCTAAAGCATTAACGATTTTATCCATAACGTCAAAAGTGTTCTCTTTTGTTTCAAACTTTGTACCATCTTCATTTGGTAAAGTTACAACAAAGTCTTTATTTGAACCTAGTGTTACTGGCATACTTGAACTTGTTGCATTTTTATCTTCATCATATTTTATCAATGCTGCTTTTCCTAAAGTCTCATTTCCACTAGAGCTAGGAACAGTAACAGTAAATGGACCACTACCTGCAACTACACCCGCATAAATATTTCCATCTTTATCTTCAAGTTGATTTGTATCTGAATTATAAGTCCATGTTGTGCCATTTTCATCAATTAAAGGTTCATTTGCATTAAAAGATACTGAACCACCTGCACTTACAGGAGATAAAGCTTCAAACTTCCATTCAAATCTATTTTGGTCAATAATTCTTTCACTAGCATTAAACTCTAAGTTTTCACCTTTTAAGCCTGAACCTGAAGTGTAAAGAAATGTCTCAAAACCAGAAATCCCTCTTTCTCTATATGAACCATCTTCAACGGCAATCTTTCTAAGTTGAGCATCACCCTTATAAGTTACCTTACCATCTGAATCCATTTCAAATGGTTTAATTACTGAGTTTGAACCAGCAAATAAATACTCTCCCTCTACTTGCTCATTCGAAAGCATATAAAGGTTCTCTTTTACACCCTTCAAATTAACTGCAATTGCTTTCTTAGCTTCTTTATCCGTAGTTGCATTTAATGCTTTAATAACCTCAGATTTTACATAAGTCAAAAGGTTTTTGGTCTCATCCATTGTAGAATCAGAACTATTATTTTGAGCAGTAGTTTTTTCAATCTGCGTCTTTAATCCCTCATACACTCTGATTTTATCATCAATATAAATCTCTCTTGTATACAAGTTTGCATCATCACTTCCATATTGAAGTTTTTTGTTAGTACTAATCTGATAACTAATTCTTTCTTGTTGCTTATTAAGTATACTTAGTCGGTAAAGTGTTTGTTCTGTTGACCTAATCATTTTAATACCTCCTTGAACTTATGTATTATTTCATTATAATTATACTGTTCTTTCATGCTTTGTGTCAAGAATTCTCTTATTTTTTCTTTTCTTGCAAGAGCATCATCAAGCTCTTTATCCATTCCTGGCTTATATGCTCCAACACGAACCAAAACTTCATTCTCTTTTATTAAAGATAATATCCTTTTTAGCTTTAAAAAATGATTATAATGATCTTCATCAATAACTTTATCCATTACCCTCGATGCTGATTTCAAAAGATTTATAGGAGGATAAAAACCCTGTTCTGTTAAATCTCTTGTTAAAACAATATGTCCATCTAAAATAGACCTACTTTGATCTGCAATTGGATCATTCATATCATCACCATCAACTAAAACTGTAAAAAATGCTGTAATTGAACCTTTAGCATTATTTCCAGCCCTCTCCATTAATTGTGGCAAAAGAGCAAATACAGAAGGAGGATAACCACGACTTACAGGTGGTTCACCTGTACTTAATCCTATCTCTCTTTGTGCCATTGCAAACCTTGTAACAGAATCCATAATTAATAAAACATCATGCCCTTTATCTCTAAAGAACTCTGCAATAGCCATTGCAGTGAAAGCTCCATATTTTCTCATTAAAGCTGACTCATCTGATGTTGCTGCAACAATAATTGTATTTTCTAAATCATTATTTAAATTATAGTGAATAAATTCAGGAATCTCACGCCCCCTTTCACCAATTAGTGCAACAACTTTTATCTGTGCTTCACACCCTTTTACAATCATTCCCATTAATGTTGATTTTCCAACACCAGAACCAGCAAAAATACCAATTTTTTGTCCCTTACCTGATGTTAACATAGAATCAATCGCTTTTACCCCTGTACAAAATTTTTCATCAATAATTCCACGTTCAAGTGCTGGCATAGAAGGTTTATTAATAGAAGAACTCTCTTCTAAATTTCTTACTTTACCCTTTTCATCAATAGGTTCACCCAAAGCATTCACAACTCTACCAAGTAACCCATAACCTGCATTTACAGAAAGCCCCTCTTTTTGTAAATAAACCTTATCATGTATTCTAAACCCCTCAATAAATGAGAAAGGAACAATCGTAAAATCATTTGATTCAATAGATGCAACCATGCCAAGAACAGTATATAAATGAGCTTGTGATTCAATCTTCACAATATCACCTACAGCAACTTCAATACCTACTGCTTTTATTGTTGTTGTAGAAATATGTTTAATTCTTCCAAAAGGAATAGATAATTCAGCGGAATCAATAGAGCTTAATAATGAATCAATATCCATAATTACATCTCATCACACATTTTTTTATAAAAACTATTTTTTGTATTCTCTACCTCTTTACATTTATTAATAAACTCATCTTTTTTTAACTTATTTCCAAACTCTTCATATAATCTTGATATCTCATAATAAGTTTGTGCCAAATCATTTGGAGAAATTTTTCTCGCATTTTTTAATGCAGTTAAAAGCAGTTCTAAAGACCCTTTATTGTTATTATTAGCCTGTTCATGCTTCGCTAATTCAAGTTCTACAAAAGGAGAGTATACATAAGCATTAGACTCTTTTTGTTTTTCAAAAAGCTTCTTTAATATTGCTTGTGCTTCAACATATAACTCTTTTTTAACTAAATAGAGATAATAGTTATAATAAAAATCGATTATTACAGGATTATTCTCATTCTCTTTTATAAATTGCTGATTTTTATAAGCATAATTAAAATATTTATCAAGTCCTATTATGTCATTTTTTGCATTTAAAATCATAAACTTATATAAAAACTCTTTACTTAAAACCTCTTTATCATCAACCATTTCTACCTTACTTGAATACATCTCAGCTTCATTATATTTTTGTAAAGCTAAAGCCATTCTTTCTAAATATAAGTAAATATTTGGATTCCTACTTTTACTAAAAGTCTCTTTTACTAATAAATAAGCCTTTTCATAAGGTACTTCAATCAAGCACTCAAAAAATTTATACTTTATCTCTTTGTCTTGAATTAGTAACTCTAAGGTCTCATTTCTTGAAGATTCAATAGCTTTTTTAAGTAAAAAACACTTTCCACTATTTAAATGGTCTTTTATCATCTCAATATTAATTTCATCAAAAATTACATTTACTGATTCATATCCAAATCTTTGTGCAATACTATTAGAGATTTTTTTGTAAATCTTTTTTGATTTAAAAATAACATCATATTTCTTTAAAGCTCTGTCATTTAAAAGCTCTTGCAAAAGAATCTTTTGTTGCATAGATTCAGAATTTTGATATTTAGAAGCTAAAACCGATGGTTTAATTTTTCTTTCTCTCATCAAGATTTCATCAATATACATTTTTGATTTTTCAAAATAGATACCATTTGCATAGTCATTAATAATATCTTTATAAAGCTCTTTTGCTTCTAAAAGATATTTATCAGTTTTATCATACATCCTCATATAAGTATCAGCTAGTTTAAATTTAAAATCCTCAATAGATTTTGCCTTAGTAGTTCTATTTAATAACTCCACTAAAATTTGTGCTGCAAACTCTGGCATACCTACTTTAACAAGTCTATCAACTTTTTCTAAAGCAAAAAAAGAATCATTTGCATAATACTCAATATTTTTCTTTAATACTTTTGAAATTAGTTCTGATGCTTTATCTTTTTTACCATCTAAAATATACACATCAAAAAGTTCATCTGCAACTAAAGTTGCTACTAAAACATCTGTTGTCTCTGTTAAAACTTTATATAAAATTGAAGTTGCTTTTCTATAATCTTTTTGATATTTATATACTTTTGCTAAATAGATATTACCATAAGCTTTAGTTACTTTGTTATCAAAATTATTAATAATAATATTTGCAAAATATTTTGCATCATTAGTTTTATTAGTATTTAATTTTAACTCAATTAAAACCATATAGGCTTTAGCTAAATCAGCCTCATGAATTTTAGAATCATTTATTGCTTCCTCCAACTCTTTTGTTACAGAAAGAATAAGTCTTTTTGACTTTTTCTTTAATACTAACTCAGCGTATAATATTATTAAATCAGATTCTAATATTTTAATCTTATTCTGTTTTTTAAAAGAATCAATTTGAGAATAGGCTTCATCAATTCTACCCTCTTTTGCTAGTTGCCTTGCATGATTCATAATCTCAAAACCATCTCTAACTTCTAAAATCCTTTTTTGAGAGATTTGATTACCTTGTGAATCTATAAAACCATAATAAAAATCTTTTTTAGCATATGAAAAAGTGATAATAAATAAATAAATAAAAACTAATCGCAATTTATCCTCTTTTTTTCTTCTTTAATTCATAAACATATGAGAAAATCTCTGCTAGTGCCTTATAAAAATCACCAGGTACCTCTTGATCAATCTCAATTTGAGAATAGATTGATCTTGCAAGAGCAGGGTTTTCAATTATTGGAATATCATTCTCTCTTGCTATTTCTTTAATCTTTAAAGCAATAAAATCTATCCCTTTTGCAACCACTTTTGGTGCATTATCTACTGTATTATCATACTTCATTGCTACTGCATAATGAGTAGGATTTGTAATTACAACATCTGCATCTGGAACATCACTCATCATACGTTTCATTGCCATTTGCATCTGAATTTTACGAATTCGTCCCTTTACCTGAGGATCTCCATCTAAATTTTTATACTCATCCTTAATCTCTTGCTTACTCATTCTAAGAGATTTAAAATAATAAAATCTCGTAAAATAAAAATCTATTATAGCAAAAATTATTATAATTAAAAGTATTGCAGCTAAAAAGTATCCCGTAAGTTCGATAATCGCATAGATAGTGGCACTTAACTCCTTATCCATCATTGCTAAAAAAGCTTTATATGTGAACATAAAAACTACAAACATAACAATTATAATAATTGTTAATTTAATAGTTAACTTTAATGCCTCTAAAGCCTTTTTAGGACCGAAAATACTCTTAATTCCTTTTATTGGATCAAGTTTTTGTAAATCTAATTTTAGTGGAGTAGCTAAAAATCCAAACTGTACCCAATTTGCTATTAAAGATAAAACTATCACTAATATAAAAAGAGGCATTAACGCATTAACCATTGTAATTACACTTGTATAAGCTATCGAAAAAAATACATGATTTGACATATCTTCACCAATAAAAGTGTATGAGTAATAAAAAAGTTTCTTTATCTGTGCAAGTGAAGGTCCAGAAAAAAATAATAGATATAAAGAACCAAAAAAAAGAATGGCAGCACCTGTAACTTCCATTGATTTAGGAACATTACCCTCTTTTTTTGCATCATCTATTTTCTTAGGGGTGGGTTCTTCGGTTTTTTCATCTTCATCACTAGCCATATATACCTACTTATTCAAACTTTATTATTAAATAATTTGTAAAACTTTCTGTAAATACTTCCATCCCTAAAATTAGAAAGATAAATATTAAAGCAAATTTTAGCTGAAATGTAATCACAAATGGAGAAAATGCAGGCATTGATTTAGTTCCATATCCATAATATAAATCCATTATAAAACCAATAAAAAATAGAGGTAAGGCAAAGGCAAAGGCAAAGGCAAACATTCTTTTTATTTCATCAATCACAATTTGTATGCCATCATATGAAAAAATATCAAATGAGCCTAAATGTATTATAGAAAAACTTTTAGTTAAAATAACTATTGTCATTTCATACATTCCTGTTTCTAGGAATAGGATAATTGCAATCCAATATAAAAGTCTACTAACTAAACCTTCATTTGCACCTGTTGCAGGGTCAAACATCATTGCCATAGATAAAGCAGTTGCATATCCAACAAAATCACCAATAATTGTAATTGCAGCAAATACTACATTTAAAAAAAAAGCAGCTGCTACACCTAAGGTTATTTCACTTATAACTCCAAGTACAAACTCCTCTTGCGTATAAGTTCTTTCTATTTCTATTAAAGGAAATAAAAAAATTGTTAAGTAAAAAGCTATTGCTATTCTGATTGTAGGATTTACACTTGCATGTCCAAATATTGGCATAAAAGCAACAAAACCAACTAATCTAGCAAAAAGAAGAAGAAAAGGATAAAGATTTGTTTCATTTAATAAAGATATTAATTCTTGCATCTATAAATAATTTAAATCTTGTCCAACATTTTGATTTTCATTAATAGCCTCAAGTACATCATTTGATGAAACATTACTATTTGATCTTTGTTGCTCTTGTTGAGAATCACCTTGTGATGGTTGATTATTAGAATCTTGGTTTTGCATATTAAAACTTAAATCAAAAGATGTTTGTGTATTATTAAAACTTCTATTTAATGCTTCTCTTAGTAGCCCTTGACTTTCAACAAAACTTTCAAGAGTATTTGAATTTGACATATTTAATGAAATACTCAAACTATTCTCTTTATCATTTTTCATTAAAATCGCAATATGACCAAGCTGTGCAGGAAAAAGATTAATTCTAAATGCAGTTATAGGAGGTCGATAATTCTCATACATATTTCTTGCAATATCAGACATCATAGATGACATTTGTTGTTGTGCACCAATAATCCTACTTTGAATAGAAATTGCTAAGTTTTGATTAACATTTATATTTACAACTGCCTCTTCAGTTGCTGCTTGTAAAGCATTTGTAGTTGAAACACTATTTGTAGTGGCAATAGTTGAACTTTTTTGTAACTCAATTTTTTGATCAAATGCCCTATCCTCTTGAAAGTTTTTTTCAAAAGCTAATTTATCAAGAAACTTATCTTTTATCATATCAGTAGAAGCTTTCTTTAATGGTTCTTGAACACTTTCTGTTTTAATTGAAGTCTCTTTTAATCCCAATTCTAATATTTCAGCAGATTTTTTGACTTCACCTAAAGTGCTAGCTTCTTTTGCTACTTTAACACCTTCACTTTTATTAGCTAACATTCGATTATATATTGAATTTTTTTGAGTTCCTAAAAATATATTTGTAAGAACATCATCATTTTTTTGTTTAGAAGTTTGAGTATGTAAAGTTCGATTATCTATAACTTCATCAATTTTATTTACTGAGTTTTTACCAGCATTATCTAAAAGTCTATCCATTAAAGACTTACTTTCAGGCTTTTCACTCATAGTTTCTTCTTTTGTATTTAATAATTCATTCTTACTAATATTAACTCTTTGTTCCTCTTTTACAATTGACTTCTCATCAAATTTTATTTTCTCTTTTACATATAATGAATCATTATTATTTAATAAAGTTTTATCTTCATTTTTAACTTCAGAAATAACCTGTTTCGAATCTTGCTTAGATGAATCTATTTTTTTCACTTCTAGTTTTTTGTCATTAAGTGTTGTATCAAGATTTTGTTCTTGCTTTTTTTTGTCTACTTTCATTTCAGAAATTTCTGTTTTCAAAAAATTATTTAACTCTTTATTAGTATTCTTTTCTTCACTTTTTTCAACAAAACTCTCTTGCTTAACTACTTTTGACTCTTTCTTAGTATCAAGTTCATTTATAACACTATTAGTTTTTTTAACTACATGCTCTTTTGGTAATTCATTTTCTTTACTTACTTCTTGAAAATTTAACTCTTTAGTAGATATTTTTCTCTCTTTATTTTCTCCTAAAGACTCTTTTATTTCAGTAATTTTTTTAGAATTATCAAACTTATCTTCATCTATATTTTTTTCCGTATGAACTACTTCCATTTTATCTATTTCAGGAGCTTTTGGAGCTATTTTTACACTACTTTGAATGCTTTCTAGCTTATCATCTTTTACTTGAGTCTTTACATCTAAATCAACTTTTACTTTTTCTATTTTTGTATCTTTTGACTCTATTTTTGTATCAGAAAATTCATCTTTTAACTCAACTTTTGTTTCTAATTTTATTTCTATTTTTGTATCTTTTGACTCTACTTTTTCTTCTACCTTTGGTTCTTCTTTTCTAACAACACTTTCCTCTTTTGCATTAGAAACCATTTTATCTAAAAGAGAACTCTTATTTTCATTCGTATCTACTTTTCTATCTACATTTATATTTTGATTTGTAACTTTTAAACTATTCTCTTCAAATTCATCTTTACTTATCGTTTTTACATTTTTTTTAGCTTCAAGAATCATTCTATCTAATAATGAAGTCGATGAATTTATAGTTTTTTTACTCTCTTTTTCTTCGATACTATTATTTTGTACTTGATTATTTGAAGTTTTTTCATTTTCAGAATTTTTTTCTAAAGAGAAATTCTGTTTATTTGAACTTAAAACTACCTCTTTTTTTTCTGATTTTTCTAATACTTTGTTATCACTTTTATCTAAAGATAAAGGGTCTTTAGCTTTTGTTTGAGAATCCTTTAAAGCACTATCTGAAGACTTATTATTTTGTTCTTTTGAAGAATTTATATCTTTTTGACTCTTTTCCACAAAAGAATCAAAAAGAGATAAACCCTCTTTTTTAGTAGACTCAGTTCCCTTAGAACTCTTTGTGGTCGATTCACTTTTTCCAAGTGATAGAAGATCTACTTCTTTAGTCATAATCTACGCCTTTAATATATCAAGAGTCTTTGTATCAATATTCTTATGAGTATTGAATGTTGCTAAATTAGCTTCATATGAACGCATTGCCTCAATTAAATCAACCATTTCAACAACTGGATTAATATCAGGATATGCAACATATCCATCTTCATTTGCATCTGGATGTGAAGGTTCATACCTCATAACAGGTTTTGAATCATCTTCAACAATTGATTTAACTCCAACACCTCTTAAAGATAAATCAGTTTTTGCAGAATTCGTATGTTCCACATCATTTGAGTTTACTTTTTGTCCCTGTTGCAAAAGTAGCTCTTCAAATACCACATTCTGTTTTTTATATGGACCTCCATCTTCAGTATGAGTTGTTTTTGCATTAGCTATATTTGCACTAACAACATTTATTCTTGTTCTTTGTGCTGTCATACCTGAAACTGCTACATTATATCCATCAAAAAAACCCATAAGATACTCCTAGTTTTAATTATACTTGCATTCTCATAACTTCTTTATATGCATTAACTGCTTTATTTTTCACTTCTAATGCAAGCTTTAAAGAAAGTTCAGCTTCTTCAATTTTTTGAACAGCTTCTTGAAGATTTTTAACATTTCCAGTTGCTATACCTTCCATTGCCTTGTAACCTTCAACTTGAGTCTTATTTACTTCTGAAATTGCATCATTTAGCATACCTTCAAAAGATTTATTCTCTACTATTTTATTCTGATTACTATTTTGATTTGTTGTAATAGGACTAATAGAGTTTGTAATAGATGAAATATTCATTTAATCCCCTTAGTTAGCTTTTTGACCTGCTGCTTGTACATCTTGTACAACAAGTTCATTCATCATTGCATTTATTTTTTCTTCATTGTATTTAAAATCGAACTCTTCTCTTTTATTATCTAAACTAAAAAGAAGTATTACAAGAGACAACATCATATTTGAAACCCCTTTTAAAATTATAGTTACACCAATAATTCCAAATATCATCTCTAACGGTGTATATAAATCAGCATTTACAACAAAGAAAATTAATGTAGCGAAAAAACCTGTACCAATATATAACCTAAATATACCACTATTAATTACATTTTGTGAAAATTTTTCAACTATCATAACATTCCTATGTTAGATAAAAAAAATATTTTTGTTGTTGCACCCACTTATAAACCTTACTTGATATCAATAAGTAATGTATCAATAACTCTTTGTATCTGCATTGTAATTTCATCATCTGCAAACTCATGTGCAAATAATTTTCTTAATCTCGATGTAGTAGAAATATTAGCAGATGTTGATACATTTCCTATATATTTTACCATAAAATTTATATTTAGTCTATTTTTTTTAGCTAAATTTATCAAAGAATTTGTAATTGTCTCACCAATTTTATAATTTTTGGTATGATTAAAACATAATAATAACTCTTTTTTATCTAAACTTAACATTTTCATTAAAGCATAAACATCTGTTAATGCAGAAGGATCAGTTGTAGTTAATGCTAAAATATTATCAGTTACTGAAATAAACTCCTGAACATATTCATTTAATCCTGCACCCGTATCAATCAAGACTATGTCATAATAATTTAACTCTTTAATATCATTTACAACTCTACTAAAAACAAAAGAGTTTTTTGCACTTGCATACTGATAACCACTTTTCCCTGCAATCAATGAAATATTTTTAAAATTAGTAAGAGTAGTTACCTCACTGATGGTATTTCTTCCTTCTATATAATCAAAAAGAGTATATCTAGGTTTTAAATCAAAAAGAACTTGCATATTAGCCAAACCAATATCAGCATCAATAATTGCAACTTTAAAACCTCGCTTAGATAAAAGATAAGCAATATTTGCTGTAAAAGTTGATTTTCCTACTCCACCTTTTCCAGAAGTTATAGTTATTACCTTTGTTTTAGATACATTGATTGATTTTCTTGTTAAATTTACAAGCTTACTAGCTTGTGCTGAGATTGAGTTAAACAAACTTATCTCCTTGCACAAGCGTTATTCATAAAACACTCAATTAAAAATGAAGAATCAGAGACTATTAAATCATCAGGAACATTTTGTCCTATAGAAAAATAAGTAATAGACTTCTTTGTTTTATGAGCAAAAGAGATTAAATTTCCAAAGCTTTTTGTTTCATCTAATTTAGTAAAAGTTAAAAAATCTATATTTAATCTTGAATAGTTTGTATAAATATCAATTAAATCACTGTGCTTAACATTAGCAGGAAGAACTAAAACTTTCTCAATAGGAAGTTCATTTACTCTCTCTTGATACTCATTTATAAGCTCGATTTTATCTACGTCATATTGTGAAGAACCAGCTGTATCAATAAATATATAATTACAATCTTTTAACCTTAAAAGTGCTTCAACTAAATCCTCAGGCTTTTTAGCAACCTCTAATGGAAGTCTCATAATATTTGTATATGCTTGAAGTTGCTCTATTGCACCCACTCTAAAAGAGTCTAATGTAACAATACCTACTTTATAGTTCTGCCCAAGCTTATATGCATAACGAGCTGCTAATTTAGCAATTGTTGTAGTCTTTCCAACTCCTGTAGGACCAACCATCATTATTATTTTTCTTTGATGTTTTCTAAGGGGAACTTCTTGTTTAATAGGAATAATCCGTCTTAATACTAATTTAAAAAAATCATTAACTTTCTTAGGATTTACTTTTAATGCAACAGGCAATTGATTAATTGTTTTTTTCATTATAGTATAAGTCATCTCTTGATCAAACTCATTTTGTTCAAAAAGATTATAAATATCTACAAACTCAGGAGGAATATTTAAATCATATAATTGACTTTTTGGATTCCATAAAGATTTTTGAACTTGAGCAATTGCATCTTGCATTTTAAGAATCTCTTCTTTAAAATCATATACTTTTGCTTCAAACGAAGACTTACTTTCAATAGATTTTGTAGTAATTTTTTTTGTATGCTTAATCTCACTTGGTGTATCTTCAATGGCAACAACAACCTCATACATATCTTTATTACCATCTCTTGCATCAGATATCTTTTTTGTTGAGATTACAATTGCATCTTCACCACACTCTTCTTGTGCATTTCTTAATGCAATTGTAGGTGTTTCACCTAAAAAAGAGAGCATATTCATTGTAATCTTCCATCTTTATAAATTTTTTCTATTTTTCCATCAGGCTGTTTTATTCTAATATATTCATCATTCTCAAATATTATATCACCCTCTTTTTCTATTTGAATTGAACCAAAATTAAATACTACAGATTTTTTACTATATTCCTGAATATCTTTAGAACAGAGAATACTTCCTTTTTTTAAATATCTTTTTGCTATATATTTTTTATTTTCTAATTCATTAAGTGTTACTGGAATACAAAACTTTTTGACACTAAGAACATTTGCAGAGCTTAAATTTTTTATATCGATTTTCTCTTTATAATCTATTTTTGATGTAGTAACAATAACTTCAATAGAGTAAAGATTTAGAGATAAAATAAAAAAAAGAAAAAGACCTCTAAGCCTTAACATGAAAAAAGTTTCCTCCATTTCTTTCTGTAATATCATCAACTATTTCTTTATACATTTGTTGAATAGGTTGTACTATAAGAGCAAGTTTTCTATTTAAGTCATATAGATTTTTTAACTCTTGTTCAAGTGTATCAACTTGTTCCCTATAAATATTTACATCAACACCATTTTGCATTTGATTAACAATCTCTTGATTAAGTTGTTGCTTATACTGTGCAATTTTTTCTATCAAAAATTGTTTTTCATCATTTCTATTTAAAAGTTCTTCATGTTTTGCCTGTTTTATATCTTCTATATCCTGTTTGATATAATTCTGCATTTTATTAACTAAGCTTATCATATCATTTACAATTGTATCAATCATGCTTTACTCTTTATTTATTACGTTCAGTTAAAAAACTATATAACATATCGCTAATACCAACAGTACCAACAGATTGTCTAGAAACAGCTTCTGTATACATCCCCTTGATTATATCTGAACCACTACCTTCACCTGCAACTTTAGTATTCTTTAATGAAATATCTAATAACTGTTGCATAAAAAAAGCTTCAAAATCATCTGTAACTTTTCTAAGTGCCTCATCTTCAAGATTTGAAGGATTTAAATTTTTTAAATCTAAACTTGGATCTTTTTTAATATTAGCTATATTAACAAAATTGGTATTTATATCCATAAACTACTCCAATCTATCAAAGAAACTCTCTTCACTTAAGATATCTTTTTGATTATTTTCTGAGAAAAATCTCATTTCTACTCTTCTATTATCAGCCGCCATTTCACTTTTTGGATGGAATGAAGCATATGCAGAAACTTTTAAAGTTGCAGGATCTATTCTGTTCTTTATTAACTCTTTTACAACTGCAATAGACCTTAGTGCTGATAAATCCCAGCTATCTCTTGGTATTTTTTCATTTGTAAAATTATTTGTTGAAGTATGTCCAATAATTTCAATACTTAAAGCTTGAGGCATTGTTCTAATTACTCTTGCTATTTTCGCTATAAATCTTTTAGAGTTTATATTATCTAACTCATATTTACCCTCTTCAAACATAATTGTTGAAGGGATATCTAATGTAAACTCATTTTTTCCTTTTTCTAACTGAATCTGCTCTGTTTCTTCCGTATTTGTATCATTCATCTGTTGAATAATTTCAGTCACTTCATCAACTGTTTCTTGCAACTCTTCATCACTTGATTCACTATCACTATCATTAGAATTACTAGTTTTTGTTGAATGCTTTTCTGATTGTGTTTGCACATCAGTTGAGGAATCAATAAATCCCATTGCCTTTTTCATTATATCAAAATACTCTTCAACTTTCTTTTTATCCATTACTGCCATAGATAATAGTAAAATAAAAAAAGTTAAAAGTAGTGACATAAGGTCACCAAACTGAACTAACCAACCTGGTAAACACTTAGGACATTCGGGACATTTATCTTTTGCCATAAATTAAAACTCTTATTCTTCAACTTCTACTAAAATAGAATTAAGTTGCATTTTAATATTACCAATTGACTCTTCAGCGGCAATCATTGAAGTACCTTTAATAATTACTTCACAACTATCAACTTCTTTTTTGTGCTTTTGTGATAATTTACTTTCAACTAATCCTGCAAATAATGTACCAATTAAAGCACCATACATAGTCGTAAGTAAAGCAACTGCCATTGCAGGACCAACTGATGCAGGGTCAGAAAGGTTAGCAAGCATAGCAACAAGACCTACTAATGTACCAATCATTCCCATAGCTCCTGCTGTACCACCCATATTACCAAAAAGACCAATCATTGTACTATGTCTTTTTTCCATATACTCTAATTTTGTCTCTAATAAAGGCTGTAAAGTTTCTACTTTTGTACCATCAACTAATAACTGAAAAGCCTCTTTGAAAAAAGGATTTTCTTCTTGTAAAACCTTTTGTTCAATATGCATAACACCATGTTTTTTTATTTCAGTTGCATAAAAAGTAATTTTTTCAACTAATTCAGGTAAAGACTCAACTTTAACCTCATTAAATGCCACTTTCAATGCTGGTGTAATTCTTTTTAGTTCACTTCCTTCAAACTGTCCTGCCGTAACAGCCAAAGTTCCACCAATAACAATAATAAACGAAGGGATATCAATATATGGACCAAATCCCACTCCCCCTAAAATAATAGCTAGAGCAACAAGACCCCAACCAGCTGCTAATCCACCTGCTGTACTTTTATCCATCTACTATAACCCTATTTGACTAAGTCTTGAGGTACTAGACCCTATACTTTTTACTTTCAAACCAAATTTCCCTTCAACAATAACAGCTTCACCTTCTCCAATCTTAACACCATTAATTAAGATTTCTAAAGGCTCATTAACCATTTGTTCAAGCTCAATAATTTCACCAATATCCCATCTAAGAATATCTTTTAATAAAAAGTTCTTTGTACCTAATCTAACACTAAGTTTTAATTTTATATTAAAAAGAAGTTGCAGGTTTTCTGCTGCATCCTCAGATAATAAAGAACTTATACCAAGTTGTGAAGTTGATATTGATGACTTTGTATTTGATGTGGGGGATACATTATCTGTTACTAAAAAATCACTTTCTACTTTTTCTCCAACAATTTGAGCTAAATAAGGAACAATGGCTTCATCAAAACTAACATAAATTGGAAGTTTTTCATTATCTAAAATTAAATCAAACAGATACTTCCTATCTGCATTTTCAATTATTTTAACATCTTTAATTGAAGAACCAAGTGTTTCATTTTTCATTGATGAAATATCAGTATATCCCTGTGCATTTACTGCTGTACAAAAGCTACCACAAACATTCGAAATAATTTCATTAACTGCATCAGCAATTTCATCATCAATATGCTCTTTTAAATCACCCATTCCACCAAGCATAAAATATTCAAATTTAGTAGCTGTAACGGTAGGAACAAAAAAACTCCAATTTGATGATATGTTTGAAAAGTCAAATTTTACAGAAACATCAATACACTGAGAATCATCTAAACTATCTACACTTAGCTTGCTCACCGAATCGATTGATACACTTTTCGATAATAACTGCTCTAATGTATTAGCTAATTCATCTTTCAAAAAATTTGATAAATCAGATGCCAAAAAAAACCCTCTTAATATTTATTTTTAATTTTCATGCTTTTCTAGTTCACTTAGAAGTTGTGCTTTAACTCTCATCATATCCTCAGTTGGATATTTATATTCAGCATCTCCTCTAGTTACTTTTACAAAAAAATCTTTTGAAGTTCTATTATAACCAAATCGAATATTATCTAGAATAATCTCATTCAAATCAGTTGTTGGTTCACTTCCTTGAGCTTTTTTATACTGCTCATCTTCCATTATTTTATACTTATCATCAACCTCTTTAACCGATTGAATTTTCTCCACATGATTAACTTTTGCATTATCGATGTCTGGTATTCTACCTAGTTCCATAAGAGCCTCCTTTTAAAGTATAGACTAACACTTAATTATATCAAAAAAAAATTAAATTAAATTGTTATAATTAAAAAAATGAGAGAAATTATAATTTTTATTTATAAAGATTCTAAGAATTGGTCAAAATTTACTAGTCTAAAATCAATTAAGGAATCCAAATAAGGCTCCTTAAAATATTGAGAAGCACTATTAAATTTCAACTCTTGAATAAGTTGGACACCTGTCAAAAAATCTGCATCTGGATCATTTAAAATAGCTTTAATTAATGAGATTTGAAGTGAAGCCTCATTATATTTACCAGCTTCTAATAATGAGGCCACAATTAAATACATGGTATATTTATCTTCTAACTTGTACTTTTTTTGTAGTTTATCTAAAATCTTTAAACTCTCCTGTGGTCTATTATTATGAAGCTCTCTTAATGCTTTTGTCCTTAAATATGAAGGAGTTAATTTACCTTCTAGATTTAAGTCTGCTTTATAAAATAAACCTATTGCTTTTAGTAGATTAATATAATACTGAGTCACAACCAAAGGACCCTCTAAAAAGTTATTATTTATTACTAAAGGAGTGTTATCCTGCAATCTTGCAAAATATTGATAATCGTTCTCCTCTTCTCTTTTTATTGTTGATTTCATTAAATAAACAAGAGGATCTTTATAGTGCTCAACAAATAAAGGATGAGATAAATCAACTTTTTTATCAGCTAATTTTATAAGATAATCTAATGCTCTGTAAAAAACCGTTTTATTATAAGCTAAAGGTTCAAACTCTACTGCTGAACCTTCATTTATAAAAAGCTTATAAAGTATTTGACCAAAATATTTATACATTCCAGCTTTTGATTTAATATTTTGTTCTATGTACTCTAAGTCTTTTACTTTTTTATTTATTTTATTAGCAGTAATTAATGTCATTACTGCATACAGTTTATTACCTGGGTTTAATTTATACGCTTTTGTAAAATACTCATAAGCACTATGAAAATCATGAATTTGTGCATAACAAAGTGCTAAGTTATAATAAGTATAAGAGTGTGAATCATCTTTTAGATATGATTTTAGTTTAACTGCTCTAATAATAGGGTCTTCTTTTAATATATTAATAAATTTTGAATTATATGCAACCATCTGTTCTAAACTCTGTACATTTTGTTTATCTTTAAAAATAAAACCTTTTGAAATATCATACAAAATTTCTTGTTTATCTGAAAAAATAAATGGAGCAAAATAAAACATAAAATCTATTCTACTCTTCTTATCAAAATCTGTAATAAATTTTAAGTACTCTTTTGTTGTATATTTATGTTTATTAAAAAATATCTCTAATGGATACTCTAAATTTGTTTTAAAAGTATCTTTTCTCTTATTTAACTCATCTAAATGCTCTTTTAATTTTTCCAATTGATTAGACTTTAAATCTCTAAAAATCATTAACCATAAAATCTGATCTATCTTTTCTTGATTAAAAGTCTCTTCTTTAGCCTTTACTAAAAACTCTTCAGCTTTTTCATAATTTTTTAGTTTTAAATATAGCATTGCTTTTTTTAAACTTCTTGGAAACTCCATCGTATCTAAAACTCTTAATGCTTTTTCATAATCTTTTAAAAGTATAAAAGTATCTGTAACCATTCTTTTAGAGTGTTCAGTTAAGTTTTTAAATTTTTTTGTAACTTCAATAATCCTTTCTAAATATTCTCGATTCTTCTCTATCTGATAGAGATAATAACAAGCCGAAATATAAGAGTATGTATTAGAAAATATAGCTTCGTTATATTCATATATATTATTCAAATATAAAAGTGCATTATCAATTTGATTTAATTTATAATATGCTATTCCAATATTTAAGAAAGATGGAATCTTCAAAATAGAAGACGTCTCTTTAAAAATTTTAATGGCTTCTTGGTATTCACCTTTTTCTAAAAGTAATATAGCCTTATTAAACTCTACTTGAAGTTTAAATTTCTCTTGATCACTTTTAAGCTTATCATATTTGAATATGATTTCTGGCTGAGAATCAAGTACACCATTTTTTGCATATACTACATTTATAAAAAAGATTATATATATATAAATTAATATAATTTTTTTCAAAAAAAATCCTAAACCATTGTGTTTACTTGAGCGTATAACTCTTCTGTTCTACTCTCTAAGATTTCTATTTGATGTTTTAATTCAGTATTTTCAAGTCTTAATCTTTGTAAATCATCTCTAGCAACTTGAAGTGACTCTTGATTGTTTTGCAATGTCCCAGTACTAACTTTAATTTGCTTTTCATACCTATCAATAACTGTTTGAAGTCTCTTATTCTCTTCTTCAACTAAGTTTTTCTCTTCATTTACTTTTCTATATAGAGCTTTGTATACATTAGCTGTTGAGAAAAAATATAAAAGTAAAATACCAATAATTGTAATTAACAAAAAATTATCCAATTTCTTCCTCTAAGATAAAATAGAAGACTTTTGTCTTCTATTTTATTAAATTATCGTTTTAGGTTAATCAGTGTATTTAACAACTGATCTGATGTAGTAATTGATTTTGCATTTGCTTCGAAGGCTCTTTGAAATACCATTAAATTAACTAAACTTTCAGATAAATCCGCTGTTGAAAGCTCTAATGTTTTACCTTCAATTTTTGCTGTTTTATCATTATTTAGATTATAAATTGGTTCCCCAGAATCATTTGTTTTTGCAAGTAAGTTATCCCCTGATGGTTCTAAACCTCTATTATTATTAAATAAAGCAATAGATACTTGACCAATGGCAAACTCGGCACCATCTTGTTTCATTGTAATAAGCCCTGTTGCATCAACTGAAAATTCACCAAATGCTGAATCAGAAATACCTAAAGTATCAAGTCTTAATTGAAGTGAAGACTGAGTAGTTGTTTGGTCAATTGTATTAACTAATTCAATAAACTCCGCTCCAGCTCCTTGTCTACCACTATAATCATTATTTTTATCAAGAGGAATAGCAGGGCTGTTAATTGCTGGGGCAGTAAGTGTACTTGCTGTAAAATCTGTTGTAGCAGAAGTAATTACTAAATTTCCACCCACATCAATTATTGCACTTGCAATTCCTGCATTTGCTGCAATTGCAGTTGCAATATCATTTACACTAGAAGGACTATTAACTGTTACAGTTACAGGTCCTCCACCTATATCATATGTATATGTAAAATCTGTTCCATTTGCAAATGTCATTGGTAAATCTGCTGCTGCTATTGTTGATGTTGTTGTAACATTCGTACCTGCTTGGTTATAAGCTGCTGAAACAGCCTCCACAGTTTTTAAACTTCCACTAAACTCAACATCATAATTATCTTCAAGTGTTTCAATAACCACATGTCCATTAACATTTTTTGCAATTACATAATCACTAAGTGCTGGAGAAGAGGTAGAAGCTGCCGCATTAAATTTCATAACAAAATCTTCTGCACTAGATATATTTGATATATTAATAGGGACTGCAACAGCTGGATTACCATTATCATTAGGCACTGGAATAATTTTTTCTAACTCTTTATCATAAATTGTTAATGAATATGTTAAATCATTAAATCCTGTATTTGCTCCTATTTTTAAGTCAGCTTCAGTATAAACATCTTGCTGTTTACCTGAAATTGCTCGAGATAAAGCATCTCTAGCACTTTCTAAAGCTCCAACACCTGTACCTTGAACAGATAAAGTCGAAGTTTGATAAGCACCTGCAACTGTATTTGAACCAGAGATTTCACCAACTTCTGTAATAGTAAAAGTTTCTCCTGGAATTAATGATTCAATTTGGATAATACCTTTAATCATATCCTCCATATCAGTTGAAAGAGAGAATGAATCTTCTGTTTCAAAAGCATCATTAACAGTACCACTACCCTCTTCTTTTACCATATATGCTCTAAGTCCTGGTATTTCTGAAATTTTATCTGCCAATGATTTATATGTTTGAATTCTACTATACTCTTTATCATACTGTGATACTTCTGAATCTGTTAGGGGATTTGGAGATGCAAGTGTTCCTGGATCTGCATATCCCACTCTTTCTGATATAGGAAAAGTTTGATCATAATTATATAATTCTAATTTAAAATCGAAATCAGAAGTAGATGAAATATAGTTTTGAGAGATTTTATTTCCATTTATATATACATATATTTGGTCTCCCTCTTTAGAGATTAGACCATCATTTTGTGATTTGAAATTAATTTGTGAAATCTGAGCAGTAGAACTTGCACTTCCTCCATCTGGCTCATCTTTTAATTTTTGTAACCATGTTGCATAACTAGCAACCAAAGCCTCAACATCGGAGATTTTTGCAGATTTACTTTTCCCTCCTGCTCCACTAAATACTGTATCAGAATCAGCTCTAGCAGTTTGAGAATAATCTGTTGCTTTTGCAGTAATAGTTTCAATATAATTTGAGTGGCTAACTACTTTAGAAGATAGTAGTTTTGTATAATCACTAGTGAACATATCCACATTTGGATTTGTTGATACAACATCTTTATTTGTATCAATACTTCTCATAGCCCACCCTTGAACTTCATTTCCAGCAGCATCTTGAAGAGTACCATTATCACCCATTCTAAAGTTACCTGCTCTAGTATAAAGTGTTTCAGCAGTTCCACTTGATCGTGTATTTAGTACTGTAAAGAAACCATCTCCACTAAGTGCCATATCATAGTCAACACCTGTTAATTTTAGGTTTCCTTGTACATATAGTTTTTCTGCATCTAATACTCTAGAACCTTTACCTATTCTATCTTGATACATTTGATCTGCAAAAGATATTCTAGAGGCTTTGTACCCTACTGTATTTACATTTGCAATGTTATGTGATTCATTATCTAACGCACTTTGATGTGACGCTAAACCTGAAATCCCTGTCCATAATGCTCCTATCATGATTTATCCTTTTAGATAAATTTTTAAACATTCTCATGTTCAAATATTAATGCTAAACTTAGCACTTATATTTAAACATATACAGTTAAAAACTATTTTTTTAACTGTATAGCTGTTTTTAAGAACTCATCTGAAGTAGTAATTGATTTTGAACTTGCTTCAAAGGCTCTTTGATAAACCATTAAATCAACTAAATCATTACTAAAGTTTGTATTACTAAGCTCAATTGCTCCACCAACAATCTTATTAATATTACTAGCATTTTTCATAGCACCGGTCTCTTTACCAATTGAATAAAGAGTACTTCCTTGTGGTTCAAGAGATTCAGGATTTGAAAAATATGCAGTTTCTAATTTAGCAATTAAAAATTTATTATTATCATCTTTTGCATAAAGAACACCATCTTCAATTGATAACTG
Source organism: uncultured Arcobacter sp. (assembly GCA_964480765.1). Lineage (GTDB taxonomy): Bacteria > Campylobacterota > Campylobacteria > Campylobacterales > Arcobacteraceae > Halarcobacter. The sequence goes on along the minus strand of CAYZST010000012.1, from coordinate 10,841 downwards.
TCCAAATACATGTTCAGAGATATTTAAATCATTTAATCTTAATTGCATTTCACCAAGGTTTGTTAAATCAGCATTCTGTTCACCTATATAGTTTGTCATTTCTAGAAACTTAGCATCTGCATTTTCAAGGGCAGATTTTAATGCATCCCTTGAACTATTAACCATAGCTAGTCCTGTACCAGTAGCGGCTGTAGTTATTTCATTAACTCCATATCCATTTGAATCAATTGCAGGGCTATTAATTGAAACATTATCTCCTGGAATTAAACTATTAATCGTTAATAAACCATTTGCATCAACAGTTGCCGTGACACCTTTTACAGTAGAGATTTTATCTGCAAATTGATTGATAGTTGTTTGAGGATCCGTATCAAAATACTCTCTTATTAAACTTCCATTTATATATACTTCAATATAGCCACCATCAACAATTTTACTATTGAAGTCTGAAAAATCAATTTGATTAACTTGTGAAACTGAAGGCGTTCCTGGCATTGTTGGATTTGCAGAATAGAGATCTAATTTATTATTATAATCAGTAAGCAAGACTTGGATATCAGCAATTTTTGAATTAGCACTTTTAAATCCTTGTCCAGAAATTCCACTATCAACAGCACTTTTAGTGTAATCCGTCGCTCTTGCATTAATTGTTTGATAAAACTCTGTTGTACTAATTGGTTCAGAAGCAATAAAAGTTGTATATAAAGAATTAAATTGAGATGTACCATCAGAACTTACAATTCCAGAAATTGTAGTGGGACTTCCTAAAACCCTATGCCCTTCTAGTGATTCAAGAAAACCTTCAACACCCATTTTAAAATTTCCAGCTCTTGTAAAGTATTGTGCATTATTCTTTAAATCTTTAACTACAAAAAAACCTGAACCTTCTATTGCAGCATCCAAAGTATTATCAGTAACTTTTATATTTCCTTGAGAAAAATTTTTTTGAACTGCTTGAACAGTAACTCCTCTACCATATCTAGATTGATACATTAAATCTTGAAAAGAGATTTGATCAGATTTATGTCCAATTGTATTAGAATTTGTAACATTATTTGATTGAGTCGTTAAAGCTCTTTCAAAAGTATTTAGTCCAGTAACTCCATTCCATAATCCAGTAATCATAATAAAATCCTAAAATATCTTTGTAATATTGCTAAACGGAATTGAAACAAGTTGATCAGAATATACTGGTACCAACTGTCCCGTCATTTCGAAACCATGATCAGTAATTGTTTCATTGTCTTCATTTAATATAACAGGTAAACCATTCTCTCCAACAATCACCTCACCTGGATTTTTTAATGCAATTTTTTGTCCAGTTTTCTCACCATTAGAGTTTATAATTTCACCATTAATATTATAATAAACAATATTCCCATCTTTATCTTTTATTTGATCTTCAACATATAAAATCTGTTGTGCTTTAACATTAACTTCACCATCAATATTTTCAACAGATTTAACTGTATATGCTTTAGTAATACCATTCTCTCCAATATTACCATCTTCAATATTCTTTCCAATTACATTTGCTGCATTCGAAAGTGCAGATTGAGAGAATGTCTTTGCTAGTGTTTCCATAGTTTTGATAGTCTCAAGATTTGTATTAATTGTTGACATCTGCATTTGAGTTGAAAGCATTTGCTGAGAATCCATAGGTTTAGTCGGATCTTGCATTTTTAGCTCTTCAATCATTAATCTTAAAAAATCTTCATTTGTAAGCTGATCATTACTAATAGATGAAGTATAAGTACTTCCATCAACACTTGTATTTGTATTTACCTGAACATTGTCTATTGCCATACGAAACTCCTAAATCATATTCTCTTCAAAGAAATATCTAACAACATTGTCAGAATCCATTGCTTCTTGTACTCTTACTGCTAATCTTTCATCTATAACAATAATATCACCTGTACCAATAATTCTTTTATTTACAAAAATATCCCCACCTGAGCCTGCTACTTTATCTAAAGAGAGGATATCTCCTTCAGTTAAGTCTAAAAACTCTTTTATCGTTATATCTGCACTACCAAGCATTACATCAACAACAATTTGTGTGTCTACTAATAAATCATAATCTCTTTCACTAATTTCCATGTTAACTCTTTCCTAAGCTATATTATTATATCATAAAAAAACACTATTTCAAATTATTTAAAAAATTACATGACAATTATTAAGAATAAATATAAAAATTTATATTACAGAATCAAGTGATTCAAGCATTGAATTTACTTTTGCCTCGATATTTCCATCAAAATTTCCAAGATCACTAGCAATAACAACCCCTCCTGCTGTTACATTTGGATCATCAACAAGCTCAATAAATTTTTCTAAATTTAGATCATTTTTTAAAATTTCATAATCTTTTGGATTTAAATGTATTTTAATTTTTGAAGCATTTTTCATTTTTTCTAAAAGATGTGTGATAGTCTGTTTAGCAATTAAAGATGAATTTTCTCCAATTTCAATAGCAATTATTTTTTTTGCAATTGCAATTGAAGTCTTTAATAATTTAGACTCCATTTGAAATGTTGCTTGTTCAAAAAAATTAGCATAATGCTTTAAATCTTTTATCGCTTGTACAACTTGTGCATCAATCTCTTTTCCCGTCATACCATTGTTCTCAAGATTAGTTATTCTTTCTGCTATTTGTTGTACATTTAGATTCAAAGCTCTTATCTCATTTAAAAGAGGATCAACATTACCATTTATTTCTCTATCATTTAATATCACTTGTGTATTTTGCATCTGAGGTTGAGATGAACCATTCTGTACAAAAGTACCTAATTGATAATCTGTTACACCATCATTGTCACTAATTACTTTTGCACTAGAATATACATTATTTTTTTCCATTATTCATCCATCTCTCTATCAATAATACCTTCTTCTATCATTTTTTGGGATACATCAAGCATTTTTCTTTGAGCTGCTTCAATATCTTTGATTTTAACTTTTGTTAACATTTCAAACTCTTCTTTAAATCTTTCACTAGCCCTTTGTGACATTGCACTAGTAATTTTTAGCATATCATCCTCAGTTGCATTTTTCATTGCAACTGCTACATCTGCGGTATCAACATTTTGTAAAATTTTCATTATATATTCAGAATCTAAATTTAAAAGATCTTCAAATACAAACATATTCTCTTTAATTTTTGTTGCTAATGAAGTATCTACTCCGTTAATATTTTTAAGAATATCTTGTGCTTTAGGACCTAGTCTATTTAACATATCTGCAACAACTTTAACACCACCAACATCAACAATAGATGATAATAAAGATTCTAGTTTCTTCTCTAATACTACTGAAATTGTTCTTACAACATCTGGAGATACATCTTTAATTGTTGCCATTTGCATAGTAACTTTTACTTTAATATCTTCATCTAATTGTTGTAATACTTCTGCAGCCTTTGGAGCCTCCATATGAGATAAGATTACAGCAATAGTTTGAGGAGATTCATCTTTAATAAAGTCTGATAATTGTTTAGGATTAATGGCATCAAGATATGCAAAAGATTGTGCAGCAAGCTTCATACGAGATAGTTTGGCTAAAACTTCATCTGCTTCACCTTTTCCTAAAGATTTATATAAAATTTCTCTTGCATAATCATATCCACCAGAACTAATAAAACTTTTAGAACGAGTAAATAGATGGAACTCTTCTAAGATAGCTAATGATGTCTCTTTATCAACTGAACTAATCATCGTAATTTGAGTAGATATATCTTCAACAACATGTTTTGGTAAATGTTGAAAAATTTTTACAGTTGCCTCTTCCCCAATAAGAACACAAAAGTGGGCAACTTTTTCAAGCATTGACATACCTTTTAAGATTTCATAGTTTTCACTGTTCATTTTTGCCCTTTTTGCCCTTTAAATTTTCCACTACCCTCTGTTAATAATAGTTCAATCATTCTTGAAATCTCTTCTGGATTATCATTAATCTCTTTATCTAAGGCCTCAATAAGAACTTCATATTTTGCAGCACTCTCTTCATCTAAACCTTCTATATTATTCATAATCTGACTTTTAACTTTTGCTTTTAATCTTCCTTTTGCAGTAGAAGCATCAAACTCTTGTTCATAATCACTCAGCATATCAGACAATAAATCCTCTTCAATTATATTACCATCTGCATCAACTCTTTTTATTTTCCCACCAACTTGATCAGGCATAACAACAACTTCATGATTAACAATAAACTTTTTATAGAAAATAAATAATAAAATAGCAGCAATCAAGTACTGAAAATATTCACTAAACTCTTTTAAAAGTGATTTTACCTTTGTAATAGTATCAACAGTAGATTCTACATCTTCAATTGGTTTACCATTTTCATCTACTTTTTGTGTTTGATCTGATGATTTTATACCAAGAAACTTAAAATCTTTTACTGTAATTTTGTCTCCTCTTTTAGAATCAAATCCCACCGTATCTTCAACAACTGATTGAATTGAAGCTAAGAACTCATCTTTATTTTGAACATCAGTTAAAATTGAAGAATCAAAGGTAACAGCAGCTGTAACTCTTTTAATCGATGAATAATTGTTGTTTTTTTCATCAATTATCTTTTTTGATATCTCATAATTTGTAGTATTCTTTGCTGTTGTACTATTTGATTGGGTTCCACTATTTGCATTAGCACCATCAGGTGTTTCTATATTGTTTTCAACTCCAGCAGTACCTCCTACATCAGTTTTTCCACCTTGAGAGGAGCTTTCAGTCTCAGTAGTTTGCTGACTTCTTATTGTTCCTTCTGGATCATAAATTTCCTCTTGAATATGCCTTTTTTTGAAATCAAGTTCTAATGTTACTCTTGCTACTACTCTCCCAACACCAACAAAAGGTTCTAATAAAGCAACAATCTTTTTTTCATAATCCTCTTCTAATTTCTGTTTATACTTATTTTGTGTAAAAGATTTTTGACTCTCCATATCATCAGAAGACATTTGTAATAAAGCACCATCTTGATCAATAAGTTTAATATTTTCATCTTTTAAGTTTGATACTGCTGATGCAATAAAATTCTTTATACCATCAATCTGTTTTTGAGTTAAAAATACTCCTGGTTTTAGAGAAATAACTGCTGATGCAGTTGGTTCTGTTTTCCTCTCTGTAAAAATTGTCTCTTTAGGAATTGCAATTTTTACACTTGCTTTTAATACTCCAGAAAGAGACTCTAAAGATCTTGATAACTCTCCTTCAAGTGCTCTTAAATATTTAACTTTATTCTCAAAATTTGTTGTACCTAAAGATGACTTCTCAAAAATTTCCCATCCAACATGATTACTTGTTGCAGCTTCACTTGTAACAAGTTTAATTTTTGCGATATTAATAAACTCTTTTGATGTTTTTAGAGTTAAATTATCTCCACTTCCAATAACTGCAAATTGAATTCCAGAAGCCTCAAGTTCATTTGAAGCCATCATAACTTGATTTTTTGTTAGATTAGTAGCAATAGTATAATTTAGTTTTTTATCTTGCGCTTTAATATTTGAGTAGACTAAAAGTCCTATTAGAAGAACAAAGAGTAAAGAAAAACCTCCAATTATAACTGCTCTTTGTGCTGCATTCAGATTGTTTATAAACTTTAAAAGTTGATCCATATAATAATTATCCTAATTAATTTTTTTGTGATGATTCAATAACAGATCTAAACAATCTTGAATCTTTTTTGATAGATGATTGTAAGGCATCAAATATAACCTTATTTTTTGACATTTCACTCATTTGTGTGTCTAAATTTACATTATTTCCATCATTTTGCTCTTCTAATCCCTTTATCTCAATTAAATTTGCTGTATTAGGTTTTGGAATTTGGTCAAAACCATTAATGTGTTTTGAATTAGTTATGGCCATTTGTAAATCTTTATTTGCATCTACTTTTTTTAATTCATGTTCAAAAATTAAATCTTTTGTTTTATAATTTGGTGTATTTATATTAGCAATATTACTAGAAATAACATTCTGTCTATCACTTCTGAAACTTAATTGATTAAATAATAAATCTGTTACGCTACTTGGTTTCATGATCTAGTATTATTCCCAATTTTGTCAATCATTTTTGAGTTCATTTCATCAATAGTATTAATAGCTTTTTGTGCCTGTTCAAATCTTCTATGAGCATCAATAAGACCTACCATAGTACTTACTGTATTAACATTAGATTTTTCAATAGCACCTTGCATTAATTGATTATCATTTGTCTCTAAAATTTGAACAAATGCTCCATCCTTTTCTTTATAATTATTATCTTTAAATTTTTCTAAATCTTTAAAATCAATTTTTACCACTGAAATTTGATTTTGAAAATTCTCCTCTTCAATAGCAATTGGAGTATTATCATTAGTTAGTACAAATTGACCATTTGAATCAACTAAAAACCCATTTAAGTTTTTAAATGCTCCATCTCGTGAATAAACAATATTTCCATCTCTATCTTGGATTCTAAAAAAAGTATCAGATTCAACAAGTGCAAAATCAAGGGTGTTCCCCGTTGGCATAATTGGACCCATTTCAGAAACAATAAATTTAGAATCCATTTTAGGTATCATGTTTGTTACTTCATTTATTTTAGAAGGAACAAAATTCTCTTGTTGAGCTCTTTGTAAATAATAGTTAAACGAACCTTCAGTGGTACCCTCTTGCTTAAAACCATTTGTATTAACATTCGCCAAATTATTAGAAATCATATCAATTCTATTAATTTGATTAATCATAGATGCAGCTAAAGGATATGTACCTTGATTCATAAATTACTCCTTATTCTTTATTAAATTCAGCAATTAACGATTCTAAATCATCATCACCAACTAAATCAGCAGTTCCCGTATCACCATGGATATGTTTTGCTACTGCAACTTCTTGTCTATTTCCATCATCTTCAAATAGATTATTCAAATAAGTAGAAAGTTTTCTAATAACAGACATTACCCTCTCAATTTTTTGTCTATTAATATCATGATACTGCATTAATTCCATTGCTTGGAAAATCTCACTATTTCCACAATCAACTTTATCGTTTACATCTTGTATATGGGTTCCCATTGACTCTGCTTGCTCTAAATTAATTTTAAAAGCTTCAATATTTGGAAACTTTGCGCTAAGCGAAGATAACATTGCAATCTGTTTTTGATTAAATTCTGCCAATTGTTGAACATCATTTTGTATATTAGTATTATAATCTAGAATATTACTTAATACATCAAAGATTTTTGTTGCCTTCTCTTCAGAATCATTTGCAACCGCACTTAATTGATTTACTACTTTAGTATCTTCTTCCACAGGTAAAGGAAACACTCCACTATCAATTTTCTTATCAATATCTTGTGTACCATCATCTCGTTCACTTGTTGCCACAACTGTATCAGCTAAACTATCTATGTCAATATCTACACTATCTACACTATTTATGCTATTTTCAACCTCTTCAGCTTGTTCATCTTGTACACCCTCAACTGAAGCTAATAATTCATCAATATTATCATTTGATACTGTATCAGGTATAGAATCGCTACTATCATTATCTAATTCTTCATCAATATTATCATTTGATACTGTATCAGGTATAGAGTCGCTAACATCATTATCTAATTCTTTGATAATATCATCAATATTAGCTTCATCTGAAGGTATATCTTCATTTCCTAATTGCTCTAAACCATTTAAAAGTTCATCAACTGATTCTTCTGTACTACTCTCATTATCTGCTGATGATACAATTTCCTCAGTCTCAGCTATAAGGTCATTGATATCATCTTCGGACATAGTTCCAGTATTAGTCTCCTCTTCAACTACTGATTCTGAAGAAGATGCTTCATCTTCTAAATCTAAACCACTCATCAAAGATTCAATTTCTTCTTGACTCATACTCATAATCTACACCTTTAATTAAAAAATATTCAAAATTTTATTTTAAAACCCCATCAAGTTTTTCTTTTAAAACTTGCGCATTAAATGGTTTAACAATATAATTATTTACACCTGCTTTAAGTGCTGTAATAACTTCACTTTTCCCACCTTCTGTTGTAATCATAATAATTGGAATTTTTGTATGATTACCCTCAGCCCTAACTTTTTTAACTAAATCTAAACCATTCATATTTGGCATATTCCAGTCAGTTAAAATAATATCATACTGTGATTCAGATAGAAGTTTCCAAGCTTTTACACCATCTTCTGCTTCATCAAAATCCTCTTTAGAAAACCCAAGTTGCATAACAACATTACCAATGATTCTCCTCATGGTAGAACTATCATCAACAATTAATATTCTCATATTTCAACCCTTTTACAAAACTATATTCAAAATCCTATTATTATATAGCATTTGTTTTAAATTTATACTTAATATATAAATAAACATAATTTATCTAACTTTAAAAAATCTTTAAATATAATTTAAAACTATTACAAATATTAGAGTTAAAGGATAACCATGATTAGAGGATTATATACAGCAGCAACGGGTATGAACTCTATGCAACATCAAATTGATGTGACATCAAACAACATTGCAAACGTAAATACAATGGGATTTAAACAAGATCGAGCCGAATTTCAAGACTTAATGTATGAAACACTAAACTTTACTGCTGGACAAACCTCAGAAATTACAACAAATCCTACTGGAATGGATGTGGGTCTTGGTGTTAGAGTATCTGGTATCCAAAAAAACTTTTTACAAGGTGATTTGAAACTTACTGCAAACACCTTAGATTTAGCTATTGAAGGTAATGGTTTTTTCCAAATTACAACTCCAAATGGAGAGACTGCTTATACAAGAAATGGTGCATTTAAACTTGATGCTGAAGGAAATATTGTAAATGGAAATGGTTATCTTTTAAATCCACAAATTACTATACCTAATAATTTGATAAATTTAACTATTGCAAATGATGGAACTGTAACAGCAGAAGATCCCGCAACAGGAGCTGTAACAAATTTAGGTCAAATTACAATAGTAGATTTTGTTAATCCTGCGGGACTTACCCCTAAAGGTGAGTCTTTATTTGCAGTAAGTGAAGCTTCTGGTGAACCAATTGAAGGAAATCCAGCAGAAGAACAATTTGGAAGAATTAGACAAGGAATGATTGAACTTTCAAATGTTAAACTTGTAAATGAAATGGTTGACTTAATTACTGCACAAAGAGCGTATGAAGCAAATTCGAAAGCAATTACAACTACTGATAGTATGCTTGATACAGTTAATAGATTAAAAAGGTAGTTTAAACTAATTCATGCCTAAAAGTTTAGAAGAGTTAAAAAAACTTCGAGAAGAGAATTTTAAAAAACATAAAAAAAAGAAAAGAGAATACTATTTAAAAAGTAAAAATCAAAATAGTATTCCAAAATATAAAGACTATAAAGAGATAAACTACTCTAAAGAGTTAAACGATGAAAACTTTTTAAAAAGCATAAAACTTATTGCAAAAAAGCAAAAATCGCACATTGATAGTAGAAAAGATCAAATTATCAAAAATATGAAAGAGTATAAAAAGAAAAAACAAAGTTACTATCAAGAGAATAGAGAGAAAAGATTAGAATATGATAAAGAGTATAGAGAAAAGAAAAAAGAAGAGTTAAAAGAGTATAGAAGACAGTATTACGAAAAAAATAAAGAAAAAATTCTACAAAAACAAAAAGAAAAGAGAGAAAAGAGTAAATAATGCCTGAGAAAACTGATGAAGAGATAATAAAAGAAGTTGGACTAGAAACAATAGATAGTACAACAGAAAAAGATGCCTTAGAAGCACTATCTTTGGGTGAAGATGAAAAATCAAAAAATAATAATGATTTTGAAGAGTTGATACCAGTTACAAAAAATTCAGATGCAAACAATGATACTTTAGAAAATGAATCATCTGATAACATCACAAATTCACAAGATGTTATTGAAAATGAAGATAAAGATGATGAAACAAAAAAAGCATATGAAGAATTAGAAAATGAAATACCTATACAAAAAAAACAGCCTAAAATATATAAGATATTGATGATCGTAGTTGCAACACTAGCTACAGTTTTAACAATTGGTACAATTTTATTTTTTACAGGTTTCTTTGAGCCAGAAGAACCTAAGACTACTACTGATAAAAAAATTGAAAAAACTATAAAACCTGAAATAGAGTTCAATGAAGAAGATATAAATAAAGATGAACTAAATAAAAAATTAAGTTCTCTTACAAAAACCGAGATTATGAATAAAGAAGAACTAGAAGCTGAAGAGAGAAGAATAAAAGAAGAAGAGAGAAAGAAAAAAGAGGCTGAAGAGAAACTTCTCGAAGAAAAAAGAAAACAAGAGGAAGAAAAATATAAAGCTGAATTAGCAAAAATTGAAGAAGAAAAAAAACTTTTAGAAGAGCATAGAATGGCTATTAAAAAAGAACAAGAAGAGTTTTTAAAACTTCAAGAAGAAGCTGCAAAAGAACTAGAAGCAAAAAAGAATGAATTAATTAATCAAATAAACCAAACTCCAATTGAAAAAACAAATATAGAAGAAAAAACAGAAGTAATACAAAAAGTAGAAGTGAAAACATTTATACCTTTTATTAATGTTGCAACAATTAAAGGTGATTTGTATAAATCATATTTAAATAAAGTATTAAAATTTGATAAAAATATGTCATTATGTAGAGATTCAAAAAACAGAATCGAAATCTACTTTGGACCATATGATTCTCAAAAAGAGAGAACTAAAGTTTTAAATAATCTAATTGAAAATGGATTTAAAGAATCATATTCAGTTGACTTTACTCAAGAAGAGTATGAGAAGAGATGTAAGTACTAAACTTCATTCTTAAGACCATTAAGTAGTCCCTGTCATAA
>CAYZST010000011.1:31783-91443 GCA_964480765.1 uncultured Arcobacter sp. | reverse complement strand
TATGAACGATGTGATGGATTATAGGGGTTTTTTGAAAAGTGGCTCCGGCACCTGGATTCGAACCAGGGACCAAATGATTAACAGTCATCTACTCTACCACTGAGCTATGCCGGAATTTGAATAAAAAAAGATTATTTAAAAAGAAGATTAAGTGGCTCCGGCACCTGGATTCGAACCAGGGACCAAATGATTAACAGTCATCTACTCTACCACTGAGCTATGCCGGAATTTATACTTCCCTTTAAATGGAGTGGAAGTATAGTAAAATTTTATAATTTTGTCAAGTTTTTTTTAAAAAATCACAAAATTTTATAAAAATTCAATCCTCCACTATCTACAAGTGAAACTTCACCCTCTTTATGTAAATTAGCCAATAGTTCTTTTGAAGCTTCATCAAACATATTTTCAATATCTTCATTTGTAAGAGGTCTTCTTTTTAACATAGAGATTATCTCATTTTTAGTAAAACTTGATAGTAGTTTTGGTCGATTTTTATATGCAATATTTACATTTATACCTTTAAAATAGTTTGCTACTTTTTCTAAGGTTTCAAACTCAACTGGTAAAACATTATATGCAGGTGGTCTATCTATTGTTCCTATATCAATTCTATGTGGTTTTATTTTTTTTACTGCTTCATATAAAGCTTTTATCTCTTCATCCTTATCATTTAATGTTTTTACAAAAAGTATTTCTAATACAAGCTTATTTGAGCTCTCTTTACTAAAGTTTATCATTGATTCAATCATTTTATTAATATCAATACTTTTATGAACTCTATCAAGCTTTTTAAAACATTTTTGACTTACACAATCAAGTGAAAGTTTGACTATATCAAGTTTTAGTAATGCATTATAGATTTTCTTATCATAAATGGTACTACCATTTGAAAGAATCATTATTTTTGTCTCTTTTTTAATTTCAATTAATCTATCAATTAATTTATCTAAAAAAGGATACAAAGTTGGCTCTCCATTTGCTGTTATTGTTATCACATCAATTTTAGGATGTTTTTTTAAAGACTCTTTTACTGCATTAATAATTTCATCTACACTTGGATAAATTGTCATTTTATCAACTGTTTTAGCTTTTTCAAGTTCACAGTAAAGACAATCAAAATTACACTGTTTTAAACTAGGAGATAAATCTATTCCTAAAGAGATACCAAACCTTCTTGAAGGGATTGGTCCAAATATTATAGAGTTTGAATATGACAAATTAAAATTCCTTTTTAAATAAAAAAAGAGAAGCTAATATATAGCTTCTCTTTTATAAACTAATTTATTTCAAATAAAAAATCAATCTTTTTTAGATACTCTTTTACACTCACTTACAAAGTGAATTGCATTTTCTACTGGTACATCAGGTAAAATTCCATGTCCAAGATTAAAAATATGTCCCTCTCCTTGCATTGTCTCTTGAATTTTCTCTACACACTTAGTAGTCTCTTCTTTAGAGTATAATCTACAAGGTTCCATATTTCCTTGAAGAACATATTTATCACCTAATTTTGCCTTTGCCATTGCCATTGGTGTTCCCCAATCAACTCCAAATACATCAAAGTTTCCATAAACTCCACCCATATTAATAAAAGCCGATACACCTTTAGGAAACATAATCACAGGAATATTAGGATATTTAGCTTTAATATGTTCTGCAATTTCTACCATATATTTCCATGAAAATTCATCATATCTTCCTGGCTCAATTGCTGCTGCCCATGAATCAAAGATTTGAACAACATCTGCTCCAGCTTCAATCTGCTTTTCCATATAAAATTTTACTACATTAGTTACTTTTCTTAAAATCTTATGTAATAATTCAGGCTTAGAATACATCATCTTTTTACAAATATTATATGTCTTAGTTCCTTGACCTTCAATCATATATGTTGCAAGTGTCCAAGGTGCTCCTGTAAATCCAATAAGAGCTTTATCTTCTGGCAATCTTTGTTTTAAAAGTTTAATAGTTTCATATACATATGTTAATTTATTAGCTGCTGCTTCACCACCAATTAAGGCATCTAAATCTTCTTCAGTTACAATTGGTTTTTCAAAAACAGGACCTTCACCCTTGATAAAATCTAAATGCATTCCCATTTCATTTGGTACAACTAAGATATCTGAGAATAAGATTGCTGCATCTACACCAACAATATCTAAGGGTTGAATTGTAACTTCACAAGCCTTTTCAGGATTATGACAAAGATTTAAAAAATTACCAGCTTCTGCTCTTACCTTCATATACTCAGGAAGATATCTTCCAGCTTGTCTCATCATCCATACAGGAGTATAAGGAGTCTCTTTTCTTAAGCATGCATCTACAAATATTTTTGACATAATAAATTAACCTTTAACTTCTTTCTCTTCTTTTTTTCCTACTTTTCCTAGAAAATATAGCCCCACAGATAGTGCTGTTACAGCAAGTGCAAAATAGAGCATCTCTAAAGGAGTGTTATATTGTGTATGAAGTACTCTTTGGAAAAAATTAACTACTAAAACCATCACAATAACTTTTGCAATTTTATCTTTTAATTGGTCTAGTGTTTTTATTGATAAAATTTTTTGATCATCTTTTGCAGATTCTGAATGGTCAATTGGTGATATAAAAAGTTCATAAAGACCAAAAGAGAAGATCAACATAACAACAGCAATTAAATATAAATCAACTGCACCAATAATACCACTTACCAAGTTTTCATGAAAATTTTCTGGATGAGCATGAGTAATAATTGTATCAAATGCAAATTTTGCAATCGAAAAAATATCTATACTAGCAACTACAAATAGTACTATTGCTCCTAATAATCCAAAAATAACTGCAAATATAACAAGGAATCTTGTTTGCCACATCGTACTTTCAAAGATTCTTTCTAACATTAGATTTCATTCTCCATTTCAATCCATTTAAGACCAATTCTAACCGCATTTGTTGCTGCTCCAACTCTAACTTGATCTGCAACATTAAAATAGTGTACTACATTATCTGCATATATATCTTTTCTAATTCTTCCCACATATGTAATATCTGTATCAGTTGAAATAATCGGCATTGGATATGCACTATTTTCTAAATCATCAATTAGCTCCACATTTTCAAATCTTGCTAATGCTTCTCTAACTTCATTAACATCAACTTGAACACTATCTTCAAATGTAACTGTAATAGACTCTGAATGAGATCTTAAAACTGGAACTCTAACACAAGTTGCAGCTACTGCAATATCTTTATGCATAATTTTTTGAGTCTCATTTACCATTTTCATCTCTTCTTTAGTAAAGCCATTTTGCTGTGCAACATCAATTTGAGGGATTACATTAAGTGCAATTTGATGAGCGAAGGCACTTTTCTCAGACTCATTAAGTCTAAATGCAAAGAAATCCTGCATTTGCCTAACTAACTCTTCCATACCAGCCTTACCAGCTCCTGAAACCGCTTGATAAGTTGATACATCAACTCTTTTAATTCCATACAATTCATCAAGTGGTTTTAATGATAATACCATTTGAATAGTTGAGCAATTTGGATTAGCAATAATTCCAGTCTCTCTCCATAAAGCGATATCCTCAGGATTAACTTCTGGTACAACTAATGGAACATTTGGTTCCATTCTAAAATGACTTGTATTATCAATAACAACTGCACCAGCTTCTACTGCATATTTTGCATATTTTTCAGAAATAGAACCACCAGCACTAAAGAAAGCAATTTCCACTTCATTCTCTTCAAAACAAGTCTGAGTTAGCTCTAAAACTGTAATTTCTTTACCATTATATTCCACTTTACTTCCTGCACTTCTTGCACTTGCAAAAGGTATTAAATTGTTAATAGGAAAATCATAATCTTTTAAAACTCTAAATAACTCTTCTCCAACAGCACCAGTAGCTCCAACTACTGCTACATTAAATTTTCTCATTCTTCATTTCCTTCTTTATTATTAATTTCTAAAGTTTCTCCTTGTGATGATTCACTATTTTCACTATTATCTAAAAGATTAAACTCATTTAAATCAATACCTTCCATAGTATCTGCACTCTCAATATCTAATTCATCATCATCCTCTTTTGGACATTTAGCAATAGATACTACCTTATCCTTAGCATCTACATTTACAATTATTACACCTGAAGTATTTCTACCAGCTTTTCTAATTGATTGCATATCTACTCTAATCATTTTACCAATAGATGTAAGTACCATTAAGTCTTGCGATTCATCTACAAGTATTGCACCTACAACATTTCCTGTTTTTTGATGTAGTTTCATAGAGATAACACCTGAACCAGCTCTATTTGTCTCTCTATACTCACTTACTTCCGTTCTTTTTCCTATACCCTTTTCAGATACAGTTAGTAACTCTTGTTCAACACTATCAACAACATTTGCATCAACTACAAAATCGGAATCATGTTTAAACTTAATACCTCTAACTCCTCTTGTGCTTCTTCCTTGTTCCCTTGTTTTTTCAATATCAAATCTAATACATTGACCCAAAGAAGTAAAAATCATCAAGAACTGAGAGTCAAAAGTTGTAATCTTAGCTGTTACAATCTCATCTGCTGCATCAAGTACAATTGCTCTTACACCATTACTTCTGATATTAGAGAACTCTGCAAGAGATGTTCTTTTTACAATACCATTTCTTGTAAAGAAGGCTAAAGATTTAGATTCATCAAAATCAGTAGTTGGAATTATTTCCATAATCTTCTCATCTGCTCTTAAGTTGATTAAATTAACAACTGCTTTACCTTTAGCAGTTCTACTTCCTTCAGGAATTCTATAAACTTTCAACCAATATAATTGCCCCATATTAGTAACGAACATTAAAGTATCATGGGTATTAGTTACAAAGAATCTTTCAATAAAATCATCATCATGCGTAGTTACCGCAACTTTACCTTTTCCACCTCTTCTTTGTTTTTCATAAGCTTTAATTGGAACTCTTTTTACATATCCATTATGAGTAATAGTAACAACCATTGGCTCATTTGGAATTAAGTCTTCCATATCAATTTCATCATAAGAATCTTCAATCTCTGTTCTTCTTTCATCAGAGTATTTCTCTCTAATTTCATTTAGCTCTTCTTTAATGATTTCATTTAATCTTTCTTCTGATTTTAAGATAGTTTCAAGCTCAGCAATTAAAACTAATAGTTCTTGATACTCTGCTTCTAACTTATCTCTTTGAAGTCCTGTAAGTCTTCCTAATCTCATATCTAAAATAGCTTGTGATTGAATTTCAGATAAAGAGAATCTCTCTTGAAGCTTAGCTTTTGCGTCAGCATCATTTTCTGAACTTCTAATAACTTTAACTACTTCATCAATATTATCAACAGCAATTTTTAGACCCTCTAAAATATGTGCTCTTGCTTTTGCCTTTTCTAAATCAAAAATCGTTCTTCTGATAATTACAGTTTTTCTATGTGATAAGAATACATTTAAAAGCTGTGGCAATGTGAATACTTTTGGTTCTTTATTATGAACTGCTAAAAGAATAATACCAAAGGTAGTCTCCATAGGAGTAGATTTATAAAGATTGTTTAATACAATCTCACTCATTGCATCTTTTTTTAGTTCAATTACAACTCTAATACCTTCTCTATCAGACTCATCTCTAACTTCTGAAACACCTTCAATTTGTTTATCTTTAGCTAAGTTTGCTATTTGCTCAATAAGTCTAGATTTATTTACTTGATATGGTAATTCATCAAGTACAATAATCTCTTTTTTACCTTTTGTTTCAATATGGTGCTTTGCTCTAATCTTAACTCTACCACGTCCAGTGTTATAAGCATCGATAATACCTCTTCTTCCAAAAATTGTTCCACCTGTTGGAAAATCTGGACCTTGAATAAATTGCATTAATTCATCTGCTGTCGCTTTTGGATTATCAATTACATGTAAAACAGCATCTAATAGTTCACCTAAGTTATGAGGAGGAATTTTTGTAGCCATACCAACAGCAATACCCTCACTACCATTTAATAGTAGTGTTGGAACTCTAGTTGGTAATACATCTGGCTCTTTTAAAGTATCATCATAGTTTGGTACAAAGTTTACAGTATCTTTATCAATATCTTTTAAAATATCTTCAGAAATTCTTGTCATTCTTGCTTCTGTATACCTCATAGCAGCAGCATTATCACCATCGACAGAACCGAAGTTACCTTGTCCATCAACTAAAGGTGCTCTCATTGAGAAATTCTGTGCCATTCTTACTAAGGCATCATAAACAGAAGAGTCTCCATGGGGGTGATACTTACCAATTACATCCCCAACAATCCTTGCAGATTTTTTATATGGTGCTCTTGCACTCATGTTTAAATCGTGCATTGCATAAAGAATTCTTCTATGTACAGGTTTCAATCCATCTTTAGCATCAGGTAATGCTCTACCAATTATTACACTCATTGAATAGTCTAAGTATGAAGACTTAATACTATCCTCTATGTTTATTTCAATAATATCTTGATTCTCGAAAAGGTTTTCCATTAAAAAATGCCTTTATTATAAAATTTAGATATTTTATCTAAAAAAGGCTTAGTATAAGGCTTATGATTGAAATTTTAAGGAAAAATAAAGGGGGAGAAAAAGTAAAAAAACTTTCATCCCTTTTTATTAAGATTTTTTTATTATAAGTTGTTATCTTTTTTATATTTTAAAATGATGTTATAAACTTCATCTTTTAATTTCAACTTCTCTTTTTTCTTTTTTTCAACTTCAAATTGATCAGCATGATTTTTTTCCATTTCAATGATTTTTTCATCTAGTTCATTATGCTTATCAAATACTTTCACAAAATGGCCGTCTTTTTGTTTTAGCTCAGTAATAATATCTCTATATTCATGAAACATAGGTTTACCTCTCTTATTTTAAATTAAAAAAATTATATCAATTACTGACTTAATGTGAAATATTATAAAGAAAAAGTTAAATCTCTTAAATAGTAAAAAATTTTTATAAAGTAGAATTTTTTAAGTTTATATATCTATTTAAAGTGAGTTTAACTCTCTTTACTAATATTCATGTTAAGTTCGGTAATCTGCGTTAATCTTTACATACTCATAACCTAAATCACAACCATAAGCAGTAAATTTACCTTCACCCATTCCCAAATCACAAATTACTTTATACTTATCATTTTCAAGTACTTTTGCAGCTTTATCTTCTTGTGTTTTATCAAAATAGATTTCACCTTTATTATATACAGTAACATCATTGTAAGAAATTACAAGTTTTAATTCATCACAAGAGATTCCACTAGCACCTATTGTAGAAGCGATACGTCCAAAATTTGGATCTTCACCAAAAAGTGCAGTTTTTACAAGAAGAGAATTAGATAAAGCTTTTGCAGCTATTTCTGCTTCTTCATTTGTTGCTGCATTTATTACCTCAAAGGCAACTGCTTTTTTTGCACCTTCACCATCTGCTACCATTAGCATAGCCATATCATGCATAACTAATCTTAAAACCTCTTTGAAGGCTTCCTTATCATAGACATTTGATTTTCTATTTGCTAATAAAAGTACAGTATCATTTGTAGAGGTATCTCCATCTACTGATATTGCATTAAATGTTGTATATGAATTAATCTCTAAAGCCTCTCTCATATCTGAATAAGGAATATCAGCATCTGTACAAATAAAACATAACATGGTTGCAAGATTTGGATTAATCATTCCTGCACCTTTTGCAACAGCCCCAATTTTAAAAGAACTTCCATCTTCAAGATATACTTCATACATACAAGTTTTAGGATATGCATCAGTTGTCATTATAGCTTGACTTAAACTCTGTGCATTTTTAGCAGACAAATTAAAATTATTAGCTGCATTTACAATTTTTTCAACAGGAAGAGGGTTTGCAATAACTCCTGTACTACTCATAATTGGATTTACAACTTCATAATTTAAAGAAGAAAATACTCTATTAATATCATCAATTCCTTTTTGTCCAGTTAAGGCATTTGCATTTTTTGAATTAATAAGTACAAAATTCGTTTGAAAACCTTTTTCATACATTTGAAAATGTTTTAATGGAGCTGCTTGAAATTTATTATTTGTAAATATTGCTTCAACATCACATAAAACATCACTATAAATAAACCCTAAATCTTTATTACCATTTGATTTTAATCCAGCATGAATACCATCACAAAAAAAACCATCAATTTGATCCATAAAACCTTTAATTGGTAGAATTGTAAACATTAAAAATATCCTTAAAAATTGTTCTTATATATCTTCTGGTTTCTCAGTTAAAGAAATAATTCTTTTTGCTTTTGAAATTCCTTTTTGATTTCCTACAAGTAAAAGTTTACTTTCAGGGGTAATAACAGCTGTTCCTTTTGGCATTTGAATAAATCTTCCCTTTTTTTCAGTAATACCAATAATAGAAACTTTCATTTTATCTCTTAAATGTAAATCTTTTATCTCTCTATTTACTACCCAAGAATCTGCATTTACAAAAGCCTCTTCCATATCAATTGGAGTATCTGGTTTATATAAAAACTCATCAAGTACATTCTCCATATCTGGTCTAATAGCCATTGCAGAAACTCTTTTTGCCATTAATGATGGTGTTGCAACTACTTTATCTGCACCAAGTTTTTTAAGTCTAATCTTCTCATTTTGTGTTTCAGCATTTGAAATAATCAAAAATGGACTTCTACCAAGCTCTTTTTCATACAATCTTACAGATGCAATAAGAGTAATATTGTTTGAAATATGTTTTGATAAAGAGATTGCACCCTTTGCAGAGCTTAAGTGTGATTTTAAAAATGCTTCCTCTTTATAAGGTTCTTCTTTTACAAAGTAAGGATAATTACACTCTTTTGCAATTGTTTCAATATTATCACTTGGATCAACAACTACAAAGGGAATATGATTTAGATTAAATTGTCTAGCTAACTGTGCTGTATATTCATTATGATAAAAAATCACAAAGTGACGTCTAAGTCTTGCAATTTTGTAAAGCATATTTCTTTCCTTGTAAAGTTCAAATAATTTACCTTTAATTACTGCATCAATTAATACTGCTGTTGAAAGTGTAAATGTAGCAAACCCAAAGATAATTAGTGTTACTGTAAAAAATCTTCCTGCTGGTGAAATAGGAGAAATCTCTCCAAAACCAACTGTCGTAAATGTAATACCTGTTTGATAAATTGCATCTAAAATTGGAAAATCATCAATGATAATGTACCCTAAAGTCCCCATTATCATAATTACTTGTACAAGAACTAAAGGTAATCTAAAAGGTTTTAATTGTGAGTATATAATAGGATTTAAGTCGTATTCTGGTTTGGCTGTTCTTATCTCCCAACCCAGAGCTTTTTTTATACGTCTAAAAATGCTCATGAAAGCACTTTCTTAAGCGCTCTCTTATGAGTGTTTTTTAAGAGTTCTTAACTCTTTAGCAGAGATTCTGATTTTTTTAGTTGTACCATCTTCTAATGTAACTCTAACTGTTCTTAAGTTAGGTAAAAATCTTCTCTTTGTTTTGTTGTTTGCGTGACTTACGTTGTTACCAACCATAGGTCCTTTTCCTGAAATTGCACATCTTCTTGACATCTTACTTTCCTTCAAATTTTATAGTGAAAAATATTCGCGTATTATATCTTCTTATTCTTAAGTCAAATTTAAATTTAAATGCTTTTTAAATTATACTACAAATTTAATGATTCAATAATTATATTTAATTTTTCTAATTGATTATCTAAATTATACTCTTTTGCTATTTTTCTATTTTGATTTTTTATTAATTTTAAATCATCTCTATTTTGCAAGAGTGCATCAATTTTAAAGATAATACTCCTATCTCTTGGTGATTCCATGGTAGAAAAAGTATCAATAAGCTCCTTTGCTGCATTATTTGCTGTTGTAAAAACAACGCA
Organism: uncultured Arcobacter sp.; assembly: GCA_964480765.1. Taxonomy (GTDB): domain Bacteria; phylum Campylobacterota; class Campylobacteria; order Campylobacterales; family Arcobacteraceae; genus Halarcobacter. The sequence goes on along the minus strand of CAYZST010000011.1, from coordinate 81,551 downwards.
TTTGCAATACATAGCCTTTAATACATTAGATGCAAAGTTTTTATTATATGTAGGAAGTAAAAAAATATCAGAGGCTAAAAAAAGCTCATCCATATCTTCATACTCGTCAAGTAAAATTAGTTTATCTTCTACGTTTAGTTTAGATATTTGGAACTTTAAGTTATAGATTTGCTTTTTGTCACTTGCTATAATTGATATCACATTTTGAGAGTTTAAGTGCATTATAATATTAATAAAATCTAAAACTCCATTTACTTTTAAATTTTGTGCAGTAAATAAAATAACTCTTTTTTTTGGATCAATTCCTAGTTTCTTACAAAGTCTTCTTTTTACTTCTTTTGGTTTTTGATATTTTACATCAACAAAAGGATAGATTAATTCAAGCTTATTACATACCTCAGGAATTTCTCTTAAAACCTCTTTTTGAGCCATTTGTGAGTTTATAATAGTTTTTTTTGAAGCTTTGATATTTTCAATTACTTTTTTATCTAAACTTCCACTATGAAAATATATATCTGCTCTTTGTTTTTTGCTAAATCCAATTTTACATAGTAGTGAACTTCTTTCTAATTCTTTAACATCCTCTTTTTTTAAAAGTTCATCTACAAGTTTAGATTTAGCTTTATAGGAAACTGTTATCATTGAATTAGCTTAGTTCATTATCAATTATTTGACAGATTGTATGCCCAAAAAGTATATGCATCTCTTGAATTCTTGGTGTATCATCAGAAGGCACTACTAAATTAATATCACACAAATCATTCATAGCACCACCATTTTTACCACTAAAGCCAATTATTTTACACCCTAATTCACGACCAATATTAAATGCATTAATAACATTTTTTGAATTACCAGATGTAGAGATTCCAATAAGCAAATCCCCTTTATTTGCTAATGCTTCAACCTGTCTATCAAAAACTCTATCATATCCATAATCATTTCCAATAGCTGTTAAAGCAGAAGTATCCGTTGTAAGAGCAATTCCAGGGAATCCTCTTCGTTCACACTTATATCTACCTGTTAATTCTGCTGCTATATGTTGTGCATCTGCTGCACTTCCACCATTTCCAAATAATAAAATTTTATTCCCATTTTTTAGTGTTTCAACAGCTAATTTTGATGCCTCGTGTAGAGGTTCACTCATACTTTCAATAACTTTTTGGATAGTTTCAAGATGAGCTTGAAACTCATTTTTAATCACATTTTGCACTCAATTTGCCTTTTTTATTTTCTCTATTGTTTTAGTAGTACTTTTTCCATTTACAAAAGTCACTAACTTTGTCTCCTTTGCAATATCACTTCCCACTACTTTTTTACCTTCATAATCTGCACCTTTAACTAAAACATCAGGTCTAATTTTAGAAATCAGTTCATATGGAGTATCTTCATCAAAAATCACTACATAATCAACACACTCTAAAGCAGATAAAATATAGGCTCTGTCATCTTGCGTATTTATAGGTCTATTTTCGCCCTTTAATCTTCTTACACTAGAATCAGAATTAAGTCCTAAAATTAGAACATCACCAAAAGATTTTGCACTATTTAAATAACTTACATGCCCTTTATGTAAAATATCAAAACACCCATTTGTAAAAACTATTTTTTTGTTTTGTTCTCTTAATCTACTTGCAATTTTTTTAATCTCTTTTCTACTTTTAATATGAAGTTCAATAGAACTTTTATGGAGACTTGCTTGATACTCTTCAATCTCGTCAAGCGTAGCAGTTGCACTTCCAATTTTCCCTACTACAACTCCTGCTGCTAAGTTTGCAAATTCAACAGCTGTAAAAATATCATATCCTAAACTTATTGCAAAACCAAGTGAAGCAAGAACAGTATCTCCTGCTCCTGTTACATCATAAACCTCCCTTGCAACTGTTGGTTTAATTACAACCTCATCATCAATTAAAATTGCAATACCATTTTCACTTAAAGTAATTAATGAAACAGTTAAATTTGCTTCAAGTCTTTGATTCTCCAAAACCTCTTTTAGGGTATCATCACTCTCTATTTTAATATTACTTGCTTGTTCTGCTTCTTTTTTATTTGGAGTTAAAAGATAAGCCCCAGAATACTTTGTAAAATTTGTTCCTTTAGGGTCAACTAAAACTTTTATATCATTTTTATTTGCGTAAGAGATAACTTTTTCAATAAGCTTATCTGTTAAAACACCTTTTGCATAATCTGATAGAAGGATAATATCATAAGCATTTATCTTTTCTTGAAGTTTTGCATATAGTTTTTTTACACTATCAAAAGAGATATCATTCTTACTCTCTTTGTCATATCTTACAACTTGAGAATGTGAAGCCATAAGTCTAGTTTTTCTTGAAGTCTTTCTTCCTTCTTGTTCTATTAAAAAAGATTTTACTCTAATTTTATCAAGCATTGATTTTAGTTCATGTCCTGCTTCATCATTTCCTATAACTGACATAACAGATACTTTTGCACCAAGAGCAACAAGGTTATTTATAACATTTCCAGCTCCACCAAGCACTGCTGTTTCATTTTTTATATCTACGACTTGAACAGGTGCTTCAGGAGAAATTCTATTACATGACCCCCAAAGGTATTCATCTATCATCAAATCACCGATAACTAAAATATTTGGTCTTTTATCACATTTAATCATTCTATTTTTTCACTTCTATTTTTTTGTATTTACACTCTCTTGAAGAAATAATCTTTTAATCTCTGGGATATATGCTTTTATTCCCTCTTCCAAACTAAACTTAGGTTCATATCCTAAACTCTTTTTAGAACTATCAATATTAGCTTGGGTAAAAAATTGGTAAGAACCAATAAATGGATTAGGAATATACTCTTTACCATTGTCGATTTCCAATTCTTTTTGTAAAATATTTACAATATCTTCAAAACTTCTGGCTTTTCCAGTTCCTACATTGTATACACCACTTTTTTTAGGAGAACATGCTTTAATATTTGCTTGAATAACATCTTCAATATAAATAAAATCTCTTAATATCTTATCACTTCCTTCAAAGAGTCTTGGAGTTTGTCCATTTAAAATTTGATGTCCAAACTGAACTACCATAGAGGCAGTTTTATTTTTAAAGAACTCCCTTGGACCATATACATTAAAATATTTCAATCCTACAATAGAGATATCAACACCATCTTTTAAATATTTATAAGTGATATTATCCATCATAACTTTTGAAAAACCATATACATTGTTTGGTTGCTCATATCCAATTTCAAATCTATTACTATCTCCATAAGTAGCAGCAGAACTTGCATAAATCATATTTGCTTTATGTTTAATTGCAATATTTAATAGATTTTCATAGGCATTTACATTTGTTTGAATCATTAAATCTTGTTCTTGTACAGTTGTATCTGAGATTGCTGCTTGGTGGAAAATATAATCAAAGTTATAAGATTCTTCTAAATCTTTTAATAACTCTTTATCATTTATATTGCCACTTATAACTTTACCTTTAAAACCAAGTAGATTTTTAAAGTGACCAAAACTTTTTAAATTTCCATTTGAGAAAGTCTCTCCACTTCTAAAACAATCAAGTGCTACAACATTTGCATCTGGATAGTTTTCTTGAAAGTAGAAACACAGGTTTGAACCAATAAAACCTGCTGCTCCTGTAATTAAAATATTTTTATTATTAAAATTCATATCAGTATATTTCATAATATTTTTACCTTCTTATCATAAAGAGCTATTATTTTAGCTAAAAAAATATTATGATTTTATAATAACTAACTATTTGGTTGATGATTAAATTCTGGAACAATCTGTTTTAAAATAGAGAGTCTATCCTCTTCATCTAAAAGTCTTTGAATTTGTCTATTTAATTCATCAATATTAAAAGTTGTTGGACTTGCAACAGTAATTGATTTATATGCAGTTTTTTTATCCTTATCACTTATAAGCAACTCTTCATAAAGTTTTTCTCCAGGTCTTAAGCCACAAAACTCAATCTCAATATCATCACGACCTGAAAGTTCAATCATCTTCTTAGCTAAATCAACAATTTTGATAGGTTCTCCCATATCAAGGATAAAAATTTCTCCACCCTCTCCTATTGAAGCTGCTTGAAGCACAAGTTCACAAGCTTCAGGGATAAGCATAAAATATCTAGTAATATCTGGATGAGTTACTGTAATAGGACCACCTGCTTCTATTTGTAATTTAAACTTAGGTATTACAGAACCAGAGCTTCCTAGAACATTTCCAAAACGAACAGCAACTATTTCTGTTTTGTTTGATTTTACATTTTGTGCATAAAGTTCACAAACTCTTTTTGTAGTTCCCATTACATTTGTAGGTCTTACAGCTTTATCAGTAGAGATTAAAACAAACTTTTCAACTTCATACTTAATAGCTAAATCAATACAGTTTTTTGTTCCAATAATATTATTAGAAACTCCTTCTAAAATATTCTTTTCAACTAAAGGCACATGTTTGTAAGCTGCCGCATGAATTACTATTTGTGGTTTATATTTTTTAAAAGTATTTTCAATGAAACCAAAATTTCTAACAGTCTGCATTACAGGAACTACATTTTCTGAATTTAGTTCTTCAATTATTGAATAAAGATTATATTCACTATGATCAAGTAAAATAAGTTGTTTAGCTCCAAAGATTTTACACTGTCTGGAAATTTCACTTCCAATACTACCACCAGCACCTGTAATCAAAACAACCTTATCTTTTATAAATTTTTCAATTTGATTTTTATCTAAATCTTTTGGATGTCTTGCAAGTAAATCTTCAACAGAGATGTTTTTTAACTCTTTAGAATTTGAAGAGCTAAGTGTATTTATTATTTTTATATCTTTAATGCTAAGTTCATTTAATTGCTCAAAAAGATTTAATAAAATATCTTGCTCATAATCTTTTGAAATAATTACAGCTTCAATACTTTTTGTTTTAATAACATTTTCTAAATCTTCAAAAGAATAAACCTTTAGATTTAAAATATATGTACCTTTTAAAATGTCAGTCTCATCAACAATTGCAACAGGTGTATATTGAAGATTTTGTTTATCGTTTAGAAGAGTCTTTATAGAGCTATTTGCACCTATTATTAGAGTGTTTTTATATTTTGTATTTTTACCACTTTCAAGAATAATTCTTTTTGAAAGTCTTAAAAGAGTAATAAATACTAAAGAGAGTACAAAATCAATAATTATAATACTTCTTGCAAGTGGATTTAAGGCTTCTTGAAAAAAGAAAAATATAATAGAAAAAATAGAATATACGATAATATGTGCTAAGATTAACTTTTTTACCTCATATAAAGAGAAAAAACGCCATGCTGTACGGTAAAGTCTAAAATATATAAAAACTGCTATTTTTAATATTATTAAAATAAAGAATATAAAAAAGAAATTATTTAAAAAATAGTTTGGTATCTCAAAATTAAACCTTAAATTATATGCCAAATAAAGGGTTAAAAGAGATAAAAGAATATCATTAATAAGAAAAAAAGTTATTCTTTTTATTGGTGTTGGTTTTAAATTCAACAACATTCTTTTCTAATCCTATCACAAATAAATTCTACTTCATCTTTTTCCATAGTTGTACTACTTGCCAAACATAAACCTTTTTTAAATAGCTCTTCGCTTATTCCATTTAAATAGAATCTACTCTTATGCTTTAATTCCTCTTTTAAAAATAGAGGTTGTAAATGCATAGGTTTCCATAGAGGTCTACTCTCAACATCTATTTCAGACAAAGCATTCATCACTTTTTCATAAGGCGTTTTATCAAAAGTTAATGCTGTAAGCCACCTATTTCCTCTACTATTTTCAAGTTCTGGCATAAACTTAATCTCTTTAATATCTTTTAAAAACTCTTTATACCAAGAGAAAATCTCTCTTTTTTTAGCCACTCTATCTTCTATTACTTCCATTTGAGCAACACCAATTGCAGCTAAAACATTTGACATTCTATAGTTATAACCATAATCTTGATGCTCATAAAAAATCTCAGTTTCCCTTGCCTGAGTAGAATAGAAAAGTGCTTTTTTAATATACTCTTGATTATTTGAGACTAACATTCCTCCACCAGAAGTTGTTAAAATTTTATTTCCATTAAAAGAGTATATTCCAAAGTCACCAAATGTTCCAGTATGTTTACCATTAAAAGTTGCACCAAGAGATTCTGCTGCATCTTCTATTAAATATATATTATTCTCTTTACAAATCTTGGCAATTTTTTCAATATCTGCACTCATACCATAAAGATGAGTTAGGATAAAAGCTTTAGGTTTTTTTTCACAAGTTTTTAAATACTCTTCTAAAATTTGTGCTGAAACATTCCAAGAAGCCCGATCACTATCTAAAAAAACTGGATTTGCACCTTGATAGATGATTGCATTTATTGAACCTATAAAAGTAAAAGTAGAAGCTAATATATCATCATCTTTTTTGATACCCAAAACCCTTAGAGCTAAATGAATTGCTGCCGTTCCTGTAGTTACTGCTAAAGCTGCTTTTGCACCAGTATAGTTTTTAATAGACTCTTCAAATTTATTTACATACTCCCCTAATGGAGCTATATAATTACTTTCAAATACTTTCTTAATATATTCTAATTCATTTCCACTCATATGTGGTGAGCTTAAAAAAAATCTTTTATTCATTTATAATATTTCCAATCTCTTTACAAGGATTACCAAATGCTTTTTTGTTATTATCTATATTTTTAACAACATTTGAAGAAGAGCCAATTATACAATTTTTTCCAATAATAATACCTTGAATTACAGTAGAACCTATTCCTACATGAGTTAATTCTTTAACTTCTACATTTCCACCAAGTACAGCATTAGGAGAGATATGAACAAAATCTTCAATTCTACATTCATGTTCAATAACACAAGAGCTATTTAAAATAACTGCTTTACCAACTACTGCATTTGCATTTAGTACAACTTTTGCCATTACAACCGTTCCTTCATCTATGTTTACACTATTTGATATAACTGAACTTGGATGAATTAAAGTTGCAATATTAAAACCAAACGATTTTACTTTTTCAAATATTCTTTTTCTAATCTGATTATTACCAATACCTAAGGCAATAGGTATCACATTATTATCTTTAATATCTTCAAAGCTTTGGTATTTTTTATTTCCATCATCGATAAATATAATCTCTTCATAACCACAAAGTCTTGCAATATCTGCAACAACTAAACCATGCCCACTTGCCCCATAAATATAAATTCTTTTCATATTATTTAGTTCCAGTAAATTCTTCCATTGTAACACTACTTTTTGAGCTAATATCACTTCTTTTTACTACCTTTAAAAAAGTTAGCCACAATATTTTCATATCTAAAAAAAACGATTGATTATCTACATACCAAACATCATATTTAAATTTCTGTTCCCAAGATATAGCATTACGTCCATTTACTTGTGCCCATCCCGTAATACCAGGCTTTACATTATGCCTTCTTTTTTGTTCAACATTATAAAGTTCTAGATACTTAATAAGTAAAGGTCTAGGTCCTACAAAACTCATCTCACCTTTTAAAACATTAAAAAGCTGTGGAAGTTCATCTAGACTTGTACTTCTAATAAACTTTCCAATACCAATAAGTCTTTTCTCATCAGGTAATAAATTTCCATTTTCATCTTTATCATTTGTCATTGTTCTAAATTTGTAAATAGAAAAAATTTTCTCTTTATAACCTGGTCTTTTTTGATGAAAAAAAATTGGTCTACCCATTTTAAATAAGATTAATAAACTCACTGTAATATATATAGGAGAGAATAAAAGAATTAAGAAAAGGGCTAATAGCTTATCAAAAATGCTCTTTATCATTTGCGACCTCATTTATTAATTCAATATATTTTTGTGCAAGATCTTCCCTATCAAAGTTCTCTTTTACAAAACTAAATCCATTTTCACCCATAGTTAGTAATTCATTATCATCCATATTAATAAATTTTTTAATCACAATCTCAAATTCAGTTAAATTTTCTGGTTCAGAATAAAAACCACAATTGGATTTTTCTATTAATTCTCTTGTTATTCCATCTATTGTAACTAATATTGGTTTTTTGCAACTCATATAATCAAATACTTTATTAGGATAAACCGTTTTAAAAGTATCAGTTTTTTTTAAAATTGCCATACATACATTACTAGCATTTATATAATCAACAACATCATGCTTAGGTACAGAATCAATAAATTCAATATTTGTTAATTTATATTCATTAGCTTTCTCTTTTAAAAGTCTCTTTTGCATTCCATCACCTATTAAAACAAAATGGATTTGCTCATTATCTTTAAATACTTTTGCAATCTCTACTACTTGAATTAAATCATTTGCTACACCATGAGCACCAAGATAAGTGAAAACTTTTTTATTTCCCCAATTTAATCTATCTCTTATTACTTGAGATTTATTCTCTTTATCCATAATTGAAAAATCAGCACCATTTGTAATAATTTCAATTTTTCCTATAAACTCAGGAAATCTTTTTTCAATATTATCTTTAAAAGCAGGAGTCAACACAACAATTTTTTTACTATACTTATATAATCTATACTCTAACCAATATAATATATTTAATAAAATCTTATTATTTAATACTCCTGTGGCAATTGCTGATTCAGGCCATAAGTCTCTAACCTCAAAAATAAAAGGCACACCTCTTAATTTTGATACTATAATAGCTGAAATACCTACAAAGATTGAAGGAGATGTTACAATATAAATATCTGGTTTTTTTAATAAAAAAGCTTTAATTAAAGAAGAAAAAGTATAAGACAAGTATCCTATAACTCTACCAATAAAATTGCTATTATATCCAGAATAAGTCCAAGTCCTATGTAAGGTAATATTTTTCTCTACAAGTTCAGTATTAAACCATGTTTTAGGAAGAATTTTCTTTCCTGTTGCATAATGAATATTTCCAGAAATAACATCAGTAACAAAATTTGCTTTCTTACTAAAAAAAGATGTAAATTCGTTCCATCTTGAACCACCAGGATCATTTTTACCTAAAAAATATTGATGAAAAAGTACAATTTTCATTATTGAAAGTCCATTATTGTTTTTATTTCTATATCTTTATATGAATCTGCATAAAAAACTACTCTATTTCCTTCAAAATATGAGTTATAATAATCAGATATATAAGATTTTTCAATTTTAAATTCAAAGTTAGATGAAACTATACAGCCATTAAGCTTTAATGTATATTTATCAATTACTTCTACATCAAATTTTGTATTCCAAATCTGTTTAATATTGATTTTCTCTTTTATATTTTCAATCCTATCAAAAATAACTAATTTATTATCATATAATTCTACACTCCTCTTATGAATAACTCCAAAACTTTTTTCATAAGAATAGTTATTAGCCCTAAAGAAGTGAGAATTAAAATCTAAACACTTAGCTTTTGTCCAATTTGACCAACCAAAATTTAATACCTGTGTCATTTGATTTTTATCATTTATGGTAACTGTATTATGACCTACTGTTCCTATAAAGTTATTTTTAAAATCTTTATGAGTATTGTAAGAGTATGAACCTGTATCACAAAATAAATTTTTACCCTTATACCAAATATCTAAATGAAACATATCATTACTTGCTGGTCTATGTTTATAACTATGACATCTAATAAAAGCAAATAGATTTTTATTTTTTAATATATAGTATCCACCATAAGGAAACTCTATTTTTTTATCTAAGAACACTTCTTTTTTATCTATTGTATTAAAAAATTCAAAAAGTTTTTTATGCCCTTTAAATAAACTATATCCACTATTTACTACACTAGCAAAATTTAAACTACTTCTAAAATCTCTATAAGAGTCCCCTGTCAAAGGGAATAAATTTGCACCATCATTTGAACCATAATTAGGAAGTTGCCCATTTTCTTGTATAAATGAATTTAAAAAAATTATCATTTTTTGATGTCTATTTTTAATTTCAACTGGTAGTTTATAATTTAACTTGTTTGATATAAGAAATACAAAAGAAAGTACATCAAGGGCTAACCTTTGATATGTAAATGAATGTTGAATATAAGAACCATCTTCATAAACTTGATATGATGTTTCTCTTTGCAAATAGTTTAAACCTTTTTCTACTAATCTATTAGATTCATCAAATTGAGACAATAAAAGACCTCCAATAAAAAGTCCTGCTGCCTCACTTATTGAATGATTATTTTTAACTGATTTTGCTGCATAATCTATATTTGCATCTATTCTTAAAAGTGATGTATAAATATTTTCAATAATTTTTTCTTCATCTTCTACATTTAAAAATTCAGCAAAATACTCAATAGCGATTATCCAAGAAAATATTCTAAATGTAATTTCTTGTCCACATTTATAATTTACTCCATAAGGAAAAGGATTATTTTCAATCCAATCTAAAATTTGATTTATACACTCTTTTGCATACTTTTTTTCTTTTGTAAGACTATATGAGTTTATGAAATAATAAACTTGCGGAAACCTTGAGGCTTCCCAAATAAGTTTTATATCTCCATATTCACCAAAATCTGGTAGTTTATTCCATGAAACACTTAAATTAGAGCTTACTTTTGTTATTGGGTTTATATTCCAATTTATTTTTGAGCTTTCTAAATAGTTTAAATACTCATTTGAAAAAGAAAATATATTTCCATGTATTGCATTTTCAGCTTTTTTTATAAATGATTCATCTCCTATAAAATCATAATTAACTAATTTTATTCGTTTATAAAAAAAACTATTTTTTTTTACTTCTGATACTTTCTTTAATATTGATATATTAACTTTATCAAAATAGTTTATCTTTTTAAATAGTTCATATTTAACTCTAAATATAAACCAACTAATACCCATTAACTTGACATAATCAAAAATGGCCTTTAATCTATTTAATAAGTTCATTTAACTCATCTTCTAATTCACTAATTTGAACTAACCTATTCTCCTCTAAAGATTTTACATGTGCAAATGTCGCAAGTGTAGTATTAATTAAAGATTCTAAAGAGATTAAATTCTCTTTTGAAGTTTTAATATTTTCAATAAATCCTATCATTTCATCCTTATGACCTTTATCTTGTGACCATTTTTTTAAACTTTTACTACCATAGGCATTTACTTTTTTATAATTATCAAGTTCAAATACTTTTCCTTCACAAAAAAGAGCCATTTGTTCTTTAGGATAAGATTTATTTCCATTTGATAAGTAACTTAAAGTCCCAATTGAACCATCTTTAAATCTAAGATTCAGTATTACATTATCATTTTTTATAGCAAGTTCTTTTTCACTATTTATTGCTATACTATTTACTGACTCTAGCTGACTATCTGCAAGAAAACTCATAGTATCTATAAAATGGCATCCTTCTCCAATAATACGACCACCTCCAATAACTGGATCATGTACCCATAAATTTCTTGGTAACTCTCCTGCATTAATAATCATATTCATTGCTAAAGCACTACTTCTACCTTTTATTTTTTTATAAATTTCTTGAATAAATGGAGAAAATCTTCTATTAAATCCAACCATTAATTTTGGAAGTCTATTCTCTTTGGCTAATTTATTACAACATTTTACTACCTCAGATAATTGCTGTATATTTATTGAAAGTGGTTTTTCTACAAATACATTTTTACCAGCTTCAAGTGATTCAATAACTAATTTTGCATGATTATTATGTCTAGTTGTTATAAATATAGTATTGATTTTTTCATCATTTAAAAGTTCTTTATAATCAGTACTACTATATTCAAATTCAAATTTTTTAGCAGCCAAAGAGCTTGACAATCCTTTACTACTTGATATAGCTACTAATTTAGCATTAGCATTTTTTAAGATAGGAAGAACAATAAGTTTAGTAAAGTTTCCAGCCCCAATTACACCTATATTTACATCACTTGAATTAGTAGAACTATTTAAAGACAATAAGTTTACTTTTTTATCTACTTTTATTTTTTCTTTAGATTCATATTTAAGTACTACACCTAAGGCATCACGATTATTCAATATCTCATTATATGCAGCAGGAGCTTCTAAAAACTTATATTTATGAGTTATAAGATAATCAAAATTCAAACTACCCTTTGAAAGCAGTTGTAATATTGCTTGAAAATTTCTATTTTCAGTCCATCTTACATATCCAATAGGATAATCAATACCTTCATTTTCATACTTATCATCATATCTACCTGGTCCATATGAAGTAGAGATATAAAAAGAGAGCTCTTTTTCGTAAAATGGTGGTCTTGGTATATTCATACCTACTGCACCAACAGCTACAATTCTTCCCTTTCTTCTAGTAATCTGTGCTGCTTGTTCAATAGGTGCATTTGATTTTGTTGCAGCTGTTATTATAACTCCATCTACCCCTATTTCATCTGTATGATTTTTAACAAAAGATATTGGATCTTCACCCATAGCTGGATTTAAGGCAATAAAACCATTTGTTTTTGCCAATGCAACTTTTCCTTGGTCAATATCTACACCTATTGCTTCACATCCATTTGCTTTTAAAAACTCCAAGGTAATTTGTCCAATAAGTCCAAGACCTATAACAACTACTTTTTCTCCAAGTGTTGGTTGAAAAAGTCTTATACCTTGAAGTGCAATTGAAGCAATTACAGTAAATGAAGCTTGATCAAAAGATACATTATCAGGTATTTTTGCTACAAGATTTTTCCCAACAACAACTATTTCGCTGTGTGCTCCATTTGATACAACTCTATCTCCTGGTTTAAACTCTGTTACACCACTTCCAACTTCTATAATAGTACCTGCATTACAATACCCTAAAGGCATTGGTTCACCTAGTTTTGCAAAAACCGTTTCCATTGTAGGAATTAAACCATCAGTTTTTATCTTATCAAGTACCATTTTTACTTTATCAGGTTGCTGCTTTGCCTTTTGAATATAAGAACTACGACCAAACTCTAAAAGCATTCTTTCTGTACCTGGAGAAATAAGACTTCTTTCTGTTTTAATAAGAACCTCATTAGCACCACAATTTGGTAAAGGTAACTCTTCTAATAATATTTCACCATTTTTTAAATCTTGTAACAGTTGTTTCATAGTTTTTCATTATCCTTTTTATAATTAATTCCATTTGACACATACCCTATTATTAACCAAATTATAATTGATGAATAAGGTGTTCTCATAGCTGTATTTATATTAAAACTTATTACTAATACTGCAATTAATATTATCGCAATTATTTGAAATTCTTTATTATGTTTTGATAATACTAAAGCTTTTTTTATTGTAAAAATAAAAATAAATATTATAGCAAGTAGAAAAAATAATCCACCTTTAACAAAATATTCAATCCACTGATTGTGAAAAGTACCATCGGGAAAATATTCAGAGATTAGAAAACCTTCACCAATAAAAATATTTAACTCTGGAAAATATTCAATAAATCTAATAATCTGTTCATACCTTCCACCTGATAGATTATATCCTTTAACAGATGAATCAAATAACAATACAATTTTATGGTATATATATAAATTTTCAATATCAACAAAAATACTAATAAAAATTAAAATAACTATTATTGAAATAATAACTTTAAAAAATGTTGATATAGATATATTTTTAACATTAAATAAAACATATAAGAACATCATAAATAATAACATTGCAATTGGTTCTCTTGCTGCACTTATGACTATTTCAGAAAGTATAATAAGCGAATAGATATATTTATATTTTATATTACTAAAAAATGTTAAAAAGAATATCATTGATAATACCAATGGATAGGAAATAAGTTTTTGATAAATAGTCATAAAATTAAAAATATTGTCAGTTCCTCTATTGATCATCGCATTATAAATACTTTTATTTAATAATGCATCTAAAAAATGAATTAAAATAAATATACACATTGATATTGCTAATATTTTAATTAATGAATTAATAGAATAGTTATTTGATAGCTCTTTTCCTACAATATATCCAAAAATTTGAGGGATGAAATATAAGAAAAATAGATTTAGATTAATTGTTCTTAAATCAAGAATTAATATGGAGATAAATAGAGTGATTATAGCTATAATCAAAGTTAATAAAACAAGTATATCAATAAAACTAATTTTATATTTTTTAGTAACTACTATATATAATCCAACTACAAATGTAATATAATATGATATAGGTAATACTTTAGCACTTGCAAATCCAGAAATATTATATATAGAACCATTTAAATAAAAATATATTGGTATTACTACTAATGCTAAATAAATCTTTGTTATATTTAAAGTCAAAAAGTTTTCCTTTTTATCTTATTTAGATGATAAAAGAAAAGAAGTGTTATTAATATAAAATTAACAATTGAACCAATAATTTGTCCAAATGCAACACCACTTACTCCCCAATAAGAGAATAAATAGTATCCCGTTAATAAACTACTAAATGTAGAAATTAAAACGATATATATACCACTATGAATAACCCCCAATCCAACTAAAGCACCACCTGTTATTGTATAAGTTGATATAATCATATAATTAATCAATAGTAAAATAAGAATTTCTAAGACCTGTGAATACTCTAAACCATAATAGTATGTAACTACACAATATGCTAATGCATATAAAAATAAAGAAACTAAAACTGCAAAAGGAATCATTAATAATTGATATTTAATCAAATTATGTTTTAACCAAAGATAGTTATTCTCATTTTCACTAAAATGCGGAGTAACAATAGACTGTGCAGTTCCATTTATAACATTTCCTGCCATAAAAAATACTATTGCAATTGAATAATAACCTATTTCATCCTTTATAGCAGATAAATAGTCTAATAAATATATATCTGCATTTTTACCTACAACTGTAATTAGCATACCAACAAATGTAAAGAATGCATAACTATTAAATTTTTTAATTTTCGAATTATCAATATTAAATTTAAATAAGTTTTTATCTAAATGTTTAACAAAAATAATAGTTCCTAGTATATATGAAACAATAGTAGAATAAACTAAACCACTAAAACCATATAAATAAGTAAATATAAAAATTAATACAATAAAAATTAGTCTAATAAATACTTGTAGTTTTGCAACCTTTTTTATCTCTTTTAATGCTTGAAAATAGGCAAGAAATAAAAAACCCAAGGCTGCAAAAGGTATTACAATTGAATATCTATATAACCAATATTCGACATCTTCATTTTTTGTTAATAAGCCAATTTTCAATAAAATAAATAGTAAACAAACTGAAATAATACTAAAAAAAAGCACTCTTATTATACTCTTTTTTAATATAGCTTTTTTCTCAGATTTTGGTCTTTTCTCAGATGCAGTTTTCAATAATGCAACATTAAATCCAAAAGTTGCAAAAGTTATAAAAAATATACTATATGATTGAATTATTTTTATATTTCCAATCTCCTCAGCAGAAAGAATCTTTCCTAAAAATAATACTAAACCAAAACCAAAAAATTGAATTAAAAAGTTTGAACCAAGTAAATGAAAAAAACCTTTATTATAAATTTTTTCAAGAAACTTTTTTATCATTGATTTGAAATCTCTTCATATATTTTTAATAAATCATCTACTACTACTTTCACATCATGATATTTTTCAACATAAGCCCTACTATTCTTTCCTATTTCATTTCTTTTTTTAGAATCTAAAATAAGCTCTTTTAATACATCATATATAGTCTCTGGATTAGCACTAACAAGGGGTAATTCAGGTGGAAACTTAGATTTTAAATCATCTCTTATATATGATATTGTTGGTTTACCAGCAGCCATTGTTTCAACTGCTGTAACTCCATGGGAACCACATCTTAATTCATCAACGTAAATATCACAATTAGAAATCTCCTTATACATCTCTTCTTGAGTTATCTGTCTTTTTAATACAAACTCAAATTTATATCCCTCATCTTTTAGTTTTTCAACTGCTTCTTTAATATATTTTGTCCCTTTTACTTCTGGCTCAGTAGGGATATGAAGTATTCTTGGAATACTATTTTCTAAATCAGGATATATACACTCAATCAAAGATAAATCAACTGGTTGTCTAAATAGAAAAACTTTTTTAAAATAAGGCTTCACATAATCTATAAACTCAGGGTCTGTAACCACATAATCAAGTTTTTTACTCCATGACCAAAATCTAATTTTTGTTTTTATATCCCTTAAAAAAGTAGAAAATGAATTTTTTAAAAAGAAGTATTTATTCATTTTATTGGCAAACCTAATATCTCTTACATCACCACCACCAAAAGTAATAATCATAGGAATATTATGTTTTTTATATAATCTTCCTTCATATAACCAATGTAATTCCCTAAAAAAAACATTTGAACTATGGTAATGGATTAACTTTACTTCATTAGGAACATCATGTAAATATTTTAAAAGATTGTAAATTTTTCTAAAAATATTATCACTTTTTTTATATAATGCCCTATCAAACTTCAACCTTCTATTTAAATCTTTCCACTCACTATCTAAATAAATTACATTTTTGCTATTAATATTCCTATGTCTTAACTCTTTTGCTATTTTATAAGGCCAACCCGCTAAACTACCAAATTGTAGTATATATTTATCTTCCATTATACCTTTCCTTCTATTTAATTTTTTGGCTAATTGTTAATGATGGTAATTCAATATATTTATGAAGAATAAAAGACATAATTGTCACCATAAATATTATTAATCCTAAAGATAAGAAAATATTCATACCAACTTTATAAGTAAAATAGCTTAATAAAATAAATCCTAATGTAGAATAAACTGCATATAAAGGATATACTCTTAGAACTCTTGATTGAATAAACTTAATAGAAGTTCTATTTGATAAAGATAGTGGTATAACGAAACCACTAATTAAAAAAAATATTGCGACTCCAAAAGCACCATCAATTGGCAATAAATCAATAAACCAAGATGGATAAATTAACTCTTCCTTAGGATTATACAAGTAACCTTTAAAAAAATTAAATCCAATTATAAAATGTGCTATTATTACTATAAATACTGAAAAACCTCTTAATTCATCATAGAAATAAATTCTTTGATTATCTTTACCCATTAAATAATTTCAATCCTGTTTTATTTATTTAAAACTCGTTCTAAATCTTTTCTATCAGGAAAATTAACTAAAACACCCATTCCTTTTTTCTGATATACCACCATACTACCCACAGCACATGCAGAAGCATTAGCTTTATTTACAGCTTCACCTAGATGCTCAACTTTACCACATCCACCATTCGCTATTACAGGTATTTGTACACTACTTGTTATACTTCTAATAAGTTCAATATCATACCCATCCCATGAACCCTCTTTATCAATTGACGTTACTAATAATTCACCTGCTCCTGCTTTTTCAAGCTCTTTTGCCCATAGAACAATATCTAAACTTTGTTTTTTTCTTCCATGATGAGAATAAATCTTTTGACCACCAAAAAAACTATTCTTTACATCTATCGAACAAACTACACTTTGTACACCAAAATAATTAGAGATATCTTCAATAAGTTTTAGATTATTAAATGAATTAGAGTTTATAACAACTTTTTCGAAACCAATTTGTAAAATTTGTTTTGCATCATCCAAACTTTTTATATTTCCACCATAAGATAAAGGCATAAAACACTCATTTGCAATATCTTGAAGTATTTTAAAGTTTATATTTCTATTCTCTTTAGATGCAAAAATATCTAAAAACATCAACTCATCAACTTCTAATTCATTAAATATTCTAACAGTGTTAATTGGATCACCAATATAGTTATACTCTTTAAATCTTACTGTTTTTACAAGGCTTTCATTTTTTAATAGCAAACATGGTATTACTCTTGTTCTTAACATTTTTTATATCCTTGCAAAATTTTCAAATAGTTTCATACCAAACTTATGACTCTTCTCAGGATGAAATTGTGCTCCAAATATATTATCTCGCGAAATAGCACTATCAAATTCACATCCATAATTTGTCTTTAAAATAGAGTTTTCTTCATTTTCAACTTTTACAAAATATGAATGTACAAAATAGAATCTTGTTTCATCAAACTCTTCAAAACCATCTAATAACTTACACTCATTAGATTTATTAACAATATTCCATCCCATATGAGGAACTCTATATTTTTTATCAAGTCTCTCTTTAAAACTTAATGTTTTTGCAGGAATCCAACCTAATCCTTCTAAAACACCTTCCTCACTAGAATTAGTTAATAACTGCATTCCTAAACATATTCCTAATACTGGTATTTGTTCTTTTAATGCTTTTTCATCTAAAACTTCTTTTAAACCATTTTCATTTATCTTCTTTATTGCTGCATCAAAAGAGCCAACTCCTGGAAGAAGTATTTTTGATGCATTTTTAATCTTATCTGCATCACTTTCTATTTTTGCTTCTACATCAATATACTTAAACATATTTTTTATAGAACCAAGATTCCCTATACCATAATCAACTATTGTTATCATTACTTATTATCCTTTTTCATTGGAAAACAATACTTTAAATAAAAACTCATTGGAACCAAATTGGCTTTAGCTAGTACTTCAAACAATGGTCTTAATAACTCAAACCTTTTTTTATAAGTAGGATATTCATACCAAGATTTAGGCTCTCTTTTCATAATATCTTCATACTCTTTCTTACTTAATTCAAGTCTTTTTTGAAAGTATTCTACTAAATCTTTTTCAATTAATGGTGGCTTATTGTACTCCTGCCATGCATCTTCTCTTGATAGCATTCCATTTCTTGCAAGTGCTGCTAGTGTATTATTTCTCATATCTGTATTAAACTTTTGAGGAAGATAAACACTATGAAAAAATGCAGTCATTCTATTTTCTAAGTGATGACCACCATAGTATCTCCAATTATACTCTTTTTCTAAAAATGCCCTTGCATCCTCTTTATTATAATTAATATACCAAAAAGGTCTAATTTTCTGAATTCTTGCAAAAACAGTCCAAAAAAGAAATCTTATAAAAGTCATAAGAGGATAAGATTTCATTGGTAATTTACCAAATCTTTTATGTATTGACTTTATATATTTTCCATCAAAATAGTTTCTTCCCACAGGAGTAATACCTTCTGTAATAAAAGAGTGCCCTTCTAATACATATTTTACTTTATACTCCCATGCAGCACGATACATTACCTCAGCAAGAGCTAAATCAGTAGATGCTTCAATCTCTGCAACATCAGCTAAAAAAAATGATCGAAAAATATCATCTGATTCTTTATTATCAATAACATGTGTATATAAATCAATATCTAAAGCATTTAATACTTTTCTTATATTCTCAGTTGCAATTGCACTATTCCAAGTATTATCATAATGAACCGCAAGAGGTCTAAGCCCCCATTTTTTAGTTAAATATAACATATAAGAAGAGTCAGTTCCACCACTTACTCCGATTATACAATCATATTTTTTACCTTTTCCATCTTTTTTAATTCGCTCAATTATTTTTGCAAATTTTTCTTCACCTTTTTTTGTACCTGTTCCATACTCTTCTTTTAAGCTTTCTAATTGACGACAATATTTACAAACACCTTCTTCATCAAAAGTAATATAAGAAACTCTTTCATCATATATACATTTTGAACAAACTTTCAAGTTTGTATCTAATTTTTCAATCATTAGTTTTTCCTTTTATTATAGCAGGTGAACCATATGCTTTTGAATTATCTGGAATATCTCTATTTACAAAACTATTAGAACCAATTACAACATTATCACCAATTGAAACACCTTTAGATATTACACTATTTGGACCAATATAAACATTGTTTCCTATTTTTACATCTGCTGTTTTTATTTCAGAAGAATAAATAACTTTATCAACAGTATCATGTGTGTATATATGTACGCCAGCTGAAATATTACAATTATTTCCAATTTCTAAAATTCCACCTGAACCATCAAGTATAGTAAATGGACCTACCCAACAATTATTTCCAACTTTTACATCACCAAAAACATATGAAGAATCATATATACTAGAATTCTCACCAAAATTTAAATATCTAGCCTTTTCCCATCTATCACTAAAATATTCACTAATAGGTAAAACTCTATTAAATTTCTCTTTTACTTCAATTCTTTTTTTTAAAATATATGAAATGATTTTTTTATACATTAAAATATTCTCTTATATTACCGCAAATAAAATCTACCTCTACACCATCATAACAAGGTAGTGTAATAGTACTCTTTTCTAAATACATTGCATTTGATTGGACACTTTTATATCTATTTTTGTAATAAGAAGTACCACTTAAACAATATGTTCCTATTGTACTTTCAATACCATTCTCTTTTAAAAAACTAACTAAATCATCTCTATTAATATTTTTTGGAACTACAAAAACTAATGATTGTACATTATAAACTACTTCATTAAGTATTTTTTGAACTTGAAAATCTAAAGGTTCAAGAGCATTTATATACTTTTCTCTTATTATATTTCTAGATTCAACTATTTCATCAATTTTTTGAAACTGTTTAATTCCCATTACTGCTTGCAGTTCTGGTAATCTATAATTATAACCATAGTCTACAAAATCAAATTTGCCATCTTCAACTTTTGCCCCATGATTTAACTTAATTTCAAAAAAATCAACATATGAGTCATCATTAAAAGTAATTGCTCCACCTTCACCAGTGGTTAATAACTTTCTTGGATGAAAACTAAAACAAGTAATATCTGCAATATTCCCACATCTAATATTTTTTTCTGAGCTCCCTATTGCACAGGCACCATCTTCAATTAGTGGTAAATTATGTTTTTTACATATCTCTTTTACTTCGTGAATACCACTTGGATTTCCTAAAGCATCTACAAATATAACCGCTTTTGTTTTTGATGTAATTTTTTTCTCTAAATCACAATTTAACATATTAAATGTTTCTAATGATACATCTGCGAAAATTGGAGTAGCTCCTAAATCTTCAACAACATTTGCAGTTGCAGGAAATGAAAAATCTGATACAATTACTTCATCTCCTTCTTTAATTTTTAAAGCTTTTAATGCCATAGTTAAAGCAGTGGTTGCAGATGTTGTAAGATATGCATATTTTGCACCCGTATATCTTTTAATTTCATTTCTAAACTCTTCTACATACTTACCTTTGGTAAACCAACCACTATTAAAAATATCTTCAAACTCTTCTTTAACTTCATTAAAATTAATATATGGTTTTATTAATTTAATCATTTAATATTTTCCTTATACCATTGAATAGTCTTTCTAAGTCCTTCATCAAAAGGGGTTAACTGATAGTCAATCATTGATTTAATTTTTGCATTACTCGCATTATGACATTCAACATCTGCTCCACGAGCTGGTTTGTTTAAAACTTCACCCTTATAGTCCATAAGATCAACTATTTTATAAATAACATCTTTCATTGAAATTTGACCATCAGTTGAGATATTTATGCTCTGTGCTTTTTGCATTAGTGTATAAAGCTTAATTATCGCATCAACTGTATCTAAAACATAAATAAAATCTCTACTTTGTAGACCTGTACCATGTATTTCTGGATTTATACCATTTAAAATTCTATATGCCGTAATAGGAATAATCCCAGCTAAATAACCTTTATAGTTCTGTCTTGGTCCATAATTATTAAATGGTCTAACAATAAAAGCATCTAAATCAAACATATTAACCCAACTATGAACAGCAATATCAGCTGCTGCCTTACCTGCCGCATAAGTTGTAGTAGGTTTAATTGGATGTTCTTCATCCATAGGTTCATAAACTGCACTTCCATAAACCTCTGAAGTAGAAAAATGTACTAATGTTTTAAAATGACCCTTTCTTTGATGCTCTAAAATATTTAATACTCCATTAACATTTGTATCAAACGCATTTTTTGGATTTACAAATGAATAGTTTAAAGCTTTTGTTGCACAATTAAATACAATATCAATATTATGTCTTTCAAAAATATAATCTAAAGATGAACTAATTTCAATATCATCTTTATATAAAATTGCACCCTTAGAGATAGCATCTTTTAAATTTTCTTCACTACCAACAAAAAGATTATCAACAACAATAAGTTCTTTTGCACCTTCTTTAATTAATCTATCAACTAAATGACTTCCAATAAAACCTGCTCCACCCGTAACTAATACACTACTATTTTTTATCTCTGGTCTCATACTATCTTGCATCCATTATTTGTTTTTGAATCTCATTTGCTACTTCCATAGCTAATAATCCATCGTTTTCATTTGGAACACTAACATTCTCACCTTGACATAATCTTACAAAATCAATAAGTTCAAGAAGTAAACCCTCTTGTGGTCTAACATCAATAGTCTCTTCCTTTGAAGAAATTGATACATTTTCTAAATATTGTTCTATAGTTTGCTTATTAACAAAAACCTCTTTACTCAAAAGATTACAATCAATATACATATCATCACAAGTTGCACTAATATGCCTAATTCTTTTCTCAGTAATTCTACTTGCTACTACATTTGAAAAAGAACCATTTTCATGAGTAATAATTGCTCTTGCATACTCAATCATATTCTCTTTTATATAACCATGAGCTTCTATTTTTTTAGGTTTTCCATTTATATATAAAGCTAAATCTAAATCATGTATCATTAAATCAATAACAACATCAACATCAGTAATTCTACTACTTACTTTATTTGTTCTTGAAAAATCAATATTTATTATATGATCACTATTTTTAATTACTTTTTCAAGTGCAACAACAGCAGAGTTGTATCTTTCAATAAAACCAACTTGAATATTTAAGCCTTTTTCTTTTGCTAACTTAACAATTTCAATACTTGACTCAAATGTATCAGTTAATGGTTTCTCAACAAAAATATTTTTTACATATTTTGAAACTTGTTTTATATAATCAGCATGGGTAAATGTTGGTGTAACAATAACAACTCCATCAACATTTTGTAAATCACTTTCTAAGTCTTCTGATACTTTAACACCATATTGCTTTGATAATTTCTCACATACACTTTTATCAAAATCATATATAAATGAAATATCTACTTGTTTTAACATTGCAAGATTTCTAAGATGATTTTGACCCATCTTTCCAACACCTAATAAACCAATCTTAACAATATTATTCATTTGGAGTACCTTCTATTTTATTTCCCTTTTTATCAACATAACTATAATGTTTAGCAGGATTTCCCATTACTAAACTATATGGTTGAACATCTTTTGTAACAACACTACCAGCTGCTACCATTGCATACTCACCAATAGTTACACCACAGACAATAGTTGCATTAGCACCTATGCTTGCACCTTTTTTTACTAGTGTTGGAGTAATCTTCCACTCAAGATCAAAGGCTCTAGGAACTTTATCATTAGTAAAACAAGCATTAGGACCAACAAAAACATCATCCTGTATTATTACCCCTTGATAAACAGATACACTATTTTGTATTTTACAATTATTTCCAATTTTCACCTGAGTATCTATATAAGTATCCTTTGATATAATACAATTTTTTCCAATTGAAGAGTTTTCTCTAATTTGTGAATTAATCCATATTTTAGTTCCTTCACCAATCGAAGATAATTCTGAAACATTTGCAGTATTATGTATAAAAATATTACTCATTAATCACCTCAATAATATAATCTTGTTCTTCTTTAGTTAAAAATGCTGACATTGGAAGAGCCATAATATCTAAAGAGACTTTTTCCGTTATTGGGAAATCACCCTCTTTATAACCTAAATATGTAAATACTTCTTGTAAATGTAATGGGATTGGATAATAGACTCCTGTAGGAACATTTTTATCAGCACATTTTTTTAGCATTTCATCTCTATTTTCCACTCTTATACAGTATTGTGCCCATACAGATAGGTTCTCATCTTCAATGAAAGGAATAGTTACATTCTTTAAATTTTTTTTATAATAATTTGCTATTTCTTGTCTTCTTTTTATCTCATCATTATAATATTTTAATTTTATATTTAACACACCAGCTTGAATTGCATCAAGTCTACCATTAATTCCAATTTCACTATGTACATATCTTTTTGTCTGACCATGATTTAATATTATTCTCATTTTTTCTGCAAAAGTATCATCATTTGTAAAAACTGCTCCACCATCGCCATAACATCCTAAAGGTTTTGCAGGGAAAAAAGAAGTTGCACCAATTATCGAAGAGTTACATGAATTTAATTCACCATTTTTCGCTCCAAAACTTTGTGCTGCATCTTCAATAACTATTAGATTATTTTTCTGTGCTATTTCATTAATCTTTTTCATATCCGACATTTGACCAAAAAGAGATACTGGAATAATAGCTTTTGTTTTTGATGTAATTTTATCTTCTATTAAATCAGCATTAATATTATAAGTTTTTTCATCTATATCCACAAATACTGGAATAGCTCCTAAAAATGCAATAGTTTCAGCAGTTGCTATAAATGTAAAAGGAGTTGTAATAATCTCATCTCCTGGTTTAACACCAATTGCCATTAAAGCTAATATTAGAGCATCTGTTCCACTACTACAAGCAATTGCATGTTTTGAACCGTTAAACTCTGCTAAATTTGTTTCAAGTTCATTTACTTTAGGTCCCATTATGTAACTTGAACTATCTAATACCTCTTTTATCTCTTTATCAATTTCATCTTTATATTTTTGATATTGACCTTGTAAATCTATAAAATTAATCTTCATAAATATTCCCTTATTTCATTATTCCACAAAAATCTATAACTATCTTATTTGTGTTATTCAACTTTTTAAACTCTTTGTGAGCTACTAAATAGACAATAATATCTGCTTCATCTAAAGCTTCTTCATAATCCATAAGCTTCAACTCTTTGTGTTCTTTTATATTAGGTTCAACAGCAAAAATATCAAAATTTTCATCTTTTAAACTTTTTGTTATATATAAAGCTGGAGACTCCCTTAAGTCATCAATATTAGGTTTAAATGCTAAGCCCATACAAGCAATTTTTGGAACTTTTTTGTTCTGTTTTTCAAAATTTAAAGCTGTATTTTTTATTTTTTCAATTGACCACTCTGTTTTATATGTATTAACTTCTCTTGCTGTCCTAATTATTTTAGCATCATCACCACCTGCATGAACAATAAACCAAGGATCTACTGCAATACAATGCCCTCCTACACCAGCTCCTGGTTGTAATACATTTACTCTTGGATGTCTATTAGTTAAAGAAATCAATTCCCACACATCAATATTAAATTTATCACAAAGGATTGATAATTCATTTGCAAAAGCGATATTTGTATCTCTAAAAGAGTTCTCAGTTAGTTTTGCCATTTCTGCTGTTCGGGCATCTGTTGATAGAACTTCACCTTGGACAAAAGTTTTATAAAACTCAACTGTTTTCTTTGTGGCCTCAGGGGTTATTCCACCTACAATTCTATCATTTTCTACAAGTTCTCTCATAATTTGTCCTGGTAAAACCCTTTCTGGACAATGTGAAATAAAAAGTGTTGAAGTATCAACTCCTTCCTCTTTTAATGTAGATTCAACTAATTCTGTTGTACCAACAGGAGAAGTAGACTCTAAAATAACTATATTATCAGGCTTAACATAAGAAGATATTGCTTTAGTTGCACTAATAATATAATCAACATTAGGAACATGATTTTCATGAAAAGGAGTTGGAACAGCAATAATAAAAACATCTGCATAATTAGGTCTTAAACTCGCTTTTAATTTACCACTATTTACCGCACTATGAACAAAAATATCAAGCTCTGGTTCTACAATATGAATTTTCCCCTCATTTATAACATTCACAGTAGACTCAACTACATCTACCCCATGAATATCATATCCCCTATTTGCTAAAAGTGCTGCCGTAGGTAAACCAATATAACCTAATCCTATCACACATACTTTTTTAATCATTTATCTTCCCCCTAATATAATTAACTATTATTTCAGACGCCCTTCCATCTCCATAAGGATTATGAGCCATACTCATTTTTTCATATTCATCTTCTTTATCTAATAATAATTGAGCTTCTTTTACAATTAGGTCCTTATTCGTTCCAACAAGCTTAACCGTTCCAGATTTAATAGCTTCAGGTCTTTCTGTTGTATCTCTCATAACTAAAACAGGTTTTCCCAAAGATGGAGCTTCCTCTTGAACACCCCCTGAATCAGTAATTATAAAATATGATTTATTCATTAAATAGATAAAACTTTCATATTGTAAAGGCTCTATTAAGTATACATTTGGAGTATCAGATAATATAGCTTTTACAGGTTTTTGTACATTAGGATTTAAATGTACAGGATAGACTATATCAATATCAGGATTGTTCAATGCCAATATTTTTAAAGCTTCACAAATATTAATAAAGCCATCTCCAAAATTTTCTCTTCTATGTCCAGTTACAAGTATGACTTTTCTACTATTAAGTTTATAATGTATATTGATAGAATCAACTATCTTATTCTTTAATTTTTCATTTTTTTCTATTTTATCCAATGCAAGAAAAAGTGCATCAATTACAGTATTTCCCGTTACTAAAATATCTTTAATATCTTTATTTTCTTTTAAAAGATTCTCTTTAGAAGTTTCAGTAGGAGCAAAATGATAGTTTGCTAAAACACCAGTAATTTGTCTATTTGCTTCTTCTGGCCAAGGAGAATAAATATTATTTGTTCTAAGACCTGCTTCCACATGTCCTACTTTTATTTTATTATAAAAAGCTGCTAATGAAGTAGAAAAAGTTGTAGTTGTATCACCATGGACGAGAACTAAATCTGGACTAAAATCATCTAATATATCTTTTAGTCCTAAAAGAACATTTGAAGTAATATCAAAAAGATCTTGTTTTGGTTTCATAATATTTAAATCATAATCAGGTGTTATATCAAATATTTCAAGAACTTGATCTAGCATTTCTCTATGTTGTGCTGTAACACATACTTTTGATTCTATATCCGTACACTTTTCACATGCTTTTACTAAAGGAGCCATCTTAATTGCTTCTGGTCGCGTTCCAAAAACTAGCAATACTTTTTTCAATAAATTATCCTCTCAATTTATTTTTTAAAATAATTTTTCCAGCTTCAACACCTGGTTGATTATAAGTATTAATCTGCATAAACTTTCCTACTGTTGATGTTAATAATTGAAATGTAAACATCAATTTTGCTATATTAACTTCATCCACTCTTTTTATTGTTATCACATCACATGGAATATCATCTAACTCTTTAACAGCTTTAATTGTTGCATCAGCTTGTAAATTAATTAAATCCTGAAACTTTAAACCGTTTAAATAATCTAAATCTTCTAAATTTTCTAAAGTAATATCATTAGGTATTGAGATATTTTGTTCAAAATCCTCAATTTTAATAAAGCTAACAGTTTTATCCCTTTTCCCATCCATTATTAGTTGTAAGAAAGAGTGCTGATCTATTGGTCCTAGTATTCCAACAGGAGTTAAGGCTTGTCTTGTTCCATTAATATTTATCTTACCTAATGACTCACCCCACAATTGAATATACCACTTATTAAAACCTTCAAATAAAGAAGAGTAGGAAAATACTACATTTATATTAAATCTATTTTTATTTTCTATTAAAAATCTTGCTTTATTTAGAATATGAAAATAATACTCTTCTTTATTAAAAAAGCTTTCATAAACCTCTTTACAACCATCTAGTAATGCTTGAATATTAAGCCCTAAGATAGCTAAAGGTAAAAGCCCAACAGAAGAGAAAACAGAAAATCTTCCCCCTACATTTTTAGGTATTTCAAAACATTTTATTCCATTTGTTTTGGCATAAGCATTTAACTTACTATCAAACTCTGTAATACATACACAATTAGTTTTATTGATTTTTACTAATGAATGTAAATATTTAAAAATTGATATTGTCTCAATTGTTGAACCTGATTTTGATATTACAATAAAAAGTGCATCTTCTAAATCTATTTTGGAAACTCTTTTTTTAATATCAAGTGGATCAGTAGACTCTAAAAAATGTAGTTTTTTACCATTTTGCTTATCTCTTAAAAAACTATGAATAGCATAAGTCCCAAGAGAACTTCCACCAATCCCAATAACAACAATATCCTTTTGGGTAACATTTTTCGAAAAACTTTCTATCTCTTCTATATCTTGAAAAGGTAAAGAGTAATAACCTATTTCATCTTTTTCTAATACTATTTTTTCAAAAATCTCTTCATTTGACTTTATTTCATAGAAGTTTCGCGTATACTGCATTAGTTTAACTCTTTTTTATAAAAATAGTTTGTTGCCTCTACAAAACCATCAATACTTCCACAATCAAACCTTTGACCTTTAAATTTATATGCAATAACTTTTGATTTTTTAGACTGTGTCAAAAGTGCATCTGTAATTTGTATCTCTCCACCTTTTCCAGGTTTTGTATCTCTTATAATATCAAAGATATCTGGATTTAAAATATATCTTCCAATAATTGCCAAATTTGATGGTGCATTTTTTGGCTCTGGTTTTTCTACCATATCTGTTACTTCAAAAACACCCTCTTCTATTTCAATCCCTGCTATTATTCCATATTTATGAGTCTCATCTTTTGGAATCTCTTCTATTGCAACAATTGAACATTGATATTTTTTATATAATTCAACCATTTGAGATAATACACCTTGTTTCGCATCACATAAATCATCAGCTAATAAAACAGCAAAGGCATCCTCATGCCCTATTAAAGTCTCACCAGTTAGAATTGCATCTCCTAAGCCTTTCATCTCTATTTGTCTAGTATAAGAGAAAGTGCATCTTGTAATTACATCTCTAATTTCTGTAAGATAGTGCTCTTTAGGTGTACCTTTAATTTGATGCTCAAGCTCATAAGAGATATCAAAATGATCTTCTATAGCTCTTTTACCCCTTCCAGTTACAATTGCCATAGTATTAAAACCAGCTTCCAAAGCCTCTTCAACACCATACTGAATAAGTGGTTTAGCTAAAATTGGCAACATCTCTTTAGGAGTAGCTTTTGTTGCAGGTAAAAATCTAGTACCATAACCTGCAGCAGGAAACAAACATTTATTTATCATTTTTTTCTTCTTTAAAAAATTTTATAAATTGCATGAAAAGCACTAAAAAAATAGATAGAATAATTCCAATAAAAAAACTAACTACTATAATAATTTTTTTATTGGGTTTTACTGGATTTTTTTGAATAATCAAATCACCAATTCGTTCACTATTACTTAAATTTGTATTTTTCAATTTTAACTTTTGCTCTTCTATTTTCTTATTAATCTCTTCTATTTTATAATCAAGCTCTATATCTCTTTTTATTTTTAATTTTTTAATTTTTTTATTAACAAGTTCTAGTTTAGCTTTATTCAAATTTTCTATTTGATTTTGAAGATTTAAAATAAGATTCTGATTATTTAACATTTCCATTGCAAATAGAACATTATTAGTGTCACCTTTTACTCTTCTTTTTGAAAGATTAATAATGTTTTCTTGATACTCTTTTAATCTTTCTTCATTCAGTTTTAACTTATTTTCAATTGAGGGAAGCTCAATCTCTTTTAAAAATTTTATTTCTTCATTAACTTTAATTTTAGAAACATTATTTATATATTTAATTTTTTGTGTTAAACTATCTATATTTAATTTTGTTGACTCAAGAAAATCATCTATTTTATTCTGATACTCTTTTTGTATAAAAGATAAAACCTCTTTATTTTTAACTACTGCTTTCTCATTTGAAAAAGCTTGAGTTGATATTTCTAAAAGACTACCTAATTCTCTAATAACTTTTATATTTGAAACTATTGCTTCCTTCTCTTTTATAAAATTATCTTTTTCATCTACATTAAATATCACTCTTAATTTTTTTTCTAAAATATTACCTTCTTCTATTAAAACATCACCAATATGTCCAACTCTAATTACAGACTTAACTTCATAAATTGGAGTTTTATTAAAAACATAGATAATCGACAAAAAAGTAACAAATAAAGTAAAAAACAAAATAAAAACTTTTTTACTCCACAATATTTTAAACAATGTTTGTAAAGATATTTCATCTTCTTGTATCAACTTCTTATTCATCCTTTCTTTCATTAATCGTAAATATGATTATACTTAACTGCCTATTAAAATATTATTAACATTTTTTATAATTTTTTATAATATTTTTTATACCATTGTATAAACTCTTTTATTCCTCTTTTTAAATCTGTTTTTGGTTGATATGCGAAATCATTTATTAACTCATTTACATCTGCATAAGTTGATTCTACATCCCCTGCTTGCATTTTCATCATATTTTTTTTAGCAATTACACCAATTTCTGATTCTAAAGTTTCAATAAAATCAAGCAACTTTACAGGTGAATTATTTCCTATATTATAAATCCTAAATTTTGCACTTGATAATGATGGGTTTGGCTTAGTGGCATCAAATTTTTCATTTGTTTTTGCTGGATTATCAATAACTTTTACTATCGCATCTATAATATCACTAATAAAAGTAAAATCTCTACTCATATTTCCATGATTAAATACATTTATGGCTCTATCATTAAATATTGCATCTGCAAAGAGTATTGGAGCCATATCTGGTCTTCCCCAAGGTCCATATACTGTAAAAAATCTTAATCCAGTTGTAGAGATATCATAAAGGTGAGAATATGTATGTGCCATCATCTCATTTGATTTTTTTGTTGCCGCATAAAGAGATATTGGATGATCTGTATGGTCACTAGTTTTAAATGGTTGTGATTTATTAAGTCCATAAACAGATGATGATGAAGCATATGATAAATTTTTTACTTCATAATTTCTACATGCTTCTAAAATATTCATAAAACCTACAATATTTGATTGAATATAAACATGAGGGTTTTCAATAGAGTATCTAACTCCTGCTTGTGCAGCTAAATTACATACTGCATCAAAACTCTCTCGTTCAAAAAGAGCATTTATCTCCCTCTCATTTGATAAATCCATTTTTATAAACTTATGCTTTGGATATTTTATTGAACTTACTAGTTTATTATTAGAAATCTCATTTTTTTCTATTCCAAGCTCTTCAAGTCTTGCATATTTTAAATTTACATCATAATAGTCATTGATATTATCAAGACCTATTACTTCATCTCCTCTCTCAATAAGTTTTTTTGTTAAATGAAATCCAATAAACCCTGCGGTTCCAGTAACTAGAATTTTCATTATTACAATCTTTCATCTACTATTTTTTTATCAAGCATTGATTTAACATCAAAGATAACTTGATTATCTCTTTTATCATATTTTAAATCTTTAAACTCATTATGAGAAACAGCTAATATAACTGAGTCAAACTCACAAAGATTATATTTAGTTGTTAACTCAAAATTATATTCATCCTTTACTTCTTCCTCTTTTGCCCAAGGATCATAAACACTAACATTGCAACCATACTCTTTTAATTCATCAACAATATCAATAACCCTAGTATTTCTAATATCAGGACAGTTTTCTTTAAAAGTAAAACCTAAAATTAAAACCTTTGAATTTTTTATTGCTAAACCTTTTTTTATCATTAATTTAATAACTCTTTCAGCAATATATTTACCCATACCACTATTTATCTGTCTTGCCCCTAAAATCAAATTTGGTTTATAACCTAACTCTTGTGACTTATAAGTCAAATAGTAAGGATCAACTCCAATACAGTGTCCTCCAACTAATCCTGGCTTTAATTTAATAAAGTTCCATTTAGTTGCAGCTGCATCAATTACTTCTGTGGTATCAATACCCATATTATGAAAAATCAAAGCCAATTCATTAATAAGAGCAATATTTACATCTCTTTGTGTATTTTCAATCACTTTTGCTGCTTCAGCTACTTTGATAGAACTTGCTTTAAATGTACCAGCAGTAATAATTGAAGAATATAGTTTATCTACAATATCAGCAACTTTAGGAGTTGAACCTGATGTAACTTTTAAAATTTTTGTAACAGTATGTTCTTTATCTCCTGGATTAATTCTTTCAGGAGAATAGCCACAAAAAAACTCTTTATTAAATCTCATTCCTGACTCTTTTTCCAACTCTGGCACACAAACCTCTTCTGTAACACCAGGATAAACAGTTGATTCATAGATTACGATATCATCTTTTTTTAATATTTTTCCTAACATTTGAGAAGATTTAATTAAAGGAGTTAAATCAGGTCTATTTGAACTATCAATAGGAGTTGGTACAGTTACAATATAAATATTTGAAGCTTTTATATCTTCAATATTAAAAGAGTATTTTATTTTATCCTTTACTTCTAGTAGCTCCTCCTTTGATAATTCCAAAGTTCTATCAAAATCAGTATTAAGCTCATTAACTCTTGATTTATTAATATCAAAGCCCACCACATCAAATTTTTTAGCAAAAGCATAAGCTAAAGGTAAACCAACATAACCTAAACCGATAATACAAATTTTTTTATTCACAATATTACCTTAACTATCACTATTAAAAATATCTCTTGTATATACTTTATCTTGCACATCAAATAGATTTTCAGATAATCTATTTGCAACAATCACATCAGAAATTGTTTTAAACTCATCTAAATCTTTTATTACTTTTGAATGAAAAAACTCATTTACTTCAAGTACAGGTTCATAAACAACTACTTGAATTCCTTTTGCTTTTATCCTTTTCATAATTCCTTGAATTGCAGAACTCCTAAAGTTATCACTTCCTGTTTTCATAACAAGCCTATAAACTCCTACTACTTTAGGATTTCTTGCAATAATAGAATCAGCAATAAAATCTTTTCTTGTTGTATTTGCATTAACAATTGCTTCAATCATATTTGAGGGAACATCTTTATAGTTTGCAAGTAATTGTTTTGTATCCTTTGGTAAACAATATCCCCCATAACCAAAAGAAGGATTATTATAATGAGTTCCTATCCTTGGATCTAAACCAACACCTTCTATAATCTGTTTTGTATCTAATCCATGGGTTTGTGCATATGAATCAAGTTCATTAAAATATGCTACTCTCATTGCTAAGTATGTATTTGAGAATAGTTTTACAGCTTCCGCTTCTGTTGAATCTGTAAAAAGAATTGGAATATCCTTCTTTATTGCACCTTCTGCTAAAAGTTTTGCGAAAACCTCAGCCCTATTAGATTTCTCACCAACAATAATTCTAGAAGGGTATAAATTATCAAGTAAAGCCTTCCCTTCTCTTAAAAACTCAGGAGAAAAAATAATATTGTTTGAATTAAACTCTTCATTTATTTTTTTAGTATAACCAACTGGAATAGTTGATTTAATTACCATTGTTGTATTTGGATTTATCTCTAATACATCTTTTATAACATATTCAATTGACTTTGTATTAAAATAGTTTGTTTTAGGATCATAATCAGTAGGTGTAGATATAATTACATAATCAGCATCTGTATAAGCCTCTTTTTTATCTAAAGTTGCCCTAAAATTTAAATTTTCTTTACATAAATACTCTTGAATCTCTTTATCTTCAATAGGAGATACTCTCTTATTTAATAAATCTATTTTCTCTGGAATAATATCTAAAGCCACAACTTCATTATGTTGTGCTAATAAAATACCATTTGATAGTCCAACATAGCCTGTACCGGCAATTGCTATCTTCATTATATCCCTTTTAATGTAATAAAAGATATTTTATCTAAAAGCTTATAAATATTTATTTAATCTCTTTTAAAACATCCTCGGCAGTAACTAGCTTCATGCACTCATGATGCTTTAAGGGACAGGTTCTTTTCATACAAGGTGCACACTTTAAGTTTTTTGTCACTATTTTTCCATTTGGATTTTTCCATTGATTGGTTTCACTAAACTTTGTTGGACCAAAAATTGTAATTGTTGGTATTTTATAAGCTGCTGCTACATGCATAGGTCCTGAGTCATTTGTTACAAAATAATCTAATCCTGCTATCTTTTCTATAAGCTCAGAAATTGTAGTTTTTCCAGCTAAATTTATATAATTTACTACCCCATTTTCTTTTAAAATATTTTCTATATCATTAGCAATATCAATTTCAGCAGGACCACCGAAGATAACTATATCATAACTTTTAGACATTTCAATTGCAACTTTTGCAAACTCTTGGGGATACCATCTTTTTGCACTTCCATAGGTCGCACCTGGATTTATTCCAAAACTTTTGTTTTTATATTTAAAAGGAGTAAAATATAGTTTTAAATCTTCTGTTTTATAATTAGTATTCAAAAATAGATTTATAAAATCATTGTATCTAATCGCTTGATGAATCTCTTTTTTTGTTAATCTTCTATAAGAAAACTTCTTTTTTGCTTTTACAAAAAACATCATAAATCTTGAAGAGAGACTTCTTCTAAATGAGATTGCTAAATCCATCTTTCCAAGCTCTTTTGCAATTTTTATTAAGTTTAGATATCTATTTCCCTCTTTTTTACTATTATCAATAATTGTTCTTTTTACATTTGGTATTTTTCCTAAAGCTTGTGTAGAGACAAAAGAACCAAGCATTGTTATTTCACAATTAGGATACTCTTTTATTATATTTTCAATAGCAGGAGTTGTCATTATAGCATCACCTAACCATGTTGGAATCTCTATAAATATTTTTTTAACCATTAATCATCTTTTTATAAGCCTCAAAAGAAGGCATTTTTCTTATTTTTTCATCTCTATTATCTACCAAGCCATAACCAGATGCTATTAGCTGATGCCAATAGACTCTTCTAATTTTTTTAGTTTTTTTTACTATTTCATGATATTGCAACATAAACTTTTTATATTCCTCTTCACTTACACACTCGTGTTCACTTGTTGGAGCATATGGTGCTGTATTTGAAAGAGGCCAATTTACTTCTGTGATATATATATTATTTGAAGAGTTTAATGATAGCTTTGCCATACTATAAAGTAAATCAATTTTATTTTTCGTATCAAAAAATCCATATTGAGTATTATAAGGGCTTCCTCTTCTATCCACATAAAGCAGACTTGAAAGTCTATCATATTTTATATTTTTAAAATTAAATAAAGCTCTTGCTGTATAGTAGTATTCAAAATCAATAACACTTGGACCAATTAGTTTTAAACAAGGAAATAAATTATCCCTTATATCTTGAACTGTTTTATAAAATTGTAAATACTCTCCTACACTAAAAAAGCCCCATTTAGACCTATTTATCGTAGTTCCAATTTGAAATTCATTTATATAAAAAGAGAATTTTTCAAAAACCAAATTAATATCTCTATTTAAAAGTTTTTCATCCTCAATATGAGTTCTATCTTGCATAACGTTTAATAAAATTTCTATCTTATTATCTTGCTCTTTAAATCTTTTTACAAACCCTATATACTCATTAATTCTATTAATTTCCCAAAGAGGAAACCTTATAATTAAATGTTTCACTCCTAACTCTTTTACAAGTTCAAACTGCTCTTCCCCTTTATCAAGGTTTACCCCAATTCCATACTCTAAATCTTCTTCTCCTTTAAAAAACTTCATTAAAAAAATTGAAATAGGAAGAATAAACAAAGAAGTTATAAATAGTTTAATATAATCAAAAATATGTTTTTTTCTCATATCTTTTTTATATTTCTTATCTCTTATAACATGGGGTTGATCTGAATATTTATCCCAAATAAAAGGGTCTTTATTCATCATTTAACAAATCCATTAAACAGTTTTCTATTTTTTTGTACTCCTCTTTTGAGTAGTTACTTGAAAGCATAAAATTATTTTGATTACTCTCTTCACTAATTGTCGCCCATCTTTTTGAACTAGCAAATAAACTATCCCCAAAAAATGAGATAGTTTTAGTATCTACTGCACCTGCAAGGTGCATAGGACCTGTTGAAGTACTAATAAAAATATATGAAGAAGCCAAATATTTTGTAAACTCATATAAGGACATCTTTGAATCAAGAAGTTGTGCCTTAAAATCAAGTTTTGATGAGATATACTCTTTTGAAGAACTATCATCTGGACCAAAGGTGAAAACTACCTCATATGAAGTTTTACTAACTTCTCTTGCTAAATTTATGTAATCATCCAAAGATAAATTTCCATCACTACTTCCACCAAAACCAGGATGAAAAATAACTCTTTTTTGTTTATCAACTTCTACTTTTAATAAAGGTATTGTAAAATCTAATTTAATATTAGGAAAAAGAGTTTTTGCTAAATCTAAATTATACTGCCACTCTGTTTTTAAAACTAAACTTCGTCTTTGAGTTACCCTTTTATTAAAAAATATTTGAGCTATTTTTGTAGCAGGTGCTACTCTTTTTTTTATTCTACTTTTAAAAAGAAGTTTTCCCAAAGATATATCGATATAAGCACTTATACTAGCATCAAACTTTTTTTCTTTTATCTGTTTTAGTGTAATATTTAAATTATCTTTATCAAATAAAATTACATCATCAATAAACTCTATACTTTTTGCAAATTCAAAATTAACTTTACTAACTAAAGCTGTTACTTTTGTATCTGGATATTGTTCTTTAATTGCTTTAAACAAAGGAAGAGTAACAACAAAATCACCTATCTTATCATGTCTTGTAATAAGTAAATTCACTATTTCTTACCTCTTACTTTTCTTTTAAACTCAACAAAACTTTTTAATTTTTCATCTGATTTTTTTAATATCCTAATTGCTTTATTTTCATCTACATTAATCAATTTTGCATACGTTGTAGCTATAATTTGAATATCATCTTCATCTAACCAAAGTTTTGCAAAGTTATCCAAACCTGTCTCCAAATCAATAGTTTTAAACTCCATTCGATTTATATCTACAATAGAAAACTCAAAGGAGTTATTTTTAACCGCCACAAGAGTATTTCCTGCTGAAAAATCTTTATGATAAACACCATTTTTATGTAAAATAAAAGTAAATTTTACAAACTGTTTTATAATCTCTTCTCTATTTTCTAACTCTTTATTTCTAAGTGGTTCTCTAATAGTAAACTTATAATCAAACTTTTTTGCGATAAAAAAGCTTTGTTTAAATAGTCCATATTTAAAAAATTCAATATAAGCTATTGGCTCAGGAGTATTTAAACCAAGCTCTCTTAGTTTAACAGCATTGTCATATGACTTCTTTGCTTTTGAATCTCTAAAATAAGCATATACTATTTGATTAATCATATTTGGAACTTTAAAAGCCTTTACAACAGTTCTTACACCATTGTATTCAATTACTTTTAACTCATTTCTAGCTTTATGGATAGTATCACTGTTCTCCTGAAAAAACTCAGAAATATTTATTAAAAACTCTTTTATATTTTTATACTTTTTGTTTAATTTAAACTTGAAACTCAATTTTTTCCTTGATGTAGATAAATATTATATTTTATCAAAAAAATCTCTACGTTCTTATTAAAGCAACTGTTTATTACATTTTAAACTTTATTTAAATATTATTAGCCCTTAATTTTTAACAAGGGTTTAGATGAAAACTTTTTTAGCAAAACTTGGATTTAATATTTTTTTGGCACTAATAATTACTATACTTTTTGTATCTGTTGAACAAATTTATAGAGGATATAATGATATTCTCTTTTTTAACTTAGACCTTAAAAGTTTTATTGAACAATTTATTATAAACTTACTTATTGTTTCAATTGTAAGAACTAGAGCAATATTTATATCTTTTGTATTAATTGCCACTTTTGTTTGGTTTCAAATTGTTCACTTTGCCTATTTTGGCACTTGGATTTTCCCCCTTGAATATCTACTATTTTTTACTAAATTTCAAGAAACTTATGACACCTTTAGAACCGTTGCAAATATAGGAATTATTCCTACAATAATGATTATAACTCTTCTTGTTACAATCTATTTCTTACTAAAAAATAGTGAAGAAAAAAGACTTAAAATACCTTATTTATCTCTTATTTTAATTGCTTTTATTATCTTTGTTCCAGTAAGAGTTTACATAAAGGATGCAAAAAAAGGACATAGACCAAATGTTGAATATTATCCAATAAAAAATACTATTACAAATTTAGGATATTTATTTGGAAATATTATACCAAAAAAAATAGCAGGAAATAGTGGATTAGAACAACCAGTTACCCCTACTCCAGACTTACTTATTAAAAATCCAGATATTAATGTAATAGTGATTATGGGAGAGTCTTTAAATAGAAACTTTATGTCTTTATATAATTATAAACTTAAAACTACTCCTTTTTTAGACTCCATAAAAGATAGTGAAAATTTTGTATATAAAAAAGGTATTGCAGCAGGAGTTGTAACAGATGTATCAGTCCCCTCTTTTTTTAATATAATTAAAAGACCAGATGGTGTTCCACAAATAGTTTCAACAAATACCTGTCTATTTAAAATGGCTAAAAACAATGGATTTCAAACCTATTTTTATAGTTCACAAGCTCAAAATCAGTTATCCCAATTAAAAAGCTATATTTGTACAAAATGGATTGATACTTATGCTAGTGGAACAAGTGTAACAAACAGTATTAATAAACCTGCATTAGATAAATTTTTACTTGAAAAAATAGAAGAGATAGATTTTTCAAAACCTAGTTTTGTAGCTTTACAACAAAGAGCTTCACACACTCCTTTTATAGATACATTTCCAAAAGAGTTTGAGATTTTCACAAAAAAGAATATAGAGGATAAGACTATTATTCAAAATACAATTGATTATGCAAACTCAATCGCTTATACTGATTATATATTATCTCAACTAATAAAAAAAATAAAACAGAGAACTTCTAGACCTACATACTTTATCTTCACCTCTGACCATGCTTCAAATGTAGGAGATCCAAATAGACAAGGTCATGGAAGATTAAACTATGATGCTATTTATCAAGTACCATTTTTTGTTTATGGGATTAATAATGCAAAAGTTCTAAAAGATAAGTTCTCTAATTTTGAATTTATCTCGCACTATCAAATGGGAAATGTAGTAAGTAATCTATTAGGATATAAAAAGAAATATGATTATTTTAATATAAAAGAAGACTATTTTGTTTGTGATTCAGATATCTCTGGATTATCAGGTATTTTAAAAATATCTTTTGATGAAAACAGTAATCAAACAAAAACACTAATAGAGTAAAAGCTCTATTAGTATTAACTTACTAAAACTTTTTGAATATCTTCAATATAAGCCTCTTTTGAAAATCTTTTTTGATATAGATTAAAACCATTTTTAGAAACACTTTTAATTAACTCTGGATTTTGAAAGATTTTTACAATAGTATCTGCTATATCTTGTGGATTTGACTTAGAAAAAAACATAGTTTTTTCATTCTCAAAATATTCACCTAAAGCTTCTGTTTCTTGTGAAATTACAGGAATTCCCATAGAAACAGCTTCAACAGCCTTATTTACCATTACAACCTTTGCCTTCTTGCTATCTCCAAAATTACCAAAAGCTATATCACATTTCTCAATTAAAAATCTATCTAAAGATTTATCTGCAAAACTTTTTGTATTATCAATTTTTACAAGCTCATTTA
Organism: uncultured Arcobacter sp.; assembly: GCA_964480765.1. Taxonomy (GTDB): domain Bacteria; phylum Campylobacterota; class Campylobacteria; order Campylobacterales; family Arcobacteraceae; genus Halarcobacter. The sequence continues at coordinate 42,061 of CAYZST010000011.1, read as the reverse complement.
ACTCTAAATCATCTATTCTCTTTTGATAAGGCACAGCCTTTTTATCAGTAGTTCCAAAAAGATAAAATTCAAAAGAGATAGCACTTTTTTTTAAATATTTTGCTGATTCAATAATTTTATCCAAACCGTGAAGAGGAATATAACTTCCCCACCAACAAAGTACAAGTTTTCCTGTTTTTAACTTTGCATAATTTAATTGTGCAGTTTTTTTTGATTCTGTAGCTAAAGGAATTAGATGAATCTTAGTTTTAGTCTTTTTTCTCTCAATTACATCTAAATAATAATTTTTTTCCGAGTTATTTAAAAAAATCACATCATTACTTAAATCAATTATATCTTGGTCAAATTTTTTAAGTTTTAAAGCATTTTTACTATTTTTATCAACTCTTTTTTTATCATTTACATAAGTATCATATTGAGAGATATAAAACTCACTAACAATTTTTTTATTCATCAAATTTGCTAATTTTAATTTAAAATAACTTATCTTCCCCATTGGCAAAATATAAACTATATCCGCAAGTAAAAACTTAAAAAAACTACTTATTGAGTTTAAAGATGAAAACAAAAATAAAAATATTTTTTTTAAAATATTTTTATCATTTGCTTTAAAAAAATCTGCATCATCATAGGAAAAACTATATTTATTTGACCCTGCTACAAAATCAAGTAATAGCCTTGCTCTGCTAGAACCCATTAAGTTTCCAATAATATACAAACGTTTTTTATCTAACATTTGCTAATAGCCTCTTTTATTTTTTTAATCATATAATTAAGCTTTTCATCACTCATTCCAGGATAAACACCAATCCAAAAACTATCATTCATAATTTTTTCAGTGTTAGGCAAATCACCAATTACTCTATAATCAATATTCTCTTCTAAATGATCAAACATAGGATGTCTTAACATATTTCCAGCAAAAAGATTTCTTGTTTGAATATTACTATTTTCTAAATACTCTACAATATTGTTTCTAGTAAATTTTGCTTTATTTGTTAAAGTCATCATAAAACCAAACCAGCTTGGGTCACTATTTGGTTGTGCTTTTACTAATTGAAGTTCTTCAACATCTTTTAAACCCTCATAAAGCTTCTTATAATTCTCCTTTCTTTTTTCAACAAAAAATGGAAACTTCTCTAACTGTGCACACCCTACAGCTGCTTGCATATCAGACACTTTTAAATTAAAACCAAAATGAGAATAAACATATTTATGGTCATAACCAACAGGCAAACTACCAAACTGCTGTGTAAATCTTCTATTACATGTATTATCTACTCCGCTTTCACACCAACAATCTCTCCCCCAATCTCTAAGACTAAGCATAATTTTTTTAAGTAGAGGATTATTTGTATATGTTGCACCGCCCTCTCCCATTGTCATATGATGAGGAGGATAAAAACTTGAAGTTCCAATATCCCCCCAAGTTCCAGTAGGTCTATTTTCATATAAAGAACCTAAAGCATCACAGTTATCTTCTATAAGCCATAAATCATGTTCTAAAGCAAACTGTTTAATTGCTTTTATATTAAATGGATTACCAAGGGTATGAGCAATCATAATTGCTTTTGTTTTAGGGCTTAATGCTTTTTCTAACTCTTCTACATCAATATTTGCATAAGTTAACTCCATATCTACAAATACTGGAACTGCTCCAAATTGAACAATAGGTGCCACAGTTGTAGGAAATCCTGCTGCTACTGTTATTACCTCATCACCCCTTTTGATTTGTCTTTGTTTTAATAATGGAGATGTCAAAGTATAAAAAGCTAATAAGTTAGCACTACTTCCAGAATTTACTAAAAAAGTCCATCTAACATTAAGATATTTTGATAATTGACTTTCAAACTTCTTAGAATACTCTCCATAAGTTAACCAAAAGTCTAATGAACTATCAACTAAATACTCAAGCTCTGTTTCATCAAAAACTCTTCCTGCATAATTAACCCTACTTTTCCCTTCTATAAACTCTTGATTTAAACTTGGTTTGTGAACTAGATTATAATACTCTTTTGTCTTCTCTAAAATCTCTTGTTTTAACTCTTCTTCTCTTGTCATCTTTTATATCTCTCCAATAGTTTTTTTAATAGCTTCTTCTAAACTATATTTAGGACTCCAATTAGGAACTACTTCCCCGTTTTCCCAAGGCAACATAAGCTCTCTTTGTCTATATTCTCTTCCACCCCAAATAATATTAAGTTTACTATTTGTAGCCTTTTGGAATATTTCAGCTAACTCTTTTAGACTTACTCTTGTTTGCGATTTTACTGCAAAAGTTTTGTTTTTAAAGTTTTGTGCATCATCTGAATTTAAATGAGAAATTAAAACCTCATATGCACTAATTACATCTTCAATATATGAAATATCAATTATCTGTTCCCCTTTTGACATCTCCAAAACTTCGTTAGTATTTGCTATTTTTGCCCATAAATTAAAAACTTTATTTCTTGTATCATTTGGACCAAAGGTATCATTTAATTTTATTGTTGTAAATATCAAATTCGAGGTTTGAGTATAATATTTTGCTATATTTTCAAAAGCCTCTTTTGTTGCAGCATAAAGATTTACTGGATTATAATCCTTATCTTCATAGTTTTGCCAAAAAGTCCCTGTATTAATAAACCATTTTACATCACTTTGTTTACATGCTTCTAAAAGAGTTGTTCCAAACTCTACATTCGAACTAATTAAACTAACTATATCTCTAGCTTTATGTTCTGCTAGAAAGATAGAAGCTAAATGAACCACACCATAAAACTTCTGCTTATTAAAAACTTCTATTAAGCTATCTACTTTTTTATCATATTTTATAATTTTAGCTTTCTTATCAATTTTTGAACAATCACTCTCTTCTCTAACTAAACAATATATTTCTATACCATTTTTTAATAAAAGTGATACTAGATTTTGACCTATAAAACCTGTTGCTCCTGTAACTAATATCTTCATCTCTCTTCCTTGAAAATAAATGGAGTTTTAAATTCATTAAAAGCTTTAAAAGATAGATCTCGTTCAGATACCTTAACATTTTCACACCCCCAATCAAAACTAAATGTATCATATCTAATTCCATCATCATTATTAGGAGCATATGTCGTTGTTTGCATATAAGTTACATTTGTATTATCTTCAAGTGATTTAAAGCCATGTGCTAGCCCCTTTGGTATAATTAAAATTTTACCATTCTCACCTGATAACTCAATATCAAAACTTTTACCAAAAGTAGGAGAACCTTCTCTTATATCAAGAACTACATCTAATATCTTTCCAAAAGGAACATAAACAATTTTTATATGCTCATAAGGAGGTGTTTGAAAATGCATACCTCGAATAACATCTTTATGTGAAATTGAATAATATGTCTCTTTAATAAAGATTTCTAAACCATGCTCTTTAAAAAAATTATTATTAAAAGTTTTAATAAACTTTCCTCTAATATCTTCAAAAACTCTTGGTTCAAAAACTTTTAGTCCAGGAATATGTGTATCAATTATTTGCATTAAATTGCCCACTTTAACTCTTTATTTTTTGCATCTTTTATATAATCTTCTAAATCTTCATTAGTAAGAATTTTCTCTTCTTCATAAAAAGCTTTATACCAATTAACAGTCTTTTCGAAAGTTTTATTGCTATCCCATACATCTTTCCACTTTAATAAGATATGAGCTTTTGAGCAATCAAGTTTTAAAAGATTTGCTTCATGTAAAGTATTTAGGTTTTCATCTATTTCATAATCTATTTTATCCCAATATTTTTTTACATTTTTAACTACTTGTTCAACATTAATACTTCCCTCATCACTTGGACCAAAATTCCAAGCAGCTGCAAACTCTTTTCTCTCTTCAAGAAGTTTTTGTCCTATATTTAAATAGCCACTTAAAGGTTCTAGTACATGTTGCCAAGGTCTAGTTGCATATGGATTTCTAATAGATACTTTTTTTGAAGATGATACAGAAAGCATAATATCAGTAATTAATCTATCTTTTGCCCAATCTCCACCACCAATAACATTACCCGCTCTACAAGAAGCAAGAAGTGTATTATGTTTTATCTTATAATCATTTATATTAAAGTAAGAGTTTCTATATGAATTTGCTAATATATCTGCACACCCTTTAGATGAGCTATAAGGGTCATACCCACCCATAGGATCATTTTCTCTATAACCCCAAATCCACTCTTTATTTTCATAAGCCTTATCACTTGTAATATTTACAATTGCTTTAACCTTAGCAGTTCTACAAGCTTCAAAAACTTTTAAAGTACCAATAACATTTGTCTCATATGTCTCAATTGGATCATGATAAGATAATCTAACTAAAGGCTGTGCTGCAAGATGAAAAACAATATCAGGCTTATACTTATAGAACACCTTATTTAATTTATCTAAATCTCTAATATCTCCTATAATTGAAACAATATCTAAATCTAAAAGAGAGATATGATTGGGTGTTGTTGGTGCTTCTAAAGAGTACCCAATTACCTTAGCTCCCATTTTTTCTAACCAATAACTAAGCCATGAACCTTTAAAACCTGTATGACCTGTAACTAAAACTGTTTTATCTTTATAAATACCACTAAATAAATTTTGCATTACCAAACTTTCCAAGGTGCCTTATTTGTTTTCCAAAGTTTTTCTAATTGTTGTTTATCCCTTAAAGTATCCATTGGCTTCCAAAATCCATCATGTTTATAAGTATAAATTTCTCCATCTCGTGCTAAATTTATAAGAGGAGCTTGTTCAAAAATTGTGCCATCTCCTTCTTTAATATAATCAAACACCTTTGGTTCACACACAAAGAAACCAGCATTTATCCATCCACCTTCACCCTTAGGTTTCTCTTTAAACTCAATTACTTGATCATCACAGGAAATTTCTAATGCCCCAAATCTTGCATCAGGTTGAGCAGAAGTCATCGTCATTGCTTTTCCATGAGATTTATGAAATTTTACTAACTCTTCAATATTAATATCACTTACTCCATCTCCATAAGTTAACATAAAAGACTCATTTCCAACAAAATCTTGTGCTCTTTTTACTCTTCCTCCTGTCATACTATCAATACCCGTATCAAGAAGTGTAATTTTCCAAGGTTCACTACTATTATTTAATACTTCCATTCTCCCTGTTGAGATATCAAGAGTTACATCACTTTGATGTAAAAAATAGTTTGAAAAATACTCTTTTATGTAATAACCTTTATACCCAAGTAGAACTACAAACTCATTAAATCCATATTTTGAATAAATTTTCATAATATGCCATAAAATAGGCTTTCCACCAATTTCAACCATTGGTTTTGGTCTTATATCTGTTTCTTCACTTAATCTTGTTCCTAATCCACCAGCTAATAATAACACTTTCATTTTTTACCTTTCAACTATTTTAATAAATATCTTTTACAAACTTATCCCATCTTCTACTAATTCTTCTTGCAAAATATGGAATTTTATTTGGTAAAGTAAAATAAGCTACATCTTTTAAACCATTAATTAAAAATAACACTAGTTCTCCTAAATTTCATTAAAAAATTTATTCAACTTTTCAAACTGTTTTGTATTATCAAAGCACTCATTAGCTTTTATTTGTCCCGCCACTGCAAACTTTTTTCTTAAAACCTCATCTTTATACAGTTTTTCTATTTTTAAAGCTAAATCTTTATAACTTCCACTTTCAAATAAAAGTCCAGTTTCTTCATCATCAATTATTTCTAAAACTCCACCAGAGTTCGAACCAATAACAGCTGTACCATTTTTCATAGCTTCAATAGTAACTAAACCAAATGTTTCATTCTTTGAAGTCATTAAAACTACATCACAAGCTTGCATAAACTTTTCTGGTTCTTTTGTAAAACCAACAAACTTTACAGACTCCATAAGCTTATAATCAACTACTCTTTGTTTTAGTTCGTCTAAATACTCTTCACTCATTGCATGACCTACAATATATGCTTTTATATTTAAACTCTTCTGTTTTAGTAGTTTCATGGCTTCAATAAGTAAATGTTGTCCTTTAAACTCATTTATTCTACCAACTAAACCAACCATAAATGAATCTTCAACTTTTAACTCTTCCTTAAACTCTTTTATCTCTTTATCACTTAAAAGTTTAGCTTCATTTGCACCAAGATATAAAAGCTTAGTTTTTGGTCTAATATTTTGTGGAATATACTTTTTAACCTGTTTTTCTAAAGTTTTTGTAACACAAATAATTGTATCTATCTTGCTATACAAAAACCTATGATAAAAATCACTTTTAAACCTTGTCATTGTCATATGTCTAGTTTGAATAATTTTTGGTTTTCTTTTTGAAAAAATTTTTGCAAGTACTACAATAGGAATATCTTTTGTCCAATGAAGATGAACAATATCAATAGCCTCACTATCAATGATTTTTGCTAATTTTAAAGATGAAATAATGGAGAAACTACTCTTTTTTTTTATCTCAAACATTTTTACATCTTTAATAAAATCTTTTAGTTTTGATTTTGTAGCAACTACACATGAAACATCAAAGTTTTTTGATAATTCATTTGTACATCTACTCATATAAAGCTCTAAGCCTCCTAAATCAGGAGAAAAACAGACCTCTAAAATCTTTTTATTTATCATTCTTTTGCATCTCAAGCATTAAAGCATATTTCATATATGAACTAAAAGCCGAAATCACAGCTACATTCCAACCATGAATCCCATGAAAAGCTCCACCTTTTAAAACTAAAGCTTTAAATAGAGCTCCAACTCCATGAATAAAAGGATCAAAAGAGTTTGCTCTTTTTCCTGCATCATATGAAATTTGAGCTCCTCTTTTTATAAACTTCTGTGTTGTTCCTATCATATGTACATAATTTTCATAAGAGTAATGAAGCATATCAGCTTTTAAATTACAAATATTACTAGCTTCAACTTTTGCATGACCTTTTAATTTTGAGTATCCACACTTATTTCTATTGTAAAGTCTTGTAACCCTATCTGGATACCAGAGTTTAATAAAATTATCACCAACATAACTCTTCCTTGCAAAAGAGAATCCATCATATGGTGTATTTTCTAAATCAAGCTTTCTAATCTCTTCAATTGCATTTGAATCTAATCTTTCATCAGCATCTATACTTAAAATCCAATCATATTTTGCAAGAGGTTCAGCAACAGCTTTTTGGGGACCATCACCTAAATAGTCCTGTTTTATTATCTTTGCACCAAGAGATTGGGCAATTTCACAAGTTTTATCAGAACTTAGCGAATCTACAACTAAAACCTCATCACAAACTTCTTGAACAGATTTTATTACAGCTTCAATATTTTTTTCTTCATTCAATGTAATTATATTTGCAGTGATTTTCAAAATCTAAAAACCTTATTTTAAAATAGGATATATTATATAATAAGTTTAATTTAAATAGGATATAATCGGCTTTTAAAGGTAATTAATGAAACAAAAAACCGCAATTATATGTTTATCAAGAGTAAATGGAGGAATGGAACTTGCCTCTGTTAAATTAGCAAGATTATTAAGTAGTGAAGTTGAAGTTGACTTCATAGCAAGAACTAATAGTTATATTATAAATGAAAAAAAGCATTTTGAAGGCTATAATATAAAAATTCATCAAGTAACATTTTCTAGTAATTTTAGTTTTAAATTAATAAAAAGTGTTAGAGAAATATTAATTAATAATCAAATCAAAAATATAATCTTTTTAGGTGCTTCAGAGATGAAATCCTTATATTTTGCTACACTTGGTTTAGATATAAACTTTATTATTAGACAAGGTTCTAAAAAAACTACATCAAAAAAGGATATCTTTCATAAACTATTTTATAGTAATGTAAACTATTTTGTTGGAAATTGTGAATATATGAAACAAAATATAATTGATATTTTACCAATTCCTAAAAAAGCAAAAGTTACAAGAATCTATTCATCACTAAAAATGGACAAAACCATCTCTTTTAAAGAGTTTAATAATAAAATTGATTTAATCCATGTTGGAAGAGTACACCCAGGGAAAGGTCAATTTGAAGCTATTAAAGCTTGTGACATTTTACATAAAAATGGTTTTGATTTTAGTTTGCAATTTCTAGGTGATATTCAAGATAAAGACTACTATGAAATGATAAATAAATATCTTGAAAATCTTGAATATAAAGCAAATATAAAATTTATTGGATATACAAATGAAATAAAAAAATATCTTCAAAAAAGTGATGTTTTTATCTTCCCAAGTTTAGGAGAGGGAATGAGTAATGCAATAATTGAATCTCTTGGATTTGGACTTATTCCAATTATCTATAATGATACCTCTTCTCCTGAGTTTAAAAAACTAGGATTTCATATTTATTTAACAAACAATAACATAATAGAAGAGCTTGAAAAGATAGTTTTAAATGTAGCAAAAAAACTTAAAGAAGAGAAAAATAAAGCAATGATAAACCATCCAAAAGCTTTAGAGGTTTTTTCATTAAAAAGAGAGCAAAAAGAGTATTTAACACTATTAAAATAGTATTATAAACTTCTAATATCTCTTAATTTACTCTTATTAGAGGGATCACCTATTAAAACTGGTCTTTCTAAAAACTCTTTATTTATTATACTTTTTGTAGGATCAAACTCCTCAAAGCTTAATCCTGCTAAATCTGTAAAGGTATAGATTAAATCAGAAGATGAATATGCCCTATTTTTATATTTTTTTATATCTTTTAAATCTTTAATTTTCTCTTTGAAAATACCATTTTTATAGATTATAAAAGGTATAGTGTACATTGAAAGAGTAGGAGCATTCTCATTTCTACCTAGTTTTTTTACAATTTTACTATCATATACCTCTTCCCCATGGTCAGATAAATATAATAAAGCTGTACTATTTTTACTATTTTTTGCATTTTGAATAATTTCTGAAACAATATAATCATTATAAAAAACAGCATTATCATAATCATTATAATACTTCTTTTCTTTTTTACTTAATCTATCATCATCAACTTTAAAATTATCAAAAACAGCAAAATCTTTTGGATATCTATATTCATATCTATTATGTGTTCCTAAAAGATGAATTACAATAAATTTCTTTTTTACTGAATTATCTGCTAATATATTTTTAAAAGGCTCTAACACTACCCCATCATAAGAGAAACTATTTTGTTTTTGATTATTATTTAAATAAATTTGACTATCACACATTTTAGAAAAAGTTGTAAGCATAGTATTTCTTTTTGTTTGTGTTTGCTGATTTGTTATCCAATATGTTGTATATCCCGCTTGTTTCATTATATTTATCAAATTTGGTTTACTTAAATACAAATCTGGATTTTTTTCATCAGCAAAGCTAAGTGCTTGTTGTAAAACTTCAATTGTATATGGTCTTGGAGCATATACATTATCAAATAAAATTAGTTCATCTTTTAATTTACTTAAGTTTGGTGTTGTATCTCTATTGTAACCATAAACTCCCATTCTATTTCTATTAGTTGATTCCCCAAGTACTAAAATTAAAGTGGAAGCTTCATTCTCATAATTATCTTTTAAATTTTTTACAGGCTCTAAAATACTATTTTTCTCTAATAGTTTCTCCATCTGTTTTAAATCATTTCTATAATTAACATAAGCTAATATAATATTCCAAGGAGTTGATGCTTGGGTTCTAATCATTTGTTTGTAAACAGCAATATCATAAGGTATTTTATCAATATAATATAACCCTAAAAACTTATAAAAAGGAATTAACATTGAAAAAACTATAACCAAGTAAATAGACTTTGATTTAATAGCAATAATAGGTAGCTTTTTCCAAAGGAAATAAGAAAATAGACTATAAACAAAAAGAAAAAGAACTATCCACCATTGGAAATAGGTTTTTAAAAACTCTGTACTCTCTACAATATTTGATTCAAAAATAATAAATATTACACTTTGAGAAAACTCTTGTTTATATAGAAAAAAGTAGATTAAACTAAATAAAGAACCAAGCCATAAAAAGACACCAATATATGCAGCTATTTTCTTAGCATGTTTTTGAAAAAGTAAAATGGGAACAAGCCATAAGAAAGTAGCATAAACACTCTCTCTTAAACCAAGTGTTCCTGTCACATTAAAAATTAAACATAATAAATTATAAATTGCAGAAAAATAAAAAAAGAATAAAAAATACTTCAAAACATTAAAAAAACTAACCACTATACATCTCCAAAAAAAAATTAGAACCATTATATAAAAAAAATATTAATTAAAAATGAAAAAAATATCAATTAAAAATGAAAAAAATATCAATTAAAAAT
>CAYZST010000011.1:0-31683 GCA_964480765.1 uncultured Arcobacter sp. | reverse complement strand
AATTAAAAATGAAAAAAATATCAATTAAAAATGAAAAAAATATCAATTAAAAATAAAAATATATATTAAGAAGATTATTTTAATAAATCAATAAAGTATTTATTAAAAAAATATTTCTTAGGTAAAGACTCTTCAAACCTTCTCCATAGCCTTTTTATCTTTTTTTGAGTAAATAAGGGTATATATTTTGAGAAAGGCAAAAAATCATTATTTACAACCCCATCTACTAAAATAAGTCTTGCAGAATTTTCATTAAGCTTTTGATAAAGCATATTTTTTGTATTTAGATCTTTTACAATAATATTTTGCTCTAAAGTATATTTTTTTAACTCATTTAATAGTTTTATTGGCTCAATTAAAATTTTGGTTTTTTCATCCTTTTGTAAATAAAAAGATAGTGTTTTAGAGACAGCTCCATCATAATCTCTAATTAAATCAAAAACCTCTCCCTTCCCTAATGAAGTTTCTACACTACCATAATATTTTGCAAGAAGTCTCCAAGAGATATCTCTTTTTTGTAAAAACTTATAATATTTAATCTCTTTTATTGTTTCAGAATAATCATCAGAATGGGTTATTTTAATACATCTATTTTTATCATTTGGATGAACGAAACAGCTTCTATTTGTCCCTTTTCCAATGGGTTCTAAACTATCTAATATAATCATTTATTACTATTTATATAATCTAAAATCTTCTGTGCTCTTGCACTCCAAGTATGATATTTTAAAAACTTTTCATAAGCATTATTTGCTAAACTCTCTCTCTTGTGTCTATTTTCAATTAACTCTCTAACTGCGTTTTCCCAAGCACTAATATCGGAACTATCAACTAATAATGCACATTCGTCATTTAATGCTTCATAAACAACTTTAAAGTTTGAACAAACAATAGCTTTTTTTGAAGACATATACTCAAAAAGTTTAATAGGAGACATATATTTACTTGACCTATTTCCTTCATTATCACTTTGATAAGGAGCTAAAAGAATATCACACATATTTCTATATTTATAAGTCTCTTTTGGTTCTACAAAACCATAAAAAATTAAATTATCTAAATTCTCTTTTGATTTCCAAAACTCTATATCTTTATCTTTTCCACCAATAATATGAAAAGTTGCATTTGGGATTTTTTTAGCAAGCTTTATTATAATATCAATTCCTCTACCCTTAAAAAGACTTCCTACATATCCTATTTGAACTCTATTTTTATCAATATTGATATTTGAAGGTATTTTATCATCAGGAATAATATTCGTTCCATTATTTGCTGCTAGTATAGAATCTAAGTCAATATCACAACTCTTATTATACATCTTTCTAAGCTCATTTGAGTTTACAACAAGTTTTGCTTTATTTTTATTGTTTTTTATAAATTTATCAAAAAAGAAATTATTAAACCCTTTTCCATCATAAGGTTCATGTTTTTCAAAAAGAGAGAAAAAGCCATTTTTTTGTGTTAAATAAAAAGCAAACATATCATCTCTACCATAAACAATATCTGGATCTATTTTTTTAACCTCTCTTAAACATCTATAGGAATAGATTCTCTTCTTTAAATATTTAATATTTGGAGAAAATATTTTTTTTAATTCAAAACTCTTTTCAACCCCATAATACTCAAAGAAATCCTCTATATTTTTCTCTTCAAGTTTTTTTGTCCATGGAGCTAAAAGTGTAACCTCATGACCTAAAGAAGCAAAAGCATCACACATTTTCATTACATGAATGCTATTAGCTGTTCTTGATGGAATAATTGATCTTGACACATAAACTATTTTCATTTTTTTCCTATCTTGTTATACCTATTATTAAAAATAAAAAAGCAAATATACTATATTTTAATAAAAGCTTTTTATCAAAACTATTAACTATAATACTTTGTTGTTTCTTCGCTATCATAGCTGTTATTAAAACTAAAATTAATGGTAATTCAAAAGTTCCATAGAACATTCCACCTAACATAAATACTAAAGTTATTACTGTTACTATTATTATAATATCTTTTTTCTGCCTTGATGTATCTTTATAACTAAGTAAAGAGTATATTAAAAATAAAAAAGCAAAACTTCCTACTAAACCTAATTGCATTGGAATTTGTACGTATAGATTATGAGGTTTTGCTATCTCTCTTAACCTTTTTTGTTCCTCAGGAATTTTTTTCCTTAATTCAACCATATGATCTCCTGTTCCAACACCAAAAAAAGGATTATCTTTTATTACTTCAATTGAATATAAAGTTAAACCTACTCTTTGAGCTGTTGATCCATTCTCATAATATCTTTTACTCTTAATTCCTTTTTCAAAATTTTCAAATACTGCATTAACCCTTTGATTTATAGTATCTGAAAAACTATATAATGAAAAACAAACAGCAAAAAACAATAATATTGAAATAAATAATAGTTTAATATTTTTCCTGTAAACTAAAGTAATCGTAACAAAAATTACAGTAACTAAAGTCATATATCCTGTTCTACTTGCAATAAAAGAGATATTTACTAAAGCAGCAATTAAAAAGATTGAAGCTATGATTTTTTTATATTTTTCCTCATTTTTAAAAACTAAAATATAATATAATAAAAACCCTACAAAAAATGAAATCCCTACACTATGCTCTCCATGGGATAAGAAAGGTGCAGGACTATATGCAAAAGTCTCCCAGATTTTATATTTACCAAGTGAAAACTCATAAGGTAAAATACCCAAATGAACTAAATATGAGAAAAGAATTGAAACAAACATTCCTAATAAAAAAGCAAAAACTATTCTAAATACAAATCTAATATCTAAAAAAGATAAAAAAATTAAAGGAAAAAGAAGATATTTTAACCTATTCATTTGATCTTTACCATAATCAATATCATCAGTATAAAGCATTCCAATTAAATATAAAAAATAAAAGAGTAAAAGAGACTGAATAATTCTATTTGAAAAAACCTCTTTTAAATAAAAAGCATAATCTCTTCTATATAAAAAAAGTACTAACATAGCAAAAAACAAAGAACTTTTTGCACCACTATGAATAGGTATTAAAAAAGTATATAAAACTAAAAGATGATTAAGCCAAAGAGTAATTTTATCCTTTGTGCTTTGCAAAGGTGTACTCAAAATATTAGTCACTCTTTTCCTTTTTATAATAATAATTAATTAAATATTCAGTTATTGCTAAATTTGCTTTATAGTAATTTAAAAGTTCACTATTGGTTTTCTCTTCTAAACTATCTAGTTTCTCAATTCTCTTATTATTATTTACAATCATAGAACCATTAAAGCCATAATGTTCTTCACTACCATCAAAAAGATTTTTTCCAATAGAAATATAGTTTTTATCCTTTAATGTCAAATTATATATCGTTGGAAAAATATCTTTATGTGAACCTGCAACTTCCTTATTTATTGATAATCTCTTTTTTAGCTCATTTGGTAAATAAAAATATAAAGGTATATTTTTTGAGTTTAAAAGTTCATTATCATCATATTTCATAATACCATCAATGGTATTATTGTCAGCTGTTATTACTACAATTGTATTATCTTTAAATTTACTTTTTTTAAACTTATCTAAGAAAACTCCAACCTGATCAACAGCATAAGCATATGAAGCAAATCTCTGTTTTGCTAAATTTAAATCCCCTGTTATATGATTCTTTATTTCATCACTATAAATTAAACTTTTATTTTTATAATCATTAGGTATATTATAAGGGGGATGGTTATTTGTACTAAGGGCAACAATAAACTGTTTTTTCTTACTATTTCCTAATTTTTTTAATATATGAGAATAAAGATACTCATCAAAAATTCCCCAAGGATGGAAATAATCACTCTGCTTCATATCTCTATTTTCTAAGCTATTATAAATATTCATTTTACCTTCAACATTCTCATAACCTTGAAATTTAACAAAATCACCTAAATTTCTCCATGTTAAATCTCCTCCATAGATAAATGAAGTTTCGTAATTTTCATTTTTATATAAAAATGCAGGAGTATAAGTAAAACTTGTCTGCTTATAAATAGATTGGGAAAAAGCAAAAGATTTAGGTCTATGTGGAATATTTAATAACAAGGCTTGTAAACTTGAAATTGTTCCATCACCAGCTGAAATTATATTTGTAAAAAGGGTATCTTCATCAAAATGTTTTTTCAATTCACCTAAAATATTAAACTCAGTACTTTGATATTTAAGTATTGGCATACCAAAGCTCTCTACCATAATTACAATAACATTATACTCTTTATCATCAACTTTTTTTGTTTTAAAAGTAATATTTTCAAGGAGTTTATCCCTCCTTATATTTTCTGTTCCTGTATAAACTTCAAAAGCCTTATCCATACTATCTTTATATCCTATTACCTCTAATAAATCATATTTTCTTTTTAAATACTTTTCTCTTGCACTTAAAGCATTTGTAAATGCTCTAAATCCATTGTGAGAAATCTTATTAATAAAATCATTTGTAGAAACATTTGGAATCATTTTCCCTAAAGGATACATCCCTAAAGTTCCTCTTATTGCTAAAAAATTTAATAAAAAAAAGATTAAAAAAACTAAAACAGAAAATCTAAAAAAATTAAAAAATACAATCTCTTTTTCTTGAGCTTTAAAAATTTTATTTATTACATAAAAAAGAGAAATTATATAAATAAAAAATATAAAAAGAATAAGAACAACATTATAGTTTTGCCAAAATGTAACTAATAAAGCCTTTGTATCATCATCAAAAAAACCAAAAAATAAAATATTTATATGATCTTTAAAATATGAATAAAAACCAAAATCCGCACATAAGAAAAAACTAACAATAGAGTAAGTAATAAAAAGATAAAAAACAAAAAACTTTTTTGAAAATTCTAAAAACTTTTCATTTTTTAAATAGTATAAAATAATTAAAATTATTGTGGGTAGAACTTGAATATATCCAATTACAGTTAAATCAAGTCTAAAACCTAAAAGAAATGCTTTAAAAAGATCAAAATAAAAGCCATGAAAAGAGTCCAAAGGAGAATAATACAAAACAAAAGCAACTCTAAAAAGAGTCATTAAAAAAAGAAATAAAATATGTACAAGAATTAATTTTTTAAAAATATTAAGACTCTTTGACATTATAAAATTATTCATTTAACTTTGACCTTTTAATCCTCTTTATTTCATAAAGTACATCTTCAAACTTCTTAATTTAGACCCATATTAAAACAACTACCCAAGTTATAGAATGTAAAAGAATACTAAACATAACAGCAGTTGAACCAATATCCTTTGCAGTTTTTGCTAAAGGAGCATGTTCTTTTGTTACTAAATCAACTACATTTTCAATTGCTGAATTTAAAAGCTCGGTTATAAGAACTAATATTCCCGTTGCAAAAAGAATAAGCTTATATATTAAATCAACATTAATTAAAAATATACCTATAATAATAAAGACAGAGGCTAACAACTCTAATCTAAAAGAGCTTTCAGTTTTAATCGCATGGATGAAACCATCAATTGCATATTTTGTATTTCTAAAAAGATGATATTTTGGTTTATTATTCATATTTTTCACTTTCTTTTATATAATTCTTTATAATCTTTCTTCCATCGTTTGTGTTGCCAAAACCATTGATTTGGCTCTCGTCTAATTTGCTCTTCAATAATATTAGCTTGAAGTTGAGTTAACTCTCGCTCTTTATCTTCTGTTTTAAAATCAATTTTTAAAGAATCAATTTCATCATACACTTTTATTGTATAATCTCTAAAATCATTCATTTGGCAAAAAATAGGAATAAGTAAAGCATCAAACTTTAAAGCAAGTCTAGCTGTTGAATCAGTTGCCATAACTTTTTTACCAAAAAAGTCAATATCAACACCATTTTTAATATGTTGATCAATAACTACACATACATGCTGTTTTTGTTTAAAAGCTTTAATCATACCTTTTGCAGCCTCTTTTTTATCAATCATAACAACATTATTTCTATTTCTTGCTTTCTTATACATCTCATTAATTAAAGGATTATTCATCTCTCTATTAACAATTGCAACCGTACCAAACTTTAAAGCAATATATGGAACAGCTAATTCCCAACCACCATAATGAGCTGAAAAAAAGATTATTTTTCTATTGTTATTTATTGCTTTTTTAATTACCTCTTCATTTTCAATTGTAGCTTTTGAAAAAAGAGTCTCTTTCGAAGCTGTTTGGTTTTCTATAAACTCATACATATTAAAAAGTAAAGATTTATAAGATTCAAAAATAATACTATTTTTTCTCTCCTCACTTAAACTATTTTCATAAGCTAAATCTAAATTTACTCTTGCAATATGTTTATGTTCTTTATTATATCTAAACAGAAGTTTAGCAATAAAAATAAGAATCTTTTTTGCTAAAGTTTTTGGAATTAAAATAAAAAGAAATTTAAAAAAAAGATATAAAAAATATCCAAAATAGTCATTAAATTTTGCTTTCATTTAATATTTCCTTAGCCAAACTTATAATTTCATTTTCATCTATATCTTTAATTGAAAAATCTTCTTTATTTAACTTCAATGCATCTACAATAGAGTTTGATTTTATAACTTTATTAATATCTGTTATATAAGTATTTCTTGTTGCTGGAGTACATCCAAAAATAGTAATTGATGGAACATTTAAAGCCCATGCCATATGTGTAGGGCCAGTATCATTTCCTATTACTAAATCACTATTTGCAATTAATGCTTTTAAACTATTTAAATCAAGCTTTGGTAAAACCTTTGCACAAGAGTTTAAGGCAATCTCATCTGCAATCTTTTTCTCCTCTTGATTTCCCCAAATAATTAAACAGTTTTCATCCAAACTACTAATTATTTTAGCAAATTTCTCTTTAGAGTACATTTTTGAAGGCCAACTTGCACCTATTACAAAAACAATATTTCTTTTCTCTCCTTTTATATATGTATAAATTTCTCTTTGTTCATTATGAAAATATAAAAAAGGTTCTTTCATTAAAAGTTCTTCTTTAGAAACTTTTAAACCTAAAGAACCACAAATCACATCAACATTTCTTTGAATAACATTTTTTTCATAAGCTGATTCTATTTTTTTTGAATAAAAAAATGAAGCAACTCCCTCTCTTGTGGACTTTTTATCAAATCCTGCAAGCTTTTTTCCTATAAGTTTTGAAACTATCGATGATTTTATCAAGCCTTGTGCATCAATTACTAAATCATAACTGTTTTTTGAATATGCTTTTATAACTTTAATTTGGTTTATTATATTTTTTTTATCTTTTTTAATAGATTTTAAATCAAGAGCAAAAATATTATCAATATGAGGATTATGCTCTAAAACCTGTGCAAAAACTTTTTCAACAAACCAATCTATTTTAATATCTGGATTAAATTTTTTGATAAATTGCAAAACAACCATAGCATGAATAATATCACCCATAGCTGACAATTTTACAATAGCAATTCTCATGAAACTATTTTAACTTTCACTCCTCTAGGAGTTTGTAATTTAGTAATTTCACTCTCTACAATATAAATACTTTTATCAAAGAAGATTTTTAGTTTTCCACTTTTTTTTAATTTATACTCCACTTTTGGATTTGACATATCTTGATTAACTGTAAAATTTAAACTTATCATAAATGAAAGCCATTGCATTGTTTCAAAACAAGGAAGCAACTCTTTAAATTTATGCAACTCTCTTTTTGTTGGAAGTGATTTTTTTGAATACTTTATCATATGAGCTATTGTTACTCTTGAAGAGTGTTGAAAATCATAATTTAAACCATTTAATATGAAATCAAAAGTATTATCATTTGATTTATAAAAGTTAAGAGTAGTACCTATTGAATGTAGTTTTGAAGCAATAACTAATAAAACTCTATATTTATCATCTAAATTATGAAGAGGTTTTAATACATCAAAAATTTTACTTGCATTTCTACCTAAATATGAACTTTGTTTAGGATCTAATTGAAATCTATCAAGAAGAGATCTAATACTAACATTAAAGTTATTTGGAAATCTACAATTATTGTTTCTTAAAAGATCTGTTAAATAGACTCCCTCTCTAACTCCAACCCCTGAAGTAATAACTCTTTTTGTATTTAAATGCTCTAAAATAGTATCAAAGATAAAAGTTCCCTCTTTAATAGTGTCAAATCTATCTTTTTTTACACCAATATGTTTTAAGCTATTCTCATTTTTAGCGTTAATTATCGAAGCGAAAATATATCTATTTAAATCAACACTATAAGTAAATCCATGAAGAATATCAAGAGGATAATTGTTTTTTTGCATAATTATCTTACTAAGAGCTCTTATACTTCCACCTATTCCAACTACTGTTGAAGGTATTTCAAAACCTGAGTTTTGAACCTCCTTTAGTTTCTCTAAAATAAAATCTTTAGCACCTTTAATATCACCTTTACTAAAAAAGAGTTCACTTAATCTAACAGTTCCAATATCAACTGAAATACAATGTTTTATATTTCCATCTTTTATAAAAGCAAATTCTGTTGAGCCACCACCTATATCCACAGTAATAAACTCTTCACCATAAGTAAGATTTTGAACAGCTACTCCACCAAAATAAGCCTCTTTTACTCCATCTATAACTCTTATGTTAAGTCCTAACTCATTTCTAACTTTTGTTAAAAATAGTTTAGCATTAGGAGCATCTCTAAGTGCAGAAGTTGCGACACATATAATTTTTCTTGATTTTAAAGCTTTTGAGATATTTAAAAAAGATTGCAAAGAGTTAAATGCTCTTTGCAAAGCAGCTTCTTGAAGATTGCCGTCATTTTCATAACAACCTTCAGAAATTTTAACTCTACTTTTAGTCTCATTTATCAGATTAAAAGCATACCTACTACTTTTCTCTAAAACAACCATACGCATTGAGTTGGAGCCAATGTCTATAATAGTTGTTATTTTAGCCATATTAAATTTCTTCTTCTTGTAACTGCTCGAATTTGAACTGCAACTCTTCCATTGTTTCTTGGTTGTCCGGGTCTACAATGATACAATCAACCGGACACACTTCAACACATGCTGGCTCTTCATAATGACCTACACACTCCGTACATCTATCTGGATCAATAATATAAATTGGATCTCCCTCCTCAATTGCCTCATTAGGACACTCTTCTCTACATGCATCGCAAGCAATACATTCATCTGTAATAATTAAAGACATTAAAAACTTCCTGTGTAAAATATTCTGTTGGAGTTATAACCTATTATTCTTAATAATTTCTTTAATCAGTAATAAATTTTGCTCACTTTTAGCAATAATTAAGAATTCATTATCTTGATGTATAAAAAGGTTACTATTAATGTATAGTGCAGCAACTATATCAAACTCTCTAAGTTTACCTGCAAAAATGACAAACATATGATTTTTAGCATTTGCAAGAGAGAGTGCAACAGCACCACAACTTCGATATTTAATATCATTTTCAAAAAGCTTTTTACAAATTTCAGGATAGGCATAAGCTCTTTCAAAAATACCTATATTTGGATCTTTAACTTCATACTCTTTAATCTCTTTATTATTTAAAATAGAAATTTTTTTGCTCCTATCTAAAACTTTATAAGTTAAAGTTTTATCTACAAGATTACAAACATATCCAGCTTTTATCTCTTCATCAATCTTTAAAGCAACAGAAGTTCCATAATAAGGAAGTTGTGATAGAAAATTATGACTACCATCAAGAGGATCAATTATTATTTTAATATTTGATTTTGAAGATAATAGACCTAACTCTTCGGAATATATATCTCCAAAATTTTTTAAATATTTAATAAAAATATTTTCTGCAATTAAGTCTATATTTAATGAGTTATCTCCACCATAACCAATAGTATGTGACTCTTTAAAATCCGAAGAGCTCAAATGAGTATTTATATACTCATAAAGCTCTTTATTCGCATTTACAACAGCTTTAGTAAATGCTTCATAATTAAACATTTTTTATACTAAAGCCTCTAAAATTTTCTTAGCAGCTTCTCTACCATCAGCTGCTGCAGTTACTGCTAAATGTGCACCTCTTTGGCAATCCCCACCAGCATAAACTTTTTTATTTGAGGTCTGATAATCAGTTGTTTCAATTCCACCCCAAGAGTTAACTTCTACACCTAACTCTTTTAAAAATTCTGGTGTTTCAGGAGAGAATCCAAGAGCCATAATTACAACATCAGCTTCTTCAATAAATTCACTACCTTCATCAATAACTACTCTTTGTCTTCCAGACTCATCTGGTTTACTCATTGATGTATTTAATAATTCAACACCTGTTGCTTTGCCATCTTTTATAATAATTGACTTTGGAGAGACATTAAATAAATATTCAACACCCTCCTCTTTTGCATTTATTACCTCTTTTTTACTTCCTGGCATATTTGCTTCATCTCTTCTATAAAGACATTTTACTGAGCTTGCCTTCTCTCTTACTGAACTTCTAACGCAGTCCATAGCAGTATCACCACCACCAATTACAACTACATTTTTATCAGTTACATCAATAAAATTAAAATCTTTATTTCCAAGATTTCTTTTTTGTATTCCAGTTAAAAACTCCATTGCTAAGTGTACATTTGGTGCACTTTCACCCTCTATACCAGCATATCTACCAGCTTTTGCTCCTATTCCAATATAAATTGCATCAAACTCTTCTTCAAGCTCTTTTACACTCTTATCTTTTCCTATTTCACAATTTAAATGAAGTTTCATTCCAGCTTCAAGTAACCAATTAATTCTTCTATCAACAGTTGTTTTATCTAATTTAAATCCTGGAATTCCATACATTAATAATCCACCAGCTCTATCCTCCCTTTCATACATCTCAACTGCAATACCCTTTCTTAAAAGGAAGGTAGCAGCTGAAATTCCAGAAGGTCCAGAGCCAATAATTGCTACTTTTTTATCAGAACAAATTTCAGCAAACTTAGGTTTCATTCCAGCTTCAAATGCTCTTTCGTTTAAATGGGTTTCAACAGCACCAATTGATACAGCCCCATGTCCAGTATTTAATGAGCATGCACCTTCACAAAGTACATCTTGAGGACAAATTCTTCCTAAAATTTCAGGGAAAGGAGATGTCTCATTTGATAATGCAAATGCTAATTCCATATTCTTTTCAGCTGTTTGTTTAAGCCATGCAGGAATAAAGTTATGTAAAGGACATCCTGTATGACAGTATGGGTCACCACACTGCATACATCTATCTGATTGCTCCCTTGCTCTATGTTTCTCAAATACTTGATATACCTCATTATAATCTTTTAATCTTTGTAAAACATCCCTTTTTTCAGGATCAATTCTTTCAAATTTTGTAAAGTTTAGCATCTTAATCCCCCTCCTCTGGATTTAATGGTAACACTGTCATATTTTTTGGCTTAACCATCCAAAAGTTTCTGATTTCAGCTCTAAAGTTTTCTAAAACCACTTCTGCTCTATGTGATTCTGTCTCATTTAAATAATCCATTAGAAGTCTTTTTAGGAATAACCTCTCTCTTTCAGTATCATCTGTATCAATTCTAACTGCTTCTACTAACTCTTGATTAATTTTATCAATAAATGATTTCTCAGGATCATAAACAAATGATAAACCACCTGTCATACCTGCACCAAAGTTAACCCCAGTATTTCCTAAAATAACTACAATACCACCTGTCATATACTCACATGCATTATCTCCTGTTCCTTCTACTACGGCTACACATCCAGAGTTTCTAACTCCAAATCTCTCACCAACAGCAGCTCTAACATATAGCTTACCACCTGTTGCACCATAAAGACAAGTATTACCAGCACCAGCAAATTCAGGACCTTGATGTGCAGTATTAATAATAATCTTACCACCATTCATCCCCTTACCAACATAATCGTTTGCTGCACCATCTAAGTAAAGATTCATTCCTTTTGATAAAAATGCTCCAAATGATTGACCAGCAATACCTTTTAATAAGATATTAATCGAACCATCAGGTAAACCTTGATCTCCATAATACTTAGCAATTTCACCTGAGATTAAAGTACCAAATGACCTATTTAAATTGCAAATAGTCTCTTTAACTTTAATAGGAGTACTTGGCTTTTCAATTGTTCTATGAACTTTTTTTAATAACTCTTTTTCAAATTTATTATCATCAAATGGGTTATTAGAATCCTTTTGACAGGTATCAACACCCTCAATTCTTCTTAATATATTTTGAAAATCAAATTTCTTAGCAAACTCATCATCAATAACTTTAAGTAAATCAGATCTACCAATAATCTCTTCTAATGATTTATATCCAAGTTGTGCAAGAATCTCTCTTACTTCTTGTGCAATAAATGTAAAATAAGAGATTAATCTCTCAACTGTTCCATTGAAATGTTCCCTTAAATCTTCATCTTGTGTGGCTACTCCAACTGAGCACTTATTTGTGTGACAGATTCTTAAAATTTTACAACCAAGTAATGTTAATGCAGCTGTACCAAAGGCATAAGATTCTGCACCTAAAAGTGCAGCTTTAACTACATCTAAACCTGTTTTTAATCCTCCATCTGTTTGTACATGAACAAACTCTCTTAAGTGATTTGCTTTAAGTGCATTATGAGCTTCTGAAAGACCCATCTCCCAAGGATTACCCGTATGTTTAATAGATGTTAAAGGAGCAGCTCCTGTACCACCATCAGCACCAGAGATTACAATTCTATCTGCATATGCTTTTGCTACCCCAGCTGCAATTGTTCCAACACCAATAGTTGACACAAGCTTAACTGTAATTTTCGCTTCTGGATTAATTTGCTTTAAGTCAAAAATCAACTGTGCTAAATCCTCAATAGAGTAAATATCATGATGTGGTGGTGGAGAAATAAGTGTCACACCCTCAACAGTATGTCTTAAACTTGCAATTAATGCAGTAACTTTATGACCTGGTAATTGTCCACCCTCACCTGGTTTAGCACCTTGTGCAACTTTAATTTGAATCTCTTCTGCACTTCTTAAATATCCTGGAGTTACGCCAAATCTACCAGATGCAACTTGCTTAATCTTAGAGTTTTTAAGAGTATTAAATCTTCTTGAATCTTCACCACCCTCACCAGAGTTTGACATACCACCAATAGTATTCATTGCCATTGCCATTGCTTCGTGAGCTTCAGGAGAGATAGAACCACATGACATAGCAGCTGTTGCAAATCTCTTGAAAATATCCTCTTTTGATTCAACCTCATCAATTGAAATCGCTTTTCTATCAGAATTAAACTGGAAAAAATCTCTTATAAACTTTTTATCTCTTGTATTAACAATCTCTTTTAATTTATTAAAATCTGAAATATCCTCTTTATTTGCTGCTTGCTTATTGTGCATTGCTCTTGTTGTTGCTGGACCATAATCATGATATTCACCACCATCAATATATTTATAAAATCCACCAAGCTCTAAAGGAAACATATGCTTATCATCAAAAAATGCACCAAAATGAAGCTTTTCAACTCTTTTTTCAATATCATCATAAGAAAGACCCGTTAAATCAGAATGTGATCCTATAAAACAATCAGCAATAATATCATCAGCTAAACCTATTACATCAAATAGCCTTGAGTTTCTATAAGAAGCAATTGTACAAATACCCATTTTAGACATAATTTTTAATAGTCCAGAATTAAGTGCTTTTTGAGTATTTTTTAACTTAGTTTGCATTTGATACTTTGTTAAATCTTTTCTTGCATATAAAGATAAAACAGAAGCATACATCATATATGGATAAATTGCAGTTACACCATACCCTAACATCACAGCAGCCATATGAGGATCATAAACCTCACCAGTTACAGCTACAATTGATACCTGATGCCTAATACCTTCATTTAACAACCTTGTATTTACATAACCTACTGCCATTGCCATTGGAATAACTTTTGCACTTTCGTTAACATCTCTATCATCTAAAATTACAACTGATACTGCATCTTTCTTAACAGCTTTTACTACATATGAAGCTAATTGCTCTAATGCTACTTTTAAATCTTTTTTAAATGTTGTAGAAAAAACTCTATTTTTATAGTAAGCATCAAATCTTGGAGATTTTGGATTACCAAATGAGTAAAGAACATCAAACTTCTCTTTCATTAAAATCGGAGATGCTACTTTTAATCTCTTTGCATACTCTGGTTTTTCATCCAAAATATTATGGACATGACCAAAACCTGTCTCTAAAGACATTACAATCTTCTCTCTATATGGATCAATTGGTGGATTTGTTACTTGTGCAAATTTTTGTCTAAAAAAGTCTGTAAAGTTTCTATTTACCTGAGAAAAACATGCTAATGGAGTATCATCTCCCATTGAGCCAACTGGCTCTTTCCCATCTTTTGCCATGGGGTCAATCA
Organism: uncultured Arcobacter sp.; assembly: GCA_964480765.1. Lineage (GTDB taxonomy): Bacteria > Campylobacterota > Campylobacteria > Campylobacterales > Arcobacteraceae > Halarcobacter. Next base: position 17,324 of record CAYZST010000011.1, on the reverse strand, counting down.
TTTGGTCTAATACTTCATATGTAATATTAAAATATTTTTGTTTTTTCTCTAAATCTTCAATAAGATAATCTTGCGTATCAATAAATGACTCATCTATATACTCTTGTAAATATTCCATATCGTTATTAAGCCATTTAGAATAGTTTTGAGATGATTTTAAATAATCATTTATATCATCCTCTTTTAATACTTTCCCATGTTTTAAGTCTAGACCAATCATTTCACCTGATTGCAATCTTCCTCTTTCACTTACATCATCTTCATCTAAGGCAATTGTTCCATACTCTGAGGTGATATATATTTTATGATTTTTAGTAATTACATATTTAGAAGGTCTTAATCCATTTCTATCAATTAAACATCCAATATGCCTACCATCTGTTAAAGATACTGCTGCTGGACCATCCCATGCTTCCATAACAGTTGAAGTATATTCATAAAATGCTCTTAAATCTGAATCCATATGTGGAGCATTTTGCCATGGTGCAGGAACTAACGATCTAGCAGCTTTAAAGAAATCAACACCATTTACTACTAAAAATTCAAACATATTATCAAGTGATGCCGAGTCTGATCCCCCCACCTGTAGAATTGGTAATAATCTTTTAATCTCTTTTTCTGTAAATATATCTGATTTAATTTGTTCTGATTTAATTTGTACATTAAATCTATTTGCTTCAACAGAGTTGATTTCACCATTATGTGCAATAGCTCTAAATGGCTGAGCTAATCTCCATTGAGGTAATGTATTTGTTGAAAATCTTTGATGAAATAAAGCAAATGAGATTTGAAAATCATCATCTCTTAAATCTTTATAAAAATGTTTAATATGAGTGGGCATAACTAGCCCTTTATAAGCAATCACTTTAGATGAAAACGTTGGAATATAAAAATCTTTTTTATCTACTAATTTGTGTTCACACTCTTTTCGTGTAAGATATAGCATTGCATTAAATCTTTTTGAAGCCATTAATGCATTTGCAGATACAAAAACTTGAATTATGTGAGGTAATGTTTCTAATGCTTGCTTCCCTAATGCATCAGTATCAACTGGTACTTCTCTTATCAAAAGTACTTTTAAATCATTCTCTTCACACTGTTCTTTAAATATGTCAATATCTTTTAAATCTTTTGTAAATATCATAGCTACTGCGTATTTCTCTGGTAAATCAACACCATTTTCATTAGCTACTTTTCTCATAAATTTATTTGGCATTGATAATAGTAAACCTGAACCATCCCCAGTTTTGCCATCTGCCGCTACTGCACCTCTGTGCATCATTCGCTCAAGCGAAGTAATAGCATCTTCTAAGTTTTCATGACTTGGTCTATTTTTAAGATCTGCCATTAGACCAAAACCACAGTTATCCTTAGAAGAAGTAAGTAAGTCTAAATTACATCCCATCATTATCCTTTGTGTTAGTATTTTTATATTCCTCATAAAGGAAGAGATTTTACCTAAAAATTGTTTAAAAAGTGGTTAAACTACTTTTTATTACTAAGCCCCTTAAACTAAGGCATTACTAATATTTTTGCAAATGCTATTTTAATGCTATATAAGTCGTTATTTTTTTCAAAATTTCTAGTTTTTGACATAACTTATACACAACTTTTAATTATACTTTTTCATTGATATTTACAAAAGGAGCTAAAATGAAAAAACTAGTAATTGGAGTTGTTGCAGCAGCAATGTTAGCTACATCAGGATTAGCAGCAGAGTATACACTTAAATTTTCACATGTTGTAAGTCCAAATACGCCAAAAGGGAAGGCAGCAGATTTTTTTGAAAAAAGACTTGAAGAGTTATCTGGTGGAAGAATTGATGTACAAGTTTACCCATCTTCTCAATTATATAAAGATAATGCGGTATTAAAAGCATTAAAATTAGACTCAGTACAAATGGCAGCACCGTCATTTTCAAAGTTTGGTAAAATTGTACCTCAATTAGCATTATTTGATTTACCATTTTTATTTAGAAATGTTGATCATTTACATAGGGTTCAAGACGGAGATGTAGGTCAAAAACTAAAAGATATGGTAACAGAAAAAGGTTATGTTGCATTAGCATTTTGGGATAATGGATTTAAACAGCTATCATCTTCTAAGCAAGCTTTAGTTAAACCAGAAGATGCCCAAGGTCAAAAATTTAGAATTATGTCTTCTAAAGTACTTGAAGCACAATTTAATGCAATTGGTGCAAATCCTCAAATGATGCCATTTTCTGAAGTATATTCGGGATTACAACAAGGTGTTATTGATGGTCAAGAGAACACAAATTCAAATATTTATACTAAAAAATTTCATGAAGTACAAAAATATTTATCTATAACTGACCATGGATATCTTGGATATTTAGTAGTTATGTCTGAAAAATTCTGGAACTCTCTACCAGCTGATTTACAAGCAAACGTAAAACAAGCGATGAAAGAAGCAACCGAAAAAGAGAGAGAGTTTGCAAATCAACTAAATAATGAGCAATTCAATCTAATAAAAGAGTATGCTCAAGAAACTGGTAAATTAGAAATTATTAATTTAAGCCCTGAACAAAGACAAGAGTGGGCAAATACAGTTAGTAAAATCTATCCAGAGTTTTATGATGCTGATAAAATTGGTGAAGACTTAATTAAAGGTGCACTTAATACTAAATAATCTTTTTATAAACTACCGATTTCTCGGTAGTTTAACCTCTCAATTCAAACACTTATAAAATTTCAAAATTTACACAATTGTACATAATAGATACATAAATTTTAATTATAATGTATTATAAAAGGAAAAAAGGAGCAACGATGACAAAAACCGTTAAGGGATTTGTATCTAGTGTTACCATAGCATCAACGCTAATATTCACTGGATGTGGGGAAAATAAAGAGGGAAAAAAAGCTGAAGTACAAAAGCCTACAGCTGTTGAAAATTATGTTTTAAAATTTTCACATGTTGTAAGTCCAAATACACCAAAAGGGAAAGCAGCAGATTTTTTTGAAAAAAGACTTGAAGAGTTATCTGGTGGAAGAATTGATGTACAAGTTTACCCATCTTCTCAATTATATAAAGATAATGCGGTATTAAAAGCATTAAAATTAGACTCAGTACAAATGGCAGCACCGTCATTTTCAAAGTTTGGTAAAATTGTACCTCAATTAGCATTATTTGATTTACCATTTTTATTTAGAAATGTTGATCATTTACATAGGGTTCAAGACGGAGATGTAGGTCAAAAACTAAAAGATATGGTAACAGAAAAAGGTTATGTTGCATTAGCATTTTGGGATAATGGATTTAAACAGCTATCATCTTCTAAGCAAGCTTTAGTTAAACCAGAAGATGCCCAAGGTCAAAAATTTAGAATTATGTCTTCTAAAGTACTTGAAGCACAATTTAATGCAATTGGTGCAAATCCTCAAATGATGCCATTTTCTGAAGTATATTCGGGATTACAACAAGGTGTTATTGATGGTCAAGAGAACACAAATTCAAATATTTATACTAAAAAATTTCATGAAGTACAAAAATATTTATCTATAACTGACCATGGATATCTTGGATATTTAGTAGTTATGTCTGAAAAATTCTGGAACTCTCTACCAGCTGATTTACAAGCAAACGTAAAACAAGCGATGAAAGAAGCAACCGAAAAAGAGAGAGAGTTTGCAAATCAACTAAATAATGAGCAATTCAATCTAATAAAAGAGTATGCTCAAGAAACTGGTAAATTAGAAATTATTAATTTAAGCCCTGAACAAAGACAAGAGTGGGCAAATACAGTTAGTAAAATCTATCCAGAGTTTTATGATGCTAATAAAATTGGTGAAGACTTAATTAAAGGCGCATTATCAACGGAGTAAAATATGGGCATATTCAATATTATAAGTAAACTTATTGGTTTTATCAACCAAACTATTGCAGTAATTGGTATTACTGCTGGTGTTGCAGTAGCTTTTATTAATGTTATAGCAAGATATGTTTTTGATGCTTCATTAGTTTGGGCAACTGAGTTGACAATTTTTCTATTTTTATGGAGTGTTTTTTTTGCAGCAGCTTACTGTTTCAAAAAGGATGCACATATTGCAGTAACAGTTGTTTTAGATATTGTACCAAGTAAAATTGCAAAGATTATGTTACTAACCTCACATATAGTAACATTAGCATTCCTAGCAACTGTTTCTTACTTTGGTTATGAATATTTGATATTAGTTATTGATTTAGATGAAAGATCTATTGACCTTTGGGATATACCAATGTGGATTATCTATTTAGTTATTCCTATATCATTTGCATTTGCAACATATAGAGTAGCTGAAAGAATCTATATTATTGCAACTACAAGTCATGAAAAAATCTTAAAAGAGAGTGAAGCAGAACAAGTTTTAGCAGGAATGGGAATGGGTGCTAAAGAGAATGCACATAATGAAAATGTAAAAGAGCTAAATAAAATGGTTAAAGAGGTAGAAAAGAAAACAGGAGGGATGCTATAATGAGTGTAGGTGTATTATTTGGTATATTTTTCTTCCTAGTAATTTTAGGAGCTCCTATTGCAATATGTCTTGGAGCAGCAACATTTGTTACATTAGTACTTTTTACGCCAATCTCTCCAATTGAGATTTCAGCGATGATATTTGAAAAAGTTGAACACTATTCACTTATGGCTATTCCAATGTTTATTTTTGCAGGTAATCTTTTATCTAAAGGCTCAGCTGCACAAAGAATCATAGAGTTTGCTAAATCTTGTGTAGGTCACCTACCAGGAGGATTACCAATCTCTGCAATTTTTGCATCAATTATCTTTGCTGCTGTTTCAGGTTCATCTCCTGCAACTGTTGTTGCGATTGGTTCTATTATGTTTGGTGCTATTATGCAAGCAGGTTATCCAAAAAGATATGCTGTTGGTACAATTGCAACAGCAGGTTCTTTAGGTATTCTTATTCCACCTTCAATTGTACTTATCGTATATGGGGTGACAGCAGAAGTTTCAATTGGTAAACTATTTATGGCAGGTGTAATTCCAGGTATAATGCTCGGTATTATGATGATGTTCGTTACTTATATTGGTGCTAAAAGATTAGGATTTGAAAGAACTGAACCAAAACCACTTAAAGAGAGACTCTCAAAAATGAAAGAAGCTTTTTGGGGTTTATTTACAATTATTCTTGTAATTGGTGGTATTTATGGTGGTATCTTCACTCCAACTGAAGCTGCAGCAGTTGCTTGTGTATGGGCATTTATTGTTTCTGTATTTATTTATAAAGATATTAAAATCACTGAAATTTGGGAAACTGCTTTAGAGTCTGCAAAAACTACTGCAATGATTATGTTTATTATTGCAAATGCAATGTTATTTGCTCACTTCTTAACAATTGAAAATATTCCTCAAGCTATTACTGAAGTTTTAGTTAATGCGAATGTAAATAAATATATGTTCTTAATTGCAGTTAATTTACTTCTAATTTTAGCTGGTTCATTTATGGAACCATCTGCAATTATTATGATTATGGTACCTTTATTACTTCCTGTTGCTGTTGCACTTGGAATTGATCCAATTCACTTTGGTATCATTATTACAGTTAATATGGAGCTTGGAATGGTATCTCCACCTGTTGGTTTAAACCTATTTGTTACCTCAGGTCTTACTGGTATGAGTATAAAAGATGTTATTATTGCCGCATTTCCATGGACCTTAACAATTTTAGTGGGATTAATACTCGTAACATATATTCCAGAAATCTCACTATTCTTACCAAATCTAATGTATGGATAAAATTAAAATCTAATATATTAAATAAAATCAATAAAATGGAGTAAATACTCCATTTTATTGAACTTCCAACAACTTACAAAAAACCATTTACAAAGAAAATATTGCTATTTTAAAACATTTTAGATTATAGATTATTCTTTCTATTTAAATGTACATCCATTTGAGGGAAAGGAATCTCTATATTATATTTATAAAGCGCGTTGTATATCATAATTAAAAAATCAGATTTTAACGAATTAGGTTGCATTTTATCTATTGTTTTTATCCAAACTAATAGCTCTAAATCAACACTACTTGCATTCATCATTTCCATTCTAATTTCTGGTTCTTTACCAGATACTCCCCTAACAAAAATCAAATTACTAGCAAATAACTCTTTTAAAACACACTCCTTCACCTTCTCAATTTTTGTTCCATATGCAACACTAAAAGGAATATGCACCCTTCTTGTAGGATCTTCTAAAGTCCAGTTTATTACACTATTTTGAACAAAAGATGAGTTTGGAATTACAATATCAATATTATCAAAAGTTTTAATAGTAGTTGACCTAATTCTTATATCACTAACTATACCTTTTAATAACTCATTAATTTCAATTACATCCCCTATTCTTATTGTTCTTTCAAACATAAGAATAATACCAGCGATTAGATTTGATACAACAGTTTGTAATCCAAAACCAATACCAATAGATAAAGCTCCTGCAATTAAAGATAAGGAAGTCAAATCTATCCCTAAACTAGAAATAGCAATAATAAATGTAATAAAAATTATTATATAATAACCCACATTAGATGATATTTTTAAGGACATATCACTCATATTTGTCCATTTTGAGGATACTCTTTTTAACCATTTTTTATAAATTAACCCTAGAAAAAAACCTAATACAATTAATGCCACCGCTTTTAGTAAACTAAAAAAAGTAATTGCTTGCTCATTGAAAATAAAAAGGGTACCTGTTAATGAACTTTTTACATCTTCTAAAATTGTTTTTAATTCTGATGAAGATTTTGCAATTAAAATTTTTGTACTTCCAAAATTTATTTTTGCAAAATCTGTTAATATTGAAATTAAATTTTTATACTCCAAAATATATTGTTTATCTAGCCTAATAATATAGTTTTCTATTTTTGCAAAATGTTTAAGATAATTCTTCTTATCATCTTTTTTTAAAAGAAATAGAATATCTCTAATATTTAAATCAATTAATAAAATTAACTCTTTTTGATAAAGCTTATTATTGTTTTCTGCTCTTTTTGAAATATCTGATAATAGAGTTTCATTCTCTTCAAGTTTTACCTTATCGTATTGAATTTCTAACTCTGCCTTTTTTTGTAAAAAAATCTCTATTCTCTTTTCAATATACTGTTTTTTATCTATTATTACTTTCTCTTCCCCGGCAGTGATATTTTTTATTAAAGAGTATGTAAGCTTAAATAACTTGTCAAAATATTCTTCTAAAAGTTCTTTTCTCTTTTCTAAATTTGATTTTTGAACTTTAAAATAAGCAAACTGAAGTTGATATAATAAAGCATTATCTTTATCCTCTTTTACAAAGTTCTCAATCTGCTTTTTTGTAATAGATAACTTATTTTGCACATCTCTTATTAGTTCATCTTGTGTAGTTATTCTATTTTTAATATTTAAAAGATATTTAATTAAATCTAATAGCTCTAAAGAGGATAACGCTTTTTTATGAAATTTTGAAGTATCAAGTTCATCAATACTAATTTTTCTATTGATACTCTCTTTTATTCTTTCAAGATAATAGCTCTCTTCAATTAGAATTTTTTCAGGTCTTAATGCTTTTTGTTTGTCCACTTGAAGTTTTTTTTCTAGCTCATTTAAATAACTACTTCTTACTTTTTCATCAAACATTTTAGTATCAACATCTAAAGCAAATATATAATTTACAGATATAAATAGTATTAATAAATATTTCACAATAATTCCTTTATTTTATATGGCTTTTAATATATGATAAGTCCTCTTTTCTAATACTAAAAAACCTTTTTCTAAGAGCTCTCTTTCTACATAATCATAACTAATATTTTCATTGTTTAATTTATTCAAAATTTAAAATAATTAAAACTACAATCGTAAAATATACTATTATTTATAAAATAGCGTTTAATTTTAAGATATTTATGATAGCATGATATAATAATTTAAGGTGTAAATATGAAAATAGTAGGGAAAAAAGAAATAATTTCAATAATTGATTTAGAACTTTACGAATTAGACGCAAAAATAGATACAGGTGCAGATTCAAATGCCTTACATTGTGATGATATAAAAATTAAAAATAATACAGTTTTTTTTACACTACTTGATGATATACATCCTGCATATCATGGCAAGAGAATGAGCATGCCCCTATATAAATTAAAAAAAGTAAGAAGTTCTAATGGTCAATTACAAGTTAGACCATCAATCAAAGTAACCGTAAAATTTATGAATAAAAAATATAAAAGTATAATAACTCTAACAAACAGAGCCGATATGAAAGTACCTATGTTAATTGGAAGAAAATTTTTAGATAAAAATTTTTTAGTTGATGTATCAAAAGAGTATCTATCAAAAAAACAATAAAGAGAAAGAAAATGAGAGTATATATATTATCAAGAAATTCAAAATTATATTCAACAGAAAGATTAGTTGAAGCAGGTCAAAAAAAAGGTTGGGAAGTAAAAGTAATTGACTACCTTAAATGTACAATAGAGATTATAAAAGGTGAGCTATTAATTAACTATTTAGGAAAGAAGCTTCCTGTTCCAGATGCAATTATTCCAAGAATTGGAGCTAGTAGAACTTTTTATGGAACAGCAATGGTAAGACACTTTGAAATGATGGATGTATTTAGTACTTCAGGAAATCTTGCAATAGCAAGAAGTAGAGATAAATTAAGAAGTTTACAAGTTCTATCAAAAAACGATGTAGATATGCCAAGAACAGTCTTTGCTTCAAATAAATCAAGTGCAAAAGATGTTATTGCACTAAGTGGTGGTGCACCTTTAGTTCTCAAAATCTTAGAGGGAACACAAGGTGTTGGTGTAGTTTTAGTTGATAGTGAAAAAGCAGCTAAATCTGTTTTGGATGCCTTCTATGGTATGGATGTAAACTTGCTTGTTCAAGAGTTTATTGAAGAAGCAGGAGGAACAGATATTAGAGCTTTTGTTGTCGGTGGAGAAGTTGTGGGAGCTATGAAAAGACAAGGTGCAGAAGGTGATTTTAGATCTAACCTACATCAAGGTGGAAGTGCTACTTCATATAAATTAAATAGAAGGGAAAAATCTACCGCCCTAGCTGCTGCAAAAGCAATGGGTTTAGGAGTTTGTGGTGTAGATATGATTCCATCTGCAAGAGGTCCATTAGTTATGGAAGTTAACTCTTCTCCAGGACTTGAAGGAATTGAGAAATCAACAGGTATTGATATAGCTGGAAAAATCATGGACTATATTGAAAATAATATACGTACAGTAGAACCAAATAAGAAAAGGAAAATTAGAAGAGATAATATTGGAGCTTAATTTGGAAAAATTGATAATTGCTGATACCATAATAGAAAAAGGTTCAAATATAACACTAGATTTAAAACTTCCAAAACTTTATCACTCCCCTATGGAACTTCCTATAAGGATTATTAGAGGGAAAAAAGCTGGTCCTACTATTTTTGTAAGCGCGGCAATTCATGGTGATGAGTTAAATGGTATAGAGATAATCAGACGATTAAGAAAACTCACTATATTAAAGAAATTAAAAGGAACATTAATATTAATTCCCATAGTAAATACTTATGGAGTTACTACTTTATCAAGATATATGCCAGATAGAAGAGATTTAAATAGATCTTTCCCTGGTTCAAAAAAAGGATCTCTTGCAAGTAGAATTGCAAAAATTTTCTTTGATGAAATTGTAACAAAATGTGATTTTGGTATTGATTTGCATACAGCATCAATACATAAGTCAAACTTACCACAAATTCGTACTGATTTAAATAATTCATTTACATATAAATTAGCAAAATCTTTTGAAGCTCCTGTTGTATTACATTCTGAATTAAGAGAAGGCTCTTTAAGAGAAGAAGCACAAAATAGAGATATTCCAGTTCTACTTTATGAAGCAGGTGAAGCACTAAGATTTGATGAAAAATCTATTAGAATAGGAGTAAAAGGAATAGTTAATGTCTTAAGAGAATTAGATATGATTCCAAAAACTACAAAAAGAAAAAGATATAAACTTCCAATTATTGCAAAAAGTAGCCAATGGATAAGATCAACTGAAAGTGGAATTATTAGAACAATTAAAGGTCTTGGTGAAACTGTTAAAGAAAATGAAATAATAGCTTATGTAGATGAACCTTTAGATGATACTAGTTCGGAGATAAGAGCATCTTTTGATGGTATTATAATTGGGAAATCAGAGATTCCTCTAATTCAAGAAGGAGATGCCATATTTCATATTGCAAAACTAAAGCATTTAGAAATTGCAGAAAATAAAATAGAATATTTTCATGAAGATGCCATAAATAAAAATGAATTTGTTGAATTAGATAAAGATGAAATTATATAAAAAACTCCAAAAAACTATAATTTCATTTACTATTTAGGAATAAGAATTTCAAATTTAGCACCAAACTCTCCCTCTTTAACTCTTAATTTTCCATTCATATTTTTATCAACAATGATTTTAGACATATAAAGACCAATACCTGTTCCATTGCTCTCATTTTTTGTTGTAAAATATGGTTCAAATATTTTACTTCTAGGTTTAACCTCTATTCCTCCTCCATTATCTTCAATCAATATCTTTATATACTTTTCACTCTCTTCTGTATATACTTTTATCCAAGGATTCTCTATCTTATTTTCCAATAAAACATCTTTTGCATTTTTTATTATATTTAAAATAACTTGTCCAAATTCATTTTTATATGTATTTAAATATATTTTTTCGTCAATACAAAAAGTAATATTAATATGATTATTAGATAAAGTACTAGATATAAGTGTCATAATCGAATCCATATCTGAACGTAAATTAAATCTCTCTTTCTCTTTTTTGGGAATAAAGAAATTTCTAAAATCATCAATAGTATTTGACATATAATCTAAAACTATCTCTGCTTCTTTTGATTTTTTATGCATAATTTCATCATCAAGTTTTCCTATTTTATACATAAATTTAATATTCATAAGAATAGAAGAGAGTTCGGAAAGTGGCTGTCTCCATTGATGAGCAATATTTGAAATCATTTCACCAAGAGCAATAAATCTAGATTTTTGTACAAGAAGTTGTTCATGTTCTCTATTTTTTTCAAGCTCCTCCTCAACTCTTTTTTCTAATGTCTCATTTAACTCTTTTAAAGCTACTGATTTTGATTTTACTCTCTTTTGATAATTCTTTAAAACCTCATCAATTTTTTGAGAAACTAAAATTGAAATAAAAATTGCAATTGTTAGAAAAAGTAAAAATAGTAAAATATTTTGTACAACTTGATTTTGCACCCTTTTTTGAAAAAGTTCTCTTCTTTGTGCAAGATCCTCCTCAATATCATCCACATAAACACCAATTGCAATTACCCATTGCCATCTAGGAAAATACTTAAAATATGAAAGTTTCTGTTTTGCTTCATTTGTGTATGCTTTTTTATAGACATATCTAGTATAAGATTCACCCTTTAACCTAATTCCAAGCATAAACTCTTCACGAAACTTTTTACCATCAGCATCTTTATAGTTTGTTGAAAGATACCTTCCTATTAAATCAGGTCTATTTGGATTAACTAAAAGTTTAGCAAAGTCATCTCCTCCATTTATATCATAAATCTCATAAACAAAAATATAGTTACTTCTATCCTTTTCAAAAGAGATATTATTAAGAAGTCTTATGGTGTCAGCTTTTAATTCATTCTCACTCTCATCACTTTTTGTTGCATTATATTTAATTACATCGATTACTGTATTAATCTCTTTTTTCAATGATATTTTTTGTCTTTGGTAATGCTCCTGTTCAAATTTCTCCATTTGTAGTTCAAAATCCTCATATGTATTTTTTACATAAAAGTATGAAATCATAAAAATCATTGTTGTCATAATAATTATAAAGACATAAATAGTAATTTTCGAAATATTATTTTCTGTAATTAATCTCAATTTAGTTCCTAAACATATTTTAGATATGATACCATATCTTTTATAATAAGGCTTGCGAATGGACAAAAGACTAATCTCAAAACTTAGTAGTTTCACACTTCTTTATATTGAAGATGAAGAAGGAATAAGAAATAATATAACAGAAATTTTGAAGCACTTATTTAAAGAAATTTATGTAGCAAAAAATGCTAGTGAAGCATATAATCTTTATGAAATTAAAAAGCCTGATTTAATTATCACAGATATAAAAATGCCAAATGAAAATGGCATAGAACTTATCAAAAAAATCAGAGAAAAAGATAGTAAAATTAGAGTTATTATTACCTCAGCACATACTGATTTAGACTATATGTTAGAAGCTACTGAGCTACACTTAGTAAAATATATAGTAAAACCTATTACAGAACAAAAACTTTTTGAAGCATTAAACTCTTTTATCAAAAGTTTTAACAATGCTAGGGTTTATAACCTTGCCGTAGGCTGGTTATTTGATGAAAGTAGATCACTAATTCAAAGTCCTAAAGAAGAGTTCAAACTAACTAAAAAAGAGAATCAATTTTTAAAACTATTAATTCAAAAAAATAGAATTATTACCTATGACGAGATAGAAAATATCATCTGGAATGAAGATAATATAATGACTCCAAACGCAATGAGACTATTTATAAAAAATTTTAGAAAAAAACTTCCTGATGAAGTACTAAAAAATGTACAAAGAACAGGGTATAGATTAATTATCTAAATCCTATTCTAAAAGTTTTTTATCTTGCTTTATTTCACTCACATTTAACTCAATCTCTCTTAACTTTTGTAACTCTTGAAAATAACTATGTCCTAAATAAATAATGAAAAATACCGCTGTAAAAAGCATAAGAGAAGGAATCATAGATAAAAAGTATAAAAACATTGTTCTAAGTCGAAAAGCATTTGCACTTTTCTTATGTATTACTTTAAACTCCTCTTCAGTTAAAATTGTAGAAACAACATCATAATTTAATAATTTATGAAAAAAGTAATAAAAAGGAAAATTAATAGCCACGATATTTATCACTGGCACAAAATATAATGGAATTAATACGATAAATAAAATTATCATAATAATTACACTTTTAACAGCAAGCCATACTGAACTTAAAATATTTCCAAAACCATTTGTTTTTAAATGACTATAATGTCTTTTATGAAGGACTCTTAAAATTGCAGGTGTTAAAAAACCTATAATAATAAGTGTTAAAAAAACAGAAAACATTAAAATAAAAATACTTCCTATTGTATATACTAAAAAACTAACCAACCATGAAGTGATTGAGTAGCTAAATAAAAATGAAACAATAGTTGTAATCCATACAAAATAAAATGGTGCATTTGGATCAATTAAGATATTTTCATTATTTTGTGATGCAGCTATAAATTCCTTTAAAGCAATCAATCCATAATCAGCTACTGCAAAAAATAGTATAAACATTATAATCATTGTAAAAATAAGTGGAAATAATGCAATTTGTAGCATCTGTTTTGTAAAAAAATCTTTTATACTAAGTCCTAGAACCTCTCCTTCATCCATGATTTTCCCTTTATGTTTTCTGAAAATAAGAAATAGAATTATATCTAAAAACTACTTATCAAATCTTACTCTATAATCACATTTTTGACATAACTCTTCTATAACTTCACCTTTTTTAAATGAAGTTTGTATAGCCCTTACCCTTGAAGAAGTTAGAATATCATCTAATTGTGAATTATTTGTATTACCAAGATTTATTATTCCATCTTTATCTAAACAACAAGGAACCACAGTTCCATTACTTAATATACCAAAATGAGAATCCAATCCATAGCAAAACCCCTCTTTTGAAACAAACTTATTATTTAAACTTGGCCAATTGAAATAATCATCAAAATTAAAAAAAAACATTCTTGCGATTTTAATATTTTTTGGTCTATTTTTATAGATTTTATCTATATCTATTTGAGAATTAAATCTTTCATTTACTCTTTTAAGAACTTCATTATTAAACTCTTTAGCACTTTTCGAATAATCTAAATTCCAAATTCTAAGATTAATAAAGAAGTGTTGTCTTCTATTTATTGCATATTCACAAAAATCTAAAATTGGTTCTATATAATCATCTAGTGATTTTTTATGAGAATTTGCATTATATGAGTTTATTGAAAAATTTATTTGCCTAATAGCTTTATTCATTAAAGTCTCAAAGTGCTTAAATTGAAGATTATTTCCTGTTGTTACAAGATTTACTTTTAATCCATGTTTTAAACTTATATTTAAATACTCATTTAAGTTTGATAAAACAAGAGGATCACCAACAATATGATATGCTAGTTCATTTGTAAAAGATTTTACTTTATTATTAATATTCTCAAACTTTTCTAAAGTCATAGTTTCATTAGCTAGAGTTTTTGGAGGACAAAAACTACACTTTAAATTACAAATATTTGTAATCTCAATGTGCACTTTCTTAAACTTTTTTATCACACTAGCCTATTTTAAAAGATATGGTAAATCACGTTTTAAAGACTCTAATAAATCTTCATTTAAAAAAAATCTTGCAAACTCAAAATCTCTATTTTTGTAAGCATAAACACAAACATATCTATTTCTTTTTATCAACTCAATTGTCTCTTCTAAAATAACTTTAAGTTCATCAGTACTATTTTGATAATAATTATACATGCTCTTTAAAGGCTCTTCATAATTACTATCTTTAAAAAACACGACATTATCTTCTAAAAACTCAATAACATTCTCTTCATTAGACTTTATATTTAAAAAAGCCTCTTTTATGTCATCCATTCTAAGATCAAACTTATAACCTAAAAGTAAAATTTCTTTGAAGTTAACAATTTGATTTTGTTGAAAATAGTATTGTAGAAGAAGCATTAAATAGTGCTCCTTTATATCATCTTCATAATTGTGTAAATACTCTAAAACATACTCTACATCATCTATCTTATTATCTTCTAATAAAATTTTATGAATAAATCCAACCTCTGCAATTATTTCATGTAATCTTTTACTCATCTGTTCCTACTTTGGTATTTTAATTTCAAAACAGGCACCATTAAACTCTTTATCTTTATAAGTGAAATTTAAGTTTTCAACTTCAATTGAACCATGCATATGCTTTATAATATTTTGAGACATATAAAGCCCTATTCCTGTTCCCATACGACTATGTTTTGTTGTAAAATATGGTTCAAAAATCCTACTTATAATCTCCTCTTTTATTCCACCTGCATTATCTTTAAACCTAATTATCACATAACTATCTTTAATAAAAGAATCAATAAAAATATATTTTTTAAAATCTTTTCTTACAAGTTCATCTTTTGCATTTGAAATAAGATTTAATAACACTTGTAACAACTCATTCTCATAAGTATATAACTCAACATCAGCAATATCAATAATAAATTTAATACCTTCATTGTTGTATTTTGCTTTTGATAATTTAATTGATGTATTAATTAGTTTTTCAAGATAAAAATAGTTTTTCTTTTTTGTTGGTTTGAAAAAATTTCTAAAATCATCAATGGTTCTAGACAAATATTGAACTTGATCATTTATATCATTTAAAAAGCAATTTAACTGCTCTTTTTTAATATCCATCTGTTCATTTTGAAGCACAAGTCCAGTTGATAGTACAGAAATTGCACAAAGCGGTTGTCTCCATTGATGAGCAATATTTTCTAACATCTCTCCCATTGCTGCCATTTTAGATTGCCTCTTCATAATATTCTCATACTCAATTAACTCTTCTTTTGCTTTGAAAATCTCTTTTTGTAAAGTATGATTATAATTTTTTAATTTTTTACTTAAGCTTTCCCTTTGCCTCTCTATCTCTAATCTATCACTAATATCTCTTGAAATTGCTACAATAAAACTTTTTCCTTGATAATTTTTTTTATGTAAAGAGGTCTCAATAGGAATCTTTTTGCCACTTTTTGTAATATAAATTCCAAAAGATGTCATATTACTCATCTGTTCAATCTTCTCAAAAATTTCAGGAAAATCAATATTTCTCTTTTGTTTAGAAGAAACCCTAAAATCAGAAAGCTTCATTTTTCTTAACTCAACTAGAGTATACTCTAATACATCACATGCAGTTTGATTTGCAAACTCTAGTTTCCATGTGCCATCTTCAAATAAAAAAATCATATCACTCGAAGAATCAATAAGGTCAAAATAGAAATTAATATCTTCTGTTCTTTTAAGTCTTTGTGTTATATCTCTTACATAAGAAATTACAAACTCATTATCATCAATTCGTGTAAATTTTGAAGTAATTTCTACCGGAAAAGTTTCACCATTTTTTTTTCTATAAAAAGATTCAATAATAATCGAACTACCATTTCCAATTTTTTTTAGTGATTCATCATATTTCTCTTTTGTGTCTAAAATAGTATCAATATCCCAAACAAATTTAGTTTGTAGCTCATCTAAGGTATATCCTAAAATTTTAAGAGAACTACTATTTGCATAAAAAACTTGTCCATCCTTATTAGCCCAATAGATAATTTCATTTGAAGAATTGAAAGATTTTTCATTAATTTCATTATAATATTTTTCTACAAACTCTGACATATATTTACTTTAAAGTTTTTTTCATATTTTATTTAACTTTTTTATTAATAACACTTAAACATAATCATTTTATTATGGTATTACATTTCTAGAATATTTAGTTGATATTGGAAAAAATTAAAAAATTTCTTAAACCAACAAATGGTAGATTAAAGTGGAGCGGGAGACGAGACTCGAACTCGCGACAATCTGCTTGGAAGGCAGAAGCTCTAGCCAACTGAGCTACTCCCGCATTAAAAGTTTACTAAACTTTATTCAAAATCTTATAGAATAAAATTTCTTAAGTTTATGAAATAGAATCCAATTCTACTATGTTTTAAGAATTGAAAGTATAAAAGATAATTTATAAAAAAATGCTTAATATTTAAGTTATATTATCAAACCTTGCACACCCCTCTTTTAATTCTAAAAATTTTCATAACCCTTTCTTTTTTGTTAGCTTTTTAAAATTCTAGTCTCAAAAGAGACTAGAATTTTTCTAAACTGTCTGCCAAGCACTTGACACAATATTCATTAACTCAGTATTATTTTTAACTTCATTATGATTTGTTAAATCAATAGCGTTTGTATCTGCAAAAGCTATCATATCTTGAATAAGGTTTTCAACATCAGTATTACTTAGATAACTACCATTAGATAATTCAATATTTTCAATTGCATAGTTTGCATTTTTTTGATTTTCAACAATAATTTTATCCCCTTCACCATAATCGATAATTAAGTCCTGATTATCCCAGCTAAATAATATATCTTCAGAAGTAATACCATCTTTAAACTTAACAGTATCATTCCCCGCTTTATACCAAC
>CAYZST010000010.1:0-94504 GCA_964480765.1 uncultured Arcobacter sp. | reverse complement strand
CAATTTGTAATATTTTTTTAGTTTTCTAAAATTTTATTGTACTATCCTAATAAAAAGGTTACATATGGTTTTAGGAAAATGTCCTTATTGTAAAGGTAATGTTATATCAAGAAAGTTTATAACGCAAGGAAAACAAATCAAACTTTATAGCTGTGAAAATGCAAAAAAAGAGTATGATGAAAGTGAACAGTATGTGTTTTCAAGTGATTCAACTTGTAGTTTTAGAGTCTATTCTAATGCTTTTTTAAAATGGAATAAACCATCTTTTTCTAAACATGAGATGAAAAGACTTTTAAATGACAAACAAATTATAATAAAACTTCATAGTAAACGTGACAATGGTGAATATTTTAAATATGTTATTACAGATAAAGAGTATGGGGTAAGTATACTTTGGGATGAAGAGGTAAGAAAACTCTCCTAAACTAGGCAAAAGTATCTTGTTAACAAACTCCCATAAAGAACACTCTTCCTCTTTATAAACAAGAATAGATTCTATTATATTTACTTTTCAAAAACTTTAAAAAATTTGCCTTTGATTTTTTCTCTTTTTAACCCATTTAAAGCTTTTTTTAAAAACTCTTTTTTAACTGCTACATATGATACAAAATCTAAAATATCAATTTTACCTACAGCATCTTTTGATAATCCTAATCCAGCTGTTAAACTTCCTAAAATATCCCCTGCCCTAAGTTTTTGTTTTTTTCCACCATTTATAAAAATAGTTCTAAAGTCTGAGTCAATTTTAAAACTTAAGTCATCCTCTAATTTTGAAGTATCTTCAAAATAGATATCTTTAAACTTCTGTTTTATTGCATCAAGTTTAAACTCTTCATCTTTTTCAAAAAGAGTTATTGCATGACCACTTTTCCCTGCCCTTGCTGTTCTTCCTATTCTATGAGTGTAAACTTTTTCATCCCTTGGAACATCATAGTTTATAACTAAATCCACATCATCAATATGTAATCCCCTTGAAGCTACATCTGTTGCAATAAGAATTGGATATGATTTATTAGAAAAAAGTATTATAGTCTCATCTCTTTGTCTCTGTTCTAAGTCTGAATGTAAAGTTAAGACATCTAAACCAATATCATATAAATCATCAGCTAACTCTTCACATCTATTTTTTGTATTACAAAAAATCAGTACAGATTTTGCTCTATTTATTGATATAAAAGTAGAGATAAGTAAAGTTTTAATTTCACTACTTACTTCATAGAAACTCTGTTTAATAATATCCTTTGTATGAATATCTTCACATTTTACAAAAGTAGCCTCTTTTAAAATTTCATTTGCAAGTTTTTTTATATTATCTTCATATGTAGCTGAAAAAAGAAGAGTTTGTCTCTTTTTAGGAAGATTCTGTATTATTTTTATAATATCATCATAAAATCCCATATCAAGCATTTTATCTGCCTCATCAAGTATAAGCATATTTATATTTGAAAAATCAACTTTTGTTTCAAAAATATGTTGCAAAACTCTTCCTGGTGTTCCAACAACTATATGTGCTCCATGCCTTAAAGAGGCAACTTGTGGTTTAAAAGGAACTCCTCCACAAAGAGTTAAAACCTTAACATTATGAATATGCCTTGATAATTTTCTTATCTCTTGTGCTATTTGATTTGCAAGCTCTCTTGTTGGAGCTAAAACAATTGATTGAATTACATAATCTTTTACATTAAGTTTCTCAATAAGAGGTAAAGAAAAAGCGACTGTCTTTCCTGAACCCGTTTTAGCTTGTGCAATTAAATCTTTACCTTCTAAAACTAAAGGCAAAGAGATTTCTTGAATAGAAGTTGGTTTTTCAAAATCCAGAGATTTCAAATTTTCTTGAAGCTCTTTATTTAAATTTAATGAAGAAAAAATATTAAAATCCTTATATCTTTCTAAAATAGTATGAAACACTAAATACAATTAGTAAAATAAATGCAATACCATAATATTTATACTCTTCTGCATATGTTAATATAATTTCACCCATTATATAACTTGCAAAACCAACAACAATAGCCCATGTAGCAGTAGCAAAGACATTATAAATAGTAAATTTTTGAAAAGAGTATTTTGTAAGCCCCATTGCTAAAGGAATTAATGTTTTTATTCCATAAATATATTTTTGGATAAAAACAACTGTTGAACCATATCTTTTCATTAAAACATGTGCAAGTGCTACTTTTCTTCCATACTTTTTCATTGTCTCTTTTGCATAAATCTTATTTGTTCTTGCCATATAAAATAGAAATTGATCTCCTATAAAGTTAGCTATTCCTGCAACAATCATAGATACTACAATATTTAAATCACCTGCATATGATAAAACGCCTGCAATTACTAATCCTACAAAACCGCCACCAAATGAGTACATAAATAGTGCAATATACCCCCAATCTCTAATAAAATCTTCCAATCTATCCCTTTATAATAAAAAACTCTAAAGACATGAAAACTTCTTTATCATCTAAGTCTATTATCTCTTAAGCAAAATTTGATTGTCGTAGTATACTAAATTTCTATTAGAATTTGCTTCAATAAATTTTGCATTTCAAGCAATCTGATAATAAAAACATATTATTCTATTCTAATTTTAAAAAATTATTTTTTCACATATTTAAGGAATATTAACTCCTCTTATTTTCTTATTGTAACATTTTTATAATCATAAAAAATATTTTTAAATAATAAAATTATACCTAAAAATATTTAAACAATTTTTAGTAGTTTCTACTTCAAAAACCTTTATTTATTCAATAATATTTTTGATTATATATAATTTTTTTCATTTATCAATTAACTCAATGTTTTTGATTTTTTTAATTACATTTAAAAAATCTGAAATAATAATCTTGATTCTTTAATCCTATTATAAAAAAATCTTTTCTCTTCTTTAAATTTTGTTGATGATTCTAACAAAATTTGATTAAGCTTAAATTATTTATACATTCTGTATATTAAATAAAGTTTTTTTTAAAAAAGTAGTTCAAATTTACTTTTTTTTACAATTCTTAAGATTAAATTATGTTATACTGAAAAATACTTATAAAAAAGGACTAAAATGCCCTTCTTTCAGAGTTTTTGTAAACATCTTTATAAAAAGAAGAATAAGACTATTTATATAATTGATATCTTATATATGAAAGATATTAATGCTGTATATGGTTTTGAAAACGGTGATTTAATATTAAAACAACTTTACAATTTAATAGAAAAAGATATTAAAAACCAAATTTTATTATCACTAGAAAGAAGACTATGTATTTCTGTAAAAAATACTCATGTTGATGTCTTCACTCTGACAATATTTGAAGAACTAAATGAGATGGAAATATTAGAGGTTAAAAATATTATTTTTAACAATATCGTTACTTCGCAATTCTCACTAAAAAATACTGAAATCAAAATAGATATAGATATTACAATTGGATGTTCTAAAGGTAATGATGAAAATCTTCAAATTTATGCAGAGAAAGCTTTACATAATGCTAAACTCAATTATCTACATTTCATGTATTATGATTCAAATCTATATAGAAATCACTTTTTAAATGAAGAGTTGTTAGAGACACTACATAGAAATATAAAAGAAAAAACAGTAGAACCCTTTTTCCAAGCAATAAAGTGCAATAGAACTGATAAGATTATTAAACATGAAGCTTTAATGAGAATCTATGATAGAAATGGAAATATTATGATACCACAGGTATTTATAAATAAATCTAGAAAATATAGACTCTTTAATAAATTAATGGAGCTTTTAATACAAAAGGTGATTAAATATATCAAAAAATATAAACTTCATGTAAGTATTAATCTAGATTATAATGATATATTAAACCCTTCTATGAAAGACTTAATTATAGAAAACATAAAAAATACAGATATTGGTTCATACCTAACAATTGAAATTTTAGAGAGTAGAAAAATCAGTAATTTCTATTTAGTAAATGATTTTATCAATGATTTAAAAACATATAACGTTCAAATTGCAATTGATGATTTTGGTAGCGGTTTTTCAAATTATGAGCATATATTAAATATTAACACTGATTATATTAAACTTGATGGAAGTTTAATAAAAAAAATTGATGAAGATATTTACTATAATCTAGTAAAAAGTATTGTTCTTTTTTGCAAAGAACAAAACATAAAAGTAGTTGCAGAATTTGTAAGTGATTTAAAAATCTTAAGATATGTAAAATCACTTGATATAGACTACTCACAAGGTTATTATATAAATAAACCTCAATATATAGATGAGATAATTGGAATTAATAATGAAAAATAGATTAAAACATATTACAAACTCAACTGTAAACGAACTTTTGTGCAAAGAAGTTATATTGCCATCAACTTATTTTCAATGTTTTGATAAATATGCAAGAAAAGTTGATATTTCATTAGATAGTAAAAGTTTTGAAAAAGAGTTAAATGAATTAATTTTAGAAGAGTACAATACAATTAATGATTATGTAAATGAAGCTGTGAAATCCATAGATTTAGCAGCAACTTTAACAAAAGAGGCTCAAAAAGCGATTAAAAATAATAATACTTTAGTGCTTAAAAATCTTTATGAACAAATACAAAAGTTACAAGTACAGTTAGAAGATATTACGAAAAATATTTATACAGACCATCTTACAAAAGCTCATAATAAAAAATGGCTTTATCATAAATATCTCTCAAAAGAAGCAAACTTTGTTGATGATGCAATAGTAGTTTTAATCAATGTAAAAGATTATGATTATATTATTCAAACATATAATAGATTAATTGGAGATAATCTTCTAATTTTTATTACTAAATATCTACAAGAAAAAACAAAAGAGGAGTCTATTAAGTCTGAAATAGTTAGATATCTAAACGATAAGTTTTTACTACTTATAAAAAAAGAAGAAATCTCTACTATTGAAAATATATTAAATAATATTAAAACCTTTTTAATTGAAACAACTTTAAAAAGTAATTCAGGAATTATGATAAAACCAACTTTCAACTTCTCTTTAATGAAAGTTAAAAAAGAGGAATCTTTTCATACCTGTCTAGAAATACTTTTAAGAAGTAGTAATAAATTAAGAAAAGAGTGAATAAAACTCTCTTAATTTATTTTGAGCATAGAATATATCAATCTTTTTAAAACTAATTTTTGTTCCTATTTTAGCTTGTGCAAGTTTAAAGCAATCTATTGGTAAAACTGAACCAATTTTTGGATATCCACCAATAGTTTGTCTCTCTTTTAAAAGAATTATTGGCTGACCATCTTTTGGAATTTGAATACTTCCAAAACCTATACCTTCTGAAATAATCCCATTTAAACTTGATTCTATTTTCTCTCCACTTAATTTACAAGCCATTCTATTAAAATCACTTGTAATTTTAAAAGAACTTGAGAAAAATTTAACTTGCTGTTCTTTAGAAAAAGAGTTATCTTGATATGAAAGAACCACTCTTAAAGTTAAATCTCCCATATAACTAGGAATTAATCTGGTAGATACTCTTTTTTCTAAAATAGCTTTAGATGAATTAATTTGTAGAAAATCGCCATTTTTTAGTTTATCACCTGTTAATCCACCAAGACCTTCTTTTATAGAAGTAGAGTTACTTCCAAACTCCTCTTTTATATCAAAACCACCCTTAACTGCTAAATAGACTCTACTACCAGATATAAACTTTCCTACTTTTATAATATCACCTTTTTTAATATTGTAAGATTGCCAAGTATCCATTTTTATGCCATTTATAGTAAACTCACAAAAAGCACCAGTAATTGCTATTGAAGTATCAATTGTAGTTTTTAACTCAACATTAGAAAAAACAATTTCTAAAAGATTGGTATTAATTGAATTATCTAAAAGTCTATTTGCCCAAAAAGCTGCATACTCATCTAAAAAACCTGAATTACTAACTCCTAAATGAGAAAAGCCTTCTCTCCCACTATCTTGAATAAGAGTAAAAATTCCTGCTTTTAAAACTTCAAAACCTTTCATATAAGGCCACCTTGTTCTAAAAACTTCTCTTTTGTAATTGGATTAAATTTAATTTTTGAATCAATAGAAATAGGACTTAAAACATCTAATGTTTTATCAAATAGTTCAAATGCCGTTCTACCTAAAATATTCCAACCACCAGGAGAGTTTTGAGGATAAACTGCTGTTTGATTATCAGCAATAGCAACAGAACCTTTTGGTATAACTTTCCTTGGTGTTTCAAGTCTCGGTAGAACAATTTTATCATCTATTGATGCCATATAAGCAAAACCAGGTAAAAAACCAATCGCATATACATCATAGATTTTAGAGCTATGAATATCAATTAGCTCTTGAATACAAACAGAAGAGAGTTTTGCTACTCTTTGCAAATCCAAACCAAACTCTTCATCATAACAAACATCAATTTCAATAAGTTTTGAACTATTCTCATCTAAAGGCTTTAAATTTTTCAACTCATTTTTTAAAAAAGTTTCAATAGAGTTAAAATCAAATTTAAAAATATCATAAGAGATATATAAAGATGTATATGAGGGAATAAACTCTTTTAAGCCTTCATTTTTAAACTTTTTTAAATGATTATATGCAGCTTTAACCTTTAAAGATACCTCCTTAGAGATTACATCACTAAAATATATAATTACAGAATCAACAGATGCAACTTTAATTTTCATTATAGTAATACTTTTTGTAAGGCTAAAATAAAAGATAAAGCATTTTCACCATCACCATGAACACAAATAGTATCTGCTTTCAAAAATAGTTTATTTCCATTTATACTTTGTATATAGCCTCTTTGTTTTAATATTTGTACCCTTTGCATAACTTCTAATTCATCATAAATTACAGCATCAGGATTTATCCTTGAAACTAAACTACCATCATCATTATAATTTCTATCCGCAAATACCTCATAAATCAATGAAATACCATAAAGCATTGCAGTATGCTCAAAGGCTTCATAAGTAGGTTTTGATAAAACCATAAGTTTAATATTTTTATCAAAAGATGAAATAGCACTTAGTATTGCTTTAAATATATTTTCATCTTTCATCATATCATTATATAAAGCTCCATGGGGTTTAACATAAGATACAGTTGTATTATGGGCTTTACAAAAAGCATTTAAAGCACCAAGCTGATAAAGTACAATTGATTTTATCTCCTCTAAAGTACATTGCATACTTCTTCTACCAAAACCAACCAAGTCTTGATATGAAGGATGAGCCCCTATTGTTACATTATATTTTTTTGCAAGTTCAACAGATCTACTCATTGTAACTGCATCAGAAGCATGAAAACCACAAGCAAGATTTGCCATACTAATATATGGCATAATCTGTTCATCATCTCCCATTTTCCAAGCTCCAAAGCTTTCTCCCATATCACAATTTAATCTAATCATTTCCTTACCTTTTTCCATTAAACTGCTCCTATTTTACCATATTAACTATTTAATCATTTGTTCAGGTAAATAAAATACTATCTCTGGAAAAATTGTAATTATAATAACTGTAATAATCATTAAGATAAAAAATGGAAATGTTGCTTTTAAAATAGTTTGTATCTTCTCATTACTTATTCCTTGTATTACAAAAAGTGAAAACCCAACAGGAGGAGTAATCTGTGCCATTTCTACCATGAACACAAGAAAAATACCAAACCATAAAGGATCAAAACCAGCTAAAATAACAATTGGTAAAACAATAGGTAAAGTCATAACAACAATAGAAATAGCCTCTAAAATCATACCTAAGATAATAAACATAATACCAATTAATAAAATTAACATCATTGGAGATAGACCAAGAGAAGTAATATACTCACTCATAGCTCTTGCAATCCCTAAAAATCCAATTACTTGAGAAAGAAAAACTGCACCAGCAATAATAAACCCAATCATAACTGAAGTTCTAACAGTATTTAAAAGAGCTGTTTTTATAATCTCTATTGAAATTGCTTTAAAATAAAATGCAAGAATTAAACTTCCTAAAACTCCTAAGGCAGCTGCTTCAGTTGGAGTTGCAAAACCTCCATAAATAGAACCTAAAACTAAAGCAATTAAAGAGAAAATAGGTGCTAAATCTTTAAGTGAATTTAGCCTATTTTTAAATGTGAACTTCTCTTCAATTTCTGGCAAAACTGATGGATCAGTTTTAGCTTTATATATGATATAAAGGGAGTATAAAGTTGCAAGTAAAATACCAGGAATAATACCAGCAACAAAAAGTTTACCAATTGATACATCAGATAAAACTCCATAAATAATCATAATTAATGATGGAGGAATTAAAAATCCTAAAGTTCCCGAACCAGCAAGAGAACCCATTGCTAAAGTTTTAGAGTAACCTCTACTTTTTAACTCTTCAAGGGTGATTTTTCCAACTGTTGCAGTTGTAGCTGCACTTGAACCTGATACAGCTGCAAAAAGTGAACAAGCAGCAACATTTACATGAAGTAAACCACCTGGAATAAAAGCAAGCCAAGGCTTTAAACCATTTAATAGCCTTGTTGAAATAGAAGATTTATATAAAATCTCACCCATCAAAATAAACATTGGTAAAGCTGCAAGAGACCAAGAATTTAGTGCATCATAAACAGAAGAAGCTAATAAATCTCCTACTTTATCATAAATAGATATTACAGGAGGTAAATTATGTTCAAAAATTAACATTCCTATAATACCTGTTAATATTAAAGATACTCCAATCCACAATGAAGAAAGTAACAAAATAAATAGTATTGTAATTAAAACTAATGATAAAAGTAGAGGATCAGCTATCATTTGAAAATCCTTTAAAAATAAATAAAACAACTGCTAACATAAAAATCATAATACCTATTGGCATAGCAAGTTGTGTCAGATAAAGCGGTGTTTCTGAAACATTTTCAGATAACATTTCTAAAGAGTATGAATCATATGTAAATAAAACTGTTCTATAAAACGTAAAAGCTAATACAAATAAAGTGATAATTGCTGCAACAATATCAAACTTTTTATTTGATTTTTCAGATAATTTTGATGTAATAATATTAATTCTAATATGAGCACCTTTTGAAAAAGCATATCCTAAAGCTAAAAAAATAGATGCCAAATAAAGATATCCACTATATTCATCAGCAATCATTGTTGACATATCAAAAAATGACCTAATAAATATCTCTATTAATATTAGTAAAACTAAAGCGACAATTAAAAACGCAGAAAGATAGGCTCCTAATTTTAGGATCCTATCTATAAAACTTGATAGAAAGTTCATTTTCCTTACTTTCTATATTCTTTGAAAATTGATTTGATTTGAGAATTTGAATCATCTAAGTACTCATTTAATAGCTCATCAGCAATTTGCTTCAACTGAGCTTTTAATTCTGGTGTTGCTTCTTTCACAATAATTCCATTTTGGGTTAAAGTCTCTAATGCAACTTTATCTTCAACCTTTACTGCTTCCCACTGAGCTTTTTCAATCTCGGCTGCTGCTTTTAATACTGCATTTTGTTGAGATTTATCTAAAGAGTTCCAATAATCTAAGTTAATAGTAACTGCTTGTAAAGGATAAGCATAGTTGATTTTTGTATAATTTGATAAGACTTCCCAAAATTTCCCATCTTTTCCTGAAGCAGAAGAAGTTACAACTGAATCAACCATTCCTGTTCTAAGTGAAGAGTAGACCTCTCCCCAAGGTAATGCTACTGCATTTCCACCAGCTTTATTAATAAATGCAGCTGAGTTTTTGTCATAGGTTCTAGTCTTTACACCTTGAAAGTCAGAAATTAAATTGACCTCTTTTTTTGAATAGAAACCAGATGCTGGCCAAGTTACAGAATAAAGAAGTTTTTGATTCCATTTTTTTGCCGTTTTTTCATATTCTGGCTTAGCTAATTGGTACAAATTAAATGCATCCTCATAAGAGTCTGCAATAAATGGTAAAGCAGAAATTCCAAATACTTTACCTCCGCCAGATGTAAATGGAATAAACATATCTGTCATAGCAACAGTTCCATCTTTAACTGCTTTTAGTGGATTACCTTTGATTAATGCACTTCCTGGATGAACCGTAATATTTACAGAACCTTTTGAATAATCTTTAACAAGTTGAGCAAATTGCACTGCACCTTTTGTATGGAAATTATTTGCACCATATTTAGCATTTAAATCCATTTTAATATCCCCTGCTATTAAAGAGACTGCAAACCCTGCAATTAGTAGACCTTTTTTTAACATTTTCACTCCTTAAAATTGATAGTTTGTAATATTATCAATTCTAAGTGAGTTTATGGTGAGTTTTTTGATTCTAATTCTCTTTATTCAATTTATATCCAACTTGTGGTACATTTTGAATAAGATCTAGTGGGAGTTTTTTTCGAAGTTCTTTAATAAAAGTTTTAAGTGCACTCATACTCATTGTTCTATCGTTCCAAATATATTCATCAATTTGTTCATAACTTAAAACTTGTTCCTTATTTTTGTATAAAAGAAGTAAAAACTCTTTATCTCTTTTTCTAAGATTAATTATTTCTTCATTAAAAAATAGTTCATTCCTTTTTACATCAAAATAGCAATTGTGAGAAAATTTTATTTTTTTTGTAAGTTTATCCCCTAAACTTTTTGTTATTCCATTTAAAAGGTTTTCAGAGTTTACTGGCTTTAAAATATAGTGATTAATGTTTAAATTTATTAAATCTAACAGATACTCTTCCTTTGAATATGCGGTTACCATTATAATAATAGTTTTTAAATCATTTTCTCTAACTTTTCTTACCATTTCAATGCCATTTCTTGAAGACATCTCAATATCACTTAAAATAATATCTGGTTTATGCTCACAATATAAATCATAACCATCTCTGCCATTTGATGCTTCTAAAACATCATTAAAATAATATTTTAAAGTATTTACAACTCTTTTTCTAATTCCATCTTCATCTTCAACACACAAGATAGAATACTTATTCAACTGTTCTAATAATCCATCATTCACTATCTCTCTCCACTACAATTTTAAATAAAGCTCCTTTTGAACTATTCTCAACACTTAACTCACCATTCATATTTTTTTCAATAATCATTTTTGACATATAAAGACCAAGTCCTGTACCTTTTGTACTCTCTTTAGTTGTAAAGTAAGGTTCAAAAACTAAATCTAAATGTTCCTCTTCAACTCCACCTGCATTATCTTCAACACTAATAACTGTGTTTTTGTCAACTACATCAATTAAAATATTAATTGTTGGATTCTTTATTTCTCTTTGATTTAAGATATCTTTAGCATTTGAGATTAGATTTAACATAACTTGTGCAAACTCTCTTTTATAACCATTTATAACAGAGTCACACTTTAACTCTTTTGTTAAAGTAATATTATAACTCTTAATTGAAGCACTAGCTAAAGATATTGCTTCATTACAAGCTTCATTGGCATAAAATCTAACTTTCTTTTTATCAGGCTTAAAAAAGTTCCTAAAATCATCAATAGTATGAGACATAAATTGAATTAATTTATTTGATTCATCAACACTATGTTTAATCAATCTACTATCAACATTATTAAACTTATTTGCTGTTTCAAGTTCCATCAGGATTCCAGAAACTTCACTTAAAGGTTGTCTCCATTGATGGGCAATCATAGATAGCATAGTTCCCATTCTTGCAAGTCTTGATTGATGAAGCATTGCCCTATCTTTTTTCTTAACCTCTTTTATTGCCTTTTCAACTCTTTTTTCTAAACTTTTATTCAATTCTTGAAGTTCTACCTTTTTTTTCTTTACGTTATTCTTGTAATTTGCAAATGCTGTATTTATCTTATTTGACATAACTAAAGACAAAATACCAATAATTAGTATAATTAAAAATGAAAAAATTACAACTTGACGTACATATTTGTTTACCCTTAACTCCAAAAGCTTCTTATTTTCTAAAATTGATTTTTCTATCTCATCCACATAAAGTCCAGCACCTATAACCCAATTATACTTTTTATAAAGTTTGAAGAAACCAAGCTTTTTTGAAAAATTGAACTCTTTTGGCTTTTGCCAATAATAATCAATAAATACTCCATTTGGATTTTTTACAGTCTCATCAATAAACTTTTTTGTAATTAATGTACCCATAGCATCTTTTAAATCAATATCATATGTATCAATTTTATCTTGTCTAAAAGGGTGTCCTCTTAAATAATAGTTTGTATCATGAATCCAAATGTAACCATGTTTTTCATATCTAATAGTTTCACTATATTTTATAATCTCTTTTTTTAGTTCTGCTTCAGTTAATTTACTATTATTTTCAACTCTATACTTAATATAATTAATAACATAATCTATCTCTTTTTTTAAAATATTTTTTTGTTTTTTTAAATACTCTTTCCCTTCCCTAATACTCTCCTCTTCAAAGTAAGCATATTGATTTTTTACAAAAAAATAAATAGTAAAAAAAGCTACTAATAAAACGCTAATAATGGGAGTAAGAACTATAAGTTTTGGTATATTTTTTTCGCTAAACAAAAATACTCCTATATTGATGAAGTTACGATATTTAAACCAAATGAGTTAAAAATGAATTGTAGAATATTTAATAATTTGATTTAAGTCATAGCATAAAATAGTCGTTACAATTATACTTTAATTTTTGAAAGAAGCAACATCTATGAAAAAGTTTTTAAAAAATTTAAAAAAAATAAATACAGAAAAAATTGAACTTGAAAATCTTGTTTGGTCTTGGATTGGTTCATTTTTAGGAATTATTTCAATTGCTATTATACATTTTAAATTTTTAAATGAGCTTGATCTATCTCTAATTATTGGATCTTTTGGAGCTAGTGCTGTTTTAATATATGGGGCTATTAATTCCCCTTTAGCTCAACCAAGAAACTTAATAGGTGGACATATACTAAGTGCAATTGTAGGTGTAACAAGTTTTAAATTAATTGGAGATTATTTATGGCTATGTTCTGCTGTTGCTGTTGCAAGTTCCATATTAGTAATGCAACTTACATTAACTCTTCATCCTCCAGGTGGAGCAACTGCACTAATTGCAGTTATAGGAAGTGAACAAATTCATAATTTAGGCTTTTTATTTGTATTAATCCCTGTAACAACTGGTGTATTAATAATGCTATTTATTGCATTAATTATTAACAATATTCCAAAAAATAGATATTATCCTAACTCCATAAATAAAAAATAGTATTTTCAAGTATTAAATATACTAATTTTAAAAAAAATTATTAATATAAGAAAGACTTAAACTTATTAAGATAAATAAAATTATAATTTAATAAATAGATTAAATATTTTATCATTTTTAGGAGTAAGTCATGAAAAAAGCAGAAAATTTTTGTAAAGATAAAATTGCACAAGATTTTAATAGAGGAGAAGAACTATTAAAAAGTTTAAAAAATAGTATAACTATGTTTGGAAGTGCAAGAACAAAACCTGATCATAAGTATGCAAAATTAGCAGAAAAACTTGCAAGAAGATTAGCAAAAAAAGGAATAAATATTATTACAGGTGGTGGTGATGGTATTATGAAGGCTGCAAATAAAGGAGCATTTGAAGCAGGAAAGGCAGATTCAATTGGATTAAGTATAGAACTACCTTTTGAACAAAGTACAAATGAATATACCACAAAAAGTTTAACTTTTAATTACTTTTTTTCTAGAAAATATATGTTAGTTAAATATTCGAAAGCCTGCGTGATTTTTCCTGGTGGTTTTGGTACACTTGATGAAATGTTTGAGGTTTTAACTTTAACTCAAACTGGAAAAATGAATGGCTTTAAAATCTTTTTACTTGGAGAAGATTATTGGAAATATCTATTAAAATTTATTGAAAAATCTCTTTATAAAGAGAAGATGATTGATAAAAGTGATTTAGATATAATTACTTTAACTGATGATATTAAACTAATTGAAAAAACAATTTTAAAACTAATGGATTAAAATATGGTAAAAATAAGAGCTAAACCTAAGTCCATAAAACTTAGAGTTTAAAATCCTCATATCTAAAATAATGCTCAATAAAAGATTTTCTAGCTAAGCTTTTATTATAATTTCCTTCATATCTTTTTTTATTTAAATATATATTTTTATATTCTGATTTAAATTTTTTAAGAAGTTTTGTGTAAAGCTTTCCCTCATAATCAATTAAAAATATATTTGTAGACATAGAATCAATATAAATTACACTTAAAAAACTTTTATTATCTATTTTATAGGTTCTAAAAGTATAAGAATCAACTTCAATTGATTCTACAACTTCTAATAAATCAACTCTTAACTCAAACCTAAAACTAGTTTCAAAAAAACTTCTTGGAAGCCCTGTCCATTTACATTGAGTATCTAAATCAATATATTCAAAAAAGATTTTTCCAAATTTATCATTTGTATCATTTATTATATAAGACTCTTTTACACAAAAAGAAGAACTAAAATAGTTTTTTATAGGTTTTGTTAAAAAAATAGTTTCAAGCACTCTATTATTTTGAAAAAAAATCAACTCATTTGTAATTTTCGAATGAGTTGATAAATTGTTAAAACTAAAACAAGCACTAAATAAAAAAATAGCTAAAGTAACTATTAAACTTTTTTTAATCACCCACACCAAAAAAACCCCTTAGACTATTCTCTTTTACTAATGAAATATCAAAATTCACACTACCCTTTTCTTCATTATCATATCTATATAAATAGTTATCATCTAATCTAAAAAGTAAGTTTTTATATAACTCACCTTTCATATCAATTATTATAACATCTACTTTAACCATAAATATATGAATTATATGAAGAACAAAAGAGTCATTAATTTTTAATACTTTAAAAGTATATGTACCTATATTTTTAGTCTCTAAAGTTTGAGTAGATTCAATAAAAAGTTTTTCTTTGAAAAAGTCTTGATAAAGACTAAGTGTCTGTCCATTCCAAGAAATTTGATTATCTATTTTGATATACTCTAAAAAAATATCACTATTACTTAGGGTATATGCTTCAAGAACATAAGAGGCATGTCTAGTTTTCATATCATACTCATTTAAATCATATTTATAAAAACTATCATCTTTTAATTTAAAAAAAAGATGATTATTTTCAAATTTAAAAGAAGGAATTGAAGCCTTTTTTATAAAATCAATTATCTGTTTAAAAATTCTCATCTCTTATTAACCTTTTAATTAAGCACAATTTATTAGTCTATCTTCATTACTAATTATTTCTACTTTGATTGCTAAATTTTCTAACATATTGTTCCCTTTTAGATAATAACATTATTTAATTGAAAGAAGTTATTTAATTTTAATTTTTAAAAGGTAATATATATGTAAAAATTAAGGATTTTAAAATGAAAATTGCAATTCCTGTGAAAGATGAAAATTTAATATTTTTTCCAAATGCAGGTCATACCCCCAAATTTGCCGTTTACTCAATGACTGGTTCTGGAATATTTAAATCTTTTAAACTTGAAGAGATAAAGAATAATCCTAGAACAGATATAGACCATAATAGACCTGAGAAAGAACACAATTGTGATCATGACCACAATGATAAAGAGCATATTGAACAACATAATAAAATGGGAAAAGTTTTAACGCACTGTGACTATATCGTTGTAAAGAAAGCATGTAAAAACACAGCTAAATCCTTTACCTCACAAGGAATTAAGCTGGTAAAATATAATGGCGATTCCTTTCAAACTAAAGATATATTAAAAGAGATTTCTTCAAAATTCATCTAAAAAGATGAATTAAATCTCTCCTTATCTTTTATAATTTGAGCCGATGAAACTATATTTAAAATCATCTCATCTTTTTCATTTCTAAACTTTTCAATAATTTTATCACAAACTTCTAAAAGAGAATCCTCTTCATGTAATTGACTTAAAATTACAGACTTATTATGAAGGGCTAAAGCAACTTGTTTTAAGATATTTCCATCTCTATTTTCAAATCTATTTATAACTTCATCATATATTTCTAAAGCCTCTTCACTTTTATGTAAATCTTGAATTCTACTAGCTTTATTTATTAAAGATTTTGCAACAAGCTCATCTAATTTTTCAGACTCTGTATTCCCAAACTTATCAATTACAAAATCATAAGCTTCTATTGCTTTGTTATATTCTTCATATTTTCCATAAATAATTGCAATATTAAAAGCTCCTTGTGCAACACATATACGAACTATATCAATTTCAGAGTTTTCAAAGTTTTTAATTAACTCTTTATATACAACTATACTATCTTTCATCTCTCCTATTTCACCTACACAAACAGCTTTATTTAAATAAGCTTTTGATAAAACAATTTCAACTTCAATAGATGTGTCTGTTATATATTTTTCTAGTAATAAATCATACTGCTCTAACTCTTTTTGATATTCATTTCTTTTAGTAAAAACTAAAGCTTTATTATAATAAGCATATGAAAGAAACTTAATAATTGTCTTATTTTCATTATCTTCAAATCTTTCAATTATTTCATTATAACTACTTAAGACTCTGTCCTCATAACCTAAATCTGTTAAAATAGCAGCTTCACCCATTAGAGTATAGAAAGTATCAATGTCATTATTAGCTCTATCTAATAGATCTGGAACTAAAGATAAAGCCTCTTCATATTGTTCATTTTTAATTTTTTGATTAAAAGTGTAATATAAAACTTCAAAACTATCTAAACTCAAATCTCTTTCCTTTATATATATTATTTTTATTTTAATATCTTGATTCTATAAGAAAGATTAATATATCTAAATGATTATTAATTTATGTAAATTTTAATATTTTGTTTTTTTAATAAGCCTATGATATTATTTCATATCTTTAAAAAGGTGTTAATTATGTTAAAAATTGCTAATTATACAAATAATTTATCTATTATAAATAATCTAGCAAAAGAGATTATAAACTCTATTAGAAAACTTGAAAACCAAGAGACTATCCAACAAGAAAACTTCTAAATAGAAGTTTCTATTCATATTATTATATTTAATTTTACTCTATTATTATAGGATTATTCATGTCTAAACTTTTTGATAAATATGAAATAAAGAATTTTATCTTTATTTTATTAGGTTCAATTTTTATTTCAATTTCTGTTGTACTATTTTTTCTACCACACAATTTTACAACAGGAGGAACACCAGGTATTGCAATTTTACTTTATCATTTAACTGGTTTCTCAATTGGTTCAATGGTTGTAGCAATAAATACTCCTTTACTTATTTTGGGAGTAAAATATTTAGGTAAGCTATTTGCTATTAAAACTATAATATCAATTATTCTTATCTCTTTTTTTGTAGACTTTTTTAATGCCACTTTAGATTTTGAAATGATTATAAAAAATATACTTGTTTCAGCTATCTTTGGAGGTGCAATTATTGGTTTAGGAATTGGATTTATAATAAAAGCCAATTCAAGTGCAGGAGGTTCAACTATTATTGCAAGAATTGTAAGTATGAACTCTCACATAAAACCTGCACAAGTTATACTTATTATTGATGCAATTATTGTAATTAGTTCAATCTATGTTTTTAAAGATTTTGAAAAAGCAGTTCTAAGTATTATGAGTATTTATGCAACAGCAAAAGCTATTGATGTGGTTTTAACAGGTACATTAACAACTAAAATTATACATATAACTACATCAAAGCCTAAAGAGTTAAGTAAAACAATTACACAACAACTAAAAGATGAAGGAACTATTTTACAAGGAAGTGCTTTAAATAATGAAGATGGGAAAACACTAATTTTTATGGTTGTAGATGTAAAAAAACTTGGAAAACTACGACAAATAATCCAAGAAACAGATGAAAATGCCTTTATGATTGTAATGGAAGCTTCTGAAATGCTAGGACGAGGACATTAACTATTTGCAAAAATAGTTAAAAACTCCCCTTCAAGTCTATAAGATATCCACTCCTCTTGAGACCTTGCACCAAAACTTTCGTAAAATTCTCTTGAAGGAGTATTCCAATCTAAACAAGACCATTCAAACCTTCCACAATTTTCACTCACAGCTTTTTTTGCTAAATATTTTAGCATCGTTTTTCCAGCACCAACACCTCTTCTTGATTCACTTACATATAAATCTTCTAGATAAATACCTTTTTTACCAAGCCAAGTTGAATAGTTATAAAAATAAACAGCATATCCAATAGCAACTCCATTCTGCTCACAAATTAATGCCTTTACAGTAGAGTTTTCTTTAAAAATTGACTCCTGTATTTCTTTTACATTTGTTTTAACTTCATCTTCTGCTTTTTCATAAATAGCTAATTCAATAATAAAATCTAAAATTGTTTGTGCATCTGATACCACTGCATCTCTAATAGTAATTGACACATTTATCCTTTAAATAAAAAAGAATATAACAAGATAATCTTAATTTTATATAAAAATAGATTACTTAAAAAAGTATCTTACTTTACAATTTCTAAAAGTGTTAAAAGAAGAACTACTCTAAGAATAGGAGCATTTAACAATAAGCAAGATTTCATATTATTTTACAAATGATAAAAAAGTTTATTAAAAGTAAGTAAAAATTTCTCCAACGCCAAGATATTGAAAATGGCGTTAGAGAATCATTTTTTATAATGCTTTTGCAGTGATTCTAGAAAGTCTTTGTGCAAATGCCACAGTATCAGTGATTTCTAAACCTTCAGATAATTTAGCTTGATCTAATAATACCCATGATACATCTTCTAGCATTTTATCATCAGCTAATCCATTTAACTTAGTTACAATTTCATGATTAGGGTTAATTTCAAGAATTGGTGCACTTTGCGGCATCTCTTGCCCCATTGCTCTCATCATTTGCATCATTTGAGCCATTTGTGCATCACCCGCATCTTTTACTACACAAGATGGAGATTCTGATAACCTACTTGTAACTTTCACCTCTTTTACAGCTTCACCTAAAATCTCTTTGATTTTTTCTGTAACATCTTTATATTTTTCTTCTACTTCTTTTTTCTCTTCTTCTGTTTGTTCAACTTTTGGTGCTTCACAAGAAGTAATATCTTTAAATTCCCACTCTTTATATGCCCCATACATTGGTGTAATAATTTCGTCAATCTCTTTATCATCTAAGATAAGAACTTCAATATCATTTCTCTTATAACTTTCTAAAAGTGGAGAGTTTCTTAATACATTTTCATTATCACCAATAATATAGTAAATAGCTTTTTGTTCAGAATCTGCTACTTCTTTATACTTTTCTAAAGATGTCATCTTCCCTTTTTCTGTCTTAGATGATTTAAATCTAATAAGTTCTAAAAGTTTCTCTTTATTTGTGAAATCTTGATAAGCACCCTCTTTAAGTGGTCTATTATATTGAGAAATAAACTCTTCATATTTCTCTTCATCTTTTGAAAGTTTTTTAATCTCAGATAAAATTTTCTTTACAGATGATTGTTTAATATTTGCTAAGATTCTATTTTCTTGCAAAATCTCTCTTGATACATTTAATGGTAAATCTTCAGAATCAATAATACCTCTAACAAATCTTAAATAAGTTGGCAACAAATCTTTTTCATCATCTGTAATAAATACTCTTTTTACATATAGTTTTACACCTGGTTGATAATCTGCTCTATACATATCCATTGGTGCAGTTTTAGGAATATAAAATAGTGTTGTATACTCATTTACACCCTCTGCTCTAGTGTGAATTGTAAGCATTGGATCTTGTGAATCATGAGAGATTGATTTATAAAAATCATTATACTCTTCATCTTTTAACTTCCCTTTTGCTTGAGTCCATAAAGCTGTTGCTTCATTAATTTTTTCATGTCTTTTCTCAAGATTTTTCTTTGGCTCTTTACCCTCTTTTTTCTCTTCTTCACTTAACTCTTCAGTTACCTCTTCAGAGTAGTTTAAGTAAATTGGATATGCAATATGATTAGAGTATTTTCCAACAATGTTTTTAATTCTATGCTTAGAAACAAACTCTTGTGCCTCTTCATCTTTTAATTTAATATAGATAACTGTACCATTTGATTCTTTTGTTACAGGAATAATTTCAAACTCTCCTGTTCCATTTGAAGACCATTTATATGCTTGTTCTTCACCAGCTTTTTTAGAGATAACATCTACATTTGAAGCTACCATAAACACTGAATAAAAACCAACACCAAATTGTCCTATCAAGTTTGAGTCCTTCTTAGCATCACCAGTTAAATTTTCAACAAATGATTTTGTACCAGACTTTGCAATAGTACCAATAGAAGAAATTAAATCCTCTTCATTCATACCTATACCATTATCAACAATTGTTAAAGAGTTGTCCTCTTCATCAAAAGAGATGTTTATCTCTCCTGACCAGTTTTCTGGAAGTGAAGATTTCATTTTCTCATCAGTTAATTTTAAATAGTTTAATTTATCAATTGCATCACTTGCATTTGATATAAGTTCTCGTATAAAAATCTCCTTATTTGAGTATAAAGAGTGTGTCATTAGATGAAGTAATTGTCCTACTTCTGTTTGAAATTGATGTTTTGCCATAATTATTATCTCCTTTAAAAGATATGGACAAATTGCTTTACGCAATGTGCAACCATAAATTTTTCATATAATTTTATTATGGAATTTTAACAAAACTTTATAAAAAGAAGCTAAAGTTTGAATTTTTTTTAGCACTTTTTGGTTTAAAGTGCTAAATTTACAATAAGATAGAAGAAAGCACCATTAAGGTATTAGATTTTCTTCTACTTATTGTATTAAAAATATGATATTTTTTAAAAAATAGATTAACCTAATCTATCTTTTTATATTTTATTCCTAAACTTTTACCAACAGCTTTATTTACTAAATTACCTTTATAAGTATTTAAACCATTTTTTATATGTTTATTTTTTATAGCTTCTTTAATACCATGATTAGCAATTTCTAAACCATATTTTAAAGTATTTGAAGTAAGTGCCATTGTTGAAGTTACACTAACAGCTCCAGGTAAATTTCCAACACAATGATGTATTACATCTTCTTCTATATATATAGGTTCATCGTGATAAGTCATCCTACTAGTTTCAAAACAACCACCTTGATCTATTGCAACGTCAACTATCACACTTCCTTTTTTCATTAGTCTTAAATCATCTCTTGAAACAAGTTTTGGAGATGAACTTCCAGGAAT
The DNA here is from genome assembly GCA_964480765.1 of uncultured Arcobacter sp. GTDB lineage: Bacteria > Campylobacterota > Campylobacteria > Campylobacterales > Arcobacteraceae > Halarcobacter. The sequence goes on along the minus strand of CAYZST010000010.1, from coordinate 73,399 downwards.
CAGAACAGCACCTATTACAACATCTGCTTTTTTAATTGCCTCTTTAATATTGGCTCTATTTGAATAAAGAGTTGTGACTTTTGAACCAAATATGTCATCAAAATAGACTAATGTTTTGGTACTTCTCGCAATCACTGTTACATTTGCACCAAGCCCAACTGACATTTTACAAGCATTTAGTCCAACAACTCCACCACCTAGAATAACAACCTCACCTCTTTTAGTACCAGTTACACCACCAAGAAGCACACCATTTCCACCTTGAGGTTTTTCAAGATATTTTGCTGCCTCTTGAATTGAAAGACGTCCTGCAATTTCACTCATTGGTCTAAGGCAAGGAAGATCTCCATCATCATCAGTAATAGTTTCATAAGCAACAGCACTTACACCTTTTTCCATAAGTTTTAAAGTTAACTCCTCATTTGCAGCAAGATGCAAATAAGTAAACAGAATCTGTCCTTCTTTAAAAAGTTCATACTCCTCCTTTAAAGGCTCTTTGACTTTTATAATCATATCTGCTTTATCAAATAGCTCTTTTTTATTTTCAATAATCTTTGCTCCAACGCTTTCATAATCACTGTTATAAAAACCAGCACCTATTCCTGCTTGATGTTCAACAAGAACCTCATGTCCATTTCTTATGTATTCTTGAGCATCATTTGGAGTAAGAGCCACTCTATATTCATGCTTCTTTATCTCTTTAATTACTGCCACAGTCATTATATACTCCTTAATTTATTAAAATTATTCTATACTATATAATCTATTTAAGTTATTTTATACTACTTATTTGTAAAGAAAGATTAAAAAAGATAAACTTAATAATTATAAAAGGAAAAAAGATGAGCCAAGATAATTTTTTAAATGATTTAAGTAAAATATATGAGTATCTAGAATCCCAAAAATCGAATGTAAACAAACTTATCACACAACTAGAAAATGAGGAGTTTGATAAGCTTACTGTGATAAATAAATTTGCTTTAAACTTAAATTTAGAGTTAACTAAAGATTTAAGATTTGCACTTGTTACAAGATTAGTAAATTTAAGAGATGATTCCCTTGTTCAAGTTCTAAAAAAACAAGAAAAAAATGAAGATGAAATAGTACAACTTCAAGAAAAAGCATACTGCTTTGTTAGAGACTTTTGGCATGAAAAACATAAAAATCTACTAGATTATATAAAACACAATAATCTTTTAACTCCATTTTATCAAGAGATTTTTCAAGGTGTTTACAATGTAGGTCTAAAAATGTCATCATGGCAAAGTAGTTGGACAGCACATATTATAAATGGCATAAATAAAGAACTTTTATCTATGTTTAATGGTGATGAAAAAAAAGTATATGAATATCTAAAGACTCATCATCTATATGATTTAGGACATAATAGTATTATTGCTGATAGGTCATACTCTGCACTTGTAAAAGAGAAAGGTAAATATTATTCAAAAGCCTATATAAAAGTATTTAAAGAACAAACAACTGCAGTAATTAATGCCCTTGAAGACTTCGAAGAAGCTTTAATTGAGCATGAAGATGACATCTATAAAGAGAAATGGAACTATATTTTATATATCCAAACACTAATTAAGGCCTTTTCAGAAGAAAAAGAGCATCTTTTAGTAGAAAAATGGGCAGATGTTGATAGAGCTTGGATGAAGATAAAATCACCAATTCAAATAGGACATCCCCTTGAGTATTATGAAGATCATTTTAGAAAAGCAGTTGCTTTAGAGTGGGATATTAGACTTACTAATCCAGAATTTAGTCAAAATGATCATAGAGTAAACAAAATCAAATCAGCCTTTAAAAAGATTTTTGAAAGTATAACAAAAACAGAAGAGTATCAAAATATTTATAACTTCTCTTTAAAATCGCTTGATAAAGTACAATTATATATTGGAAGACCAGCTATTTTCTTTGGTTCAGAATTTAATGGACTATTCTCGGCACAAGTTGTACCAAATGATGAAATTGTATCAAAAGAGGAAGGGAAAAAAATATTTGCTTTTTCTGATGAAATTTTACAAACTAGTCGTGCAAAACCCTTTCTAAAATTAAATCAAGAGATTTTCGGGCAAGAATTACTTACAAAGTATAGAGAGTTCTTATTCAATGAAACAAAAGCTTGGCATCAAGTATATGATATCTCTACTATTGGACATGAGTATGGACATATTTTATGGTGTGATGATGAAACAGAATCTATAATGAACAAAACAGGAAATTTTAAAAATATTGAAGAGTTTAAAGCTACTACAGGAGGACTGATTTCATATATCTTAGATGAACAAGAAGATGAAAAAGAGCTTGAAGAACAAGTATTTATTGATGTGATTAAAAGAGCCGTTGGACTTATTGGATGGATGGAAGTTGATGAAGTACAAGCTTACTACTGTGAAGGTTTAATTCACTTAAATGGTTTATTTGATAGTAAGGTTTTAATTTGGAATGGAGCTAAATTAATAATAGATATGAGTGAGGATAAATTAAACCATCTTAAAAAGTGGTATATTACAACTTATACTACACTTGCACAACACTATTTAGATAAAAAAGATGCCACTGAATTCTTAAATCAGTATGCAATAAAAGAGGAGAAATATTTTATGCCAGTAAATAAAAATATAAACTCATTTGTTAAATACTATTTTGAAAGATATAAAGCTATTGGACAAGAGTTAGATACCCAAGATAAAAAATCAAACTATATTAAATAAGAGGAGTTTCCTCTTATTCTAAGTAAAACAAAAGAGATAAAAAAACTAATACAACTTTAATATCTAAACAATTTTTTTCTTTAGTTTTAATCTATATCCCCATTCATAAAAGTTTTCTAAAGGATTACAATTTAATTTTTGTCTAAGTCTATAAACCAACATTCTAAGTTTTGATTTATTCTTAAAATCCTCTTTCCATATATAAGTAGATATCTGTTTAAAATCAATTACCTCGCCCTCTTTTTGGCTTAATACTTCAAAAAGTTTTTTTTCATTTTTTGTCAATCTAACTTTTACATCTTTTTTAAATAGTTCTATTTTCACTTTATCAAATTTTAAATTTTCATCAATCAAAATATATTCACTTTTTTCACTACTTAAACTCTTTTTATTAGAAAAAAAGTATTTATGTTTATTTAAAACCATTTTTATTGTAGCTCTAAGCTCTTTATCTTTACAAGGTTTCATTAAATATGCATAAGATCCACACTCTAATACTTTGTTAATTATTCTCTCGTTAGAATAAGAAGTTAAGAAGATAATTGGTATTTTAAATCTATTCCAAATCTCATTTGCAGTTTCAATTCCCAAACCTTTATCAATATTAATATCCATAATAACAATATCAGGTTTATTACTTTGTGCATGAAGAAGTGCACTTTTTACATCAAACTCAATGCCACTTATAGTATAACCTATTTTTTCTAAACTTGATTGCATAGCCATTGCTATAATTTCATCTTCAACAATAAGTATATTAATATTTTTATCAAATAGTCGAAAACAACTCCTTAGTTTAGTCAATACTATACCCTCTTTTTTAATAGCTATGATACTTATTATCAATTTAAATTCTAATTAATTTAGAAACTGACAATATTCTTAATAAAAAAATACAAGACACACAAACTTTGGAATATATTCTTGAATAAATAATAGTTTTACTTAATTCTTTTTATTCTTTTTTTATTAATTAAAAGCTACATTTATAAAAAAATTTAGGTAGATATATGAATTTTACAATTACTGAAGCACAATTTGGAGCAAGACCACAAGTAGAACTTCCTAATCCTGAGATTTTACAACATCTTGGGGAAGATGGAATGAGAAAAGTCGTTTCTGACCATTATGATCTATTAAGACAAAGTAATATCAAAGGATTGTTTCCTCCAACTGATGAGGGATTTGAAATGGCAAAAAAACACTCAGCAGACTTTTTTATTCAAATTTGTGGAGGACCTAGATATTTTGATCAAAGTAGAGGTGCACCAAGAATGGTTGCTAGGCATTCTCCTTTTAGAATCACTCAAGAAGCAAGAAGAATTTGGCTTGAATCATATATTATAGTTTTATCTCAACTTGATATACCAAAAGAGCTAAAACAATCTTTTTGGAACTATATAGATATCTTCTCAATTTGGATGATTAACACTTCAGGAGAGTAGGATAACTATATAAGAATAGCTATTATTACTAATATACCCTATTTCTTCCACTCTTTTTTGCATTTACTAAAGACTCTTTTGCATAAGCTATTAACTCATCTTCTTGGTCAGGATGCAAAGGTATTATTGTAGCAACTCCAATGCTTATTGTTAAAACATTTGAGGCTATTGAGTTATCATGTGGTATTTGTAAAGATTTGACTTTTTCTACACATTTTTGTGATACTACTTTAGGTTCAGTTGTATTTGGTAAAAGAATATAAAACTCATCTCCATCAAATCTTGAGACCAAATCACTTGGTCTATTACAATTACTTACAAGAACATTTGCAACTAATTTTAAGCACTCATCTCCCTCAGCTCTTCCATAAATATCATTAAAAGCTTTAAACTCATCAATATTTACTATAAGTAAAGAGAGTCTTTGTTTTTCTCTAATTGCTCTTTTAAGCTCTTCCTTAAATCTTTCCATAAAATATTTTTTATTTAAACATTGAGTTAGAATATCTACATTAGCATTTACTTTTAAGTTTTTGTTTTCATTTAATATCTTGCTTGTTCTTTCATTTATTTGTTTTTCCAAATAGCTGTTTTCATACCTTGTAAAATATCTATAAACTAAGGTTACAACAACAAATAAAATTGAAAATAAAACTACTTTAACTACAAAAGCAGAAATATTAAAACCATTTTCTAAATGAAAATATTCAAAATAATCAGTAATTAAAATATAAACAATTAAACAAATAGATAAAAGTATTGCAAAATTACAAAATGAAGTGTTCTTTTTCTTCATAAAAAATCCCATAAAAATAATTTAAAAATTATTTTACAATTTTTTTCTTTTATTTTCCTATTGCTAATACATATAAAACCTCTTTGTATTCTAAAATAAACTTACAAACCTCATCATAATAAACATCTACACCCTATTTTCAGATAGTTTTGATTTTAATTAACTATTTCCTATAAAAAGTGTGAGTGCTTTGTCTTCATATAATATTTAAATTAATCACTAAAACTCTGCACTCACTATCTTATTTCTTAGTTGGAACTATTCCTGGTGCTTCTTTTGTACCTACATAATCTTCAACTTGACTAGTTGACTTTATGTAAGCAATTGCAATTCCTATAACTATACAAAACAGAACAACCAATCTAACAATAGTTCTTTTCTCTTTGGATTCTGTTCCTTTATAATCATCAATCTTCTCTAAAGATAATTCATCATCCATATTACTTTTCATAGAAACTCCTTTTATCTCCATTAATTAAAGCTTATAATAATGAAACCATCATTTGATTTACTGTTACTGCAATCTCTTTTATATCTTTTATATCTTTTGTCATAAAAGTATCTAGATTTTCTCTTACTTTATAAAAAATCTCTTTCTCATTTGCAATAAAGTTTGCAAAAGCTACCTCTGGTTCTTCATTTACTCTTTGGAAAGTTAAAATCTTTTTAGTGTAGTGAACAACAATAAACTCAATAAACTGTAAAACTTGATTTCTTAAAACCAAATCATTTTTAGAATTAATCTCTATTCTATTTAATGAAACAATAATATCTAAAATATTAAACTCATGAATTAATGAATAAAATAATACTACAACATCTTTAAATGAGTGATTTGTATTTGTTTTTATTACAATTGCTGGAATTGCGAATCTTAGATAATCAATAACAGAGAAGAATAGATTAAAATCACTATCTCCTTGTATTAATGGTTTTTTTCTATGTGTATGAACCTGCTCAAGAAGTGAGAACAACTCATCTTTATGGTCTAAAATATGTGCCGCATCAAGCTGATTCTTTTTAAGATATTTAACCATCCATCTTGTACTTGCATATAGTGTATATTCAAGCTTATTAATAAGTTTATACTGTTTTTCAACATCCATTATATAATCAAGAGAATAGATTTTTTCTCTAATAGCCTTTGCTCCAAATAGCTGTTTTGCTACAAGATATGATTTAATCTTTAATAAAAATCTTTCTTTTCCTAACTTTTCATAATCACTTACAAAAGTACAACCTTGAGAATTGATTACAATATCCGCCATTTTTGTAGCAATAATCTCACGTCTTAAAGGATGGTTTAAAATTTCATGTTCATATGCACCCACAAATGATTTAGGAAAATATCTATATAAAAACTGTACTGCGAACTGTTCATCTACTAACGTTGAATCTAAAAGCATTTTTTTCACAAGAATTTTTGAGTAAGATAATAGTGAACTTAAAACTGGTCTTACTATTGAACCATCAATATCAATAATATCATTTATATTCTCATTTTTAGGGATAAAAAATGAATGTCTATCAAAAGCTTCTATATTTTTTTCTAATACTTCAATAACCTTTAAAAAATCATTTAAGTAGCCTCTTGAAAATCTCTCATCAATAGAGATAGCTAAAGCTTGTGCATAATTACTTTGTAAAACTAAATTAACAACTTGCTCAGTTAAAGAATGCAATGTTTTTGAAGTTTGCTCTTTATCTATATTTTCATGTTTTCCAATAGTATTTAAAAGAATTTTTAAATTAACTTCATGGTCAGAAGTATCAACTCCACCTGCATTATCAATACCATCGATATTTATTCTACCTCCATTTAGAGCATACTCAATTCTTGCTTTTTGTGTTAAACCTAAATTTCCACCTTCACAAACCATTTTTGCTTTTAAATCAGAAGCATCAACTCTTACTGCTTCATTTTGCTTATCACCTATATCAATTGAGTTCTCATCACTTGCTTTTACATAAGTTCCTACTCCACCATTAAATAATAGATCAACATCCATTGTTAAAAGCATAATGCAAAGTTCTTCTCCTGAAACAACTTTTTTCTTTATATTTAAAAGCTTTTTCATCTCCGGACTAAGTTCTATGGCTTTTTCACTTCTTAAAAATACTCCACCACCTTTAGAAATAACTTTCTTATTATAATTACTCCATCCAGAATCTTTTGATTCAAAAAGTCTTTTTCTCTCTTTATAACTTTTATCTAAATCAGGATTTGGGTCGACAAAAATCTCTTTATGACCTATTGCACCAAGAAGTTTAAATTTATCTGATTCAATCATTCCATTACCAAAAACATCTCCACTCATCGAACCAATACCTATTACTGATATACTATCTTTATAAATATCAATTCCTTTTTCAATGAAAAATCTTTTTGTAGACATAATTGCCCCACGAGCAGTGATTCCTAAATCTTTATGACCATAACCATTAGAACCACCACTTGCAAAAGCATCTCCTAACCAATAGCCTCGACTCATTGCAATCTCATTTGCAACATCACTCATAGAAGCAGTTCCCTTATCTGCTGCAACTACAAAATATGGATCTTTGTCATCATAAGCCACAATATTTTCTTCTTGTACAATTTTACCATCTACTCTATTGTCTACTAAATCAAGATTTGCATTTATATACATTGAGTAAATCTCTTTAAAATACTCCTTTGTAATCTGTGTTGCTTCTTTATTAATTACAAACCCACCCTTTGAACCATCAGGAATAATAATAGAGTTTTTACCCTCTTGGGTAATCATAAGTGATTTTATCTCTTGTCTATAATCATCGTGCCTATCAGACCATCTTAAACCACCTCTACTAATATTACTCATTCTTAAATGAACTCCATAAAAGTCTGGATGATAAATAAAGTTTTCTAAATTTGGTTGTAATCCCTTTAGATTTTTACCAAATTTTTTCGTATCTATTTTAAAAGATATTGTTTCTCTATTCATAAAATAGTTTGTTCTTAATAAAGATTGTAAAAAGGATAATGTTAATTTTAAAATTCTATCATCTATAATTTGTGGTATCTGTTTTATTTGATCCTCAATTTTTAATTCAATATCATTTAGTTTTTCTTTTCTTTTAGTGTTTATAACTGGATCAAACTTTATATTAAAATAATCAACAAATAAGTCTGTAATATGATGATGTACAGTTAATGTATGAAGTATTGCTGCTGAATTTATTGTAAGTACTGCTTGATCGATATACTCAATAAATGCTCTAACCAACATAATTTTTCTAATATTAAAATTTTGATTAAGCACAAGTGAAAAAACTTTTGAATGAACTAAAGATGCATCATTTAAACAACTTGTAATTAAATTTTCTAAATTTGTTTTTGCATATTCAATCTTTTTTACATCTGAATCATCAATAATTTTTAAATTAAATCTTGATACAAAAATCATCTTTCCACTATTTTGAATATTGTATGTTACTTCATCAATAATCATAAAACCAATATCATGTAATACAGGAGTTATTGCAGATAAATATAATTGATAAGTGGAAAATATTTTAATACTTTTTACTGTATCACTATCAACAATCTGTGTAACTATTTTATTATTTTGAACCTCATCAAAAAGTTCATCAGTAATTTTTAAATCTTTTGGAGTTAAAAGTTGCGAACAAATCGCATTCATATCTGAAGACGAAGCCATAGTAAATCCTTTTATTAATTTATTTCATTATACTACTTCTTTAAATATTAAAAAACCTTAAAAATATAAAGAAAAAATCAATTTGTGTTCAATTAGTTATTTCTGCAAATTGTGCTTCTAAAAGTTTTTGTAAATCCCTTGGTTTTACTTCTATATCTAGTCCTCTTTTTCCTCCACTTACAAAAATAGTTTTATAATCATTTGCTGTATGATTAATAACTGTACGTAATCTTTTTTTCTGTCCTAAAGGAGAGATACCACCTAAAAGATATCCAGTAACCTTCTGTACTTCTTGTTTATCAGCCATTTTTGAACTTTTTGCTCCAAGAATTAAAGCTATTTTCTTTAAAGACACTTTAGAGTTTACAGGAATTATTGCTACTACAAGCTCTTTTGGATTCAATTCAACAAGAAGCGTTTTAAAAACTTGCTTTTCATCTAAAGATAATTTCTTTGCTGCCTCTTCTCCATAATTAGTACATGCAGGATCATGGTCATATTTATAGATTTTAAAGTCACACTTATTTTTTTTGAGAAGATTAATAGCTGGTGTCATATATAGTCCTTTAAAAAGTAAATTTTATCACTTTTTTTCTTTTGAAATATTTTAGATTTTTTTATGTTTTAAGATTCTAAGACAAACTCTTTTTTTAGTATTAATTCTCCATTTATTAAAATAGAAATATAATGTTTTCCCATATAATGCTTTCTTGTTGTCATATCTTTAAAACTATGTTTTTTTCTAAATAATTTTGACATAATTTTAAAATTATTTTGTGCAATCATAAAAACTTTTTTTGTATAAGTTCCCTTTGATTTTAAATAGTCAATAACATACTCAATTCTTAAGTTACTTAACTCTTTTTCACTTTTTAATTCAAAGCTAAAATTAAAATCCCTACCTAAAATAACTTTTTTATCGTAACTAAAATTAGAGAGCTTTACATGGGAAAAGTTTTCATAAGCAAACAATTTTAAAACCCTTTTATCTCCTTTTTTAAGAAGTGTTCTACTTGCATGCTTACAAATCCAGTCTAAATCTTTTGATTTATTTAAGTTATTCTTTACAAACTCAATTACTAAAAGAGGATTATCTTTAGATATATCATTTAAACTATTAGCTACTGATTTTTGTACATATTTTGACTTATCATTTTTTAATATCTCAATAATTTCTAAAACTTTAAAGGGGTCTTTTTTAAATCTAGGTAAGGCAATTGCCCACGGAAGTCTTGGTCTACATCCTTCACTAGCAAGCCTTCTTATGTGTTCATTAGAATTTTCTGCCCATATTCTCATCTGCTTCATTGTTTTGTCTTCGTACTTTAAAATAAATTGTCTTATGGCAAACTCACTACTTGAATTAATAGTAAACTCCTCTAATGCTTTTATAGAGTTTTCATAATCACTTAAACCATAAAGCTCAACAAAATCTTGAAATACCATAGATTGTAGTTGATAAGAACCATCTATTGAAAGTTTTTTCTTTGTTGCAATTAAAATTTCTAACTGTTTTTCATATGAAAAAGGCAAAAATTCATTAATAGCTATGGAAATATGTCTCATTCTTTTTTTTAATTCAAAACTTTCCCAACTCTCATTAAAAATATATTTAAAAAAAGCCTTTTCATCAAAACTTATACAAGACTCTTTTATATTTTCACTTAATAATAATATAAACTTTTTAGAAAATAGATTTTTTAATAGTTCTGCCACACTTTTCCTTTTATTTAATTATATAAAGTGTTAAGTTGAAGTTAGCTCTAGTATAAACTTTGATATAGCTAATAAATAATCCCTAAGAAAGGAATTATTTACTTTTTATTTATGCAAATGCAGGCTCTAAGAAAGGAATAATTTGTTTTTTTCTTGATAAACAACCATCTAACCAAACCTTTCCATCTTTTAATTTTACATCAAATGCTTTTTCAAAAATTGATGCATTTTCTGAAGCAACTAATACTTCAGACCCCTCTTTCATAATATCAGTTAAAATTAAACATGCTGTATGTAAGTTGTTTTCAGCTTTTAATTTCTCTAAATCAACTTGCAACTCATCTTTTACACCATCAAAAATAGCTAAATCAATAACTTCTAATTGACCAATACCAACAGCATTTCCATGCATATCAAAAGGTTTATAATCTCTTAAAATCAAATCTCTTACTGGAACTCCCTGAACTGCTGATTTTACTTTAAACATCTCCATACCTAAAGCACCAAAATCTTCAATATTTGCAATCTCTGCAAGCTCTCTTACAACTTGAATATCAAGTGGGGTGCAAGTTGGAGATTTAAAAATTACAGTATCAGAAAGGATTGCACATAACATAATCCCAGCAATATTTTCAGGAATCTCAACCTTATGATAATCATACATCTCTTTTACAATTGTATTTGTACAACCAACAGGTCTAATCCAACATTCCAATGGAGTTGATGTAGTTAAATCACCTAATTTGTGATGGTCAACAATACCAACTATTGTTGCTTCATCAATATCAGCTGGAGCTTGTCCCCTATCAGAGTAGTCTGTTATAAAAATCTCTTCACCCGCAAATTCAGTTTTTAATTCAGGAGCTTTAAAACCAAATCTATCTAAAATAAATTGTGTCTCTGGAGAAACAGCTCCTTGTCTTGCAGGAATTGCATCTCTTCCAATTTTATTTAGCAAATAAGCTAATGAAATTGCTGAACAAATAGAATCTGAATCAGGAGTTGTATGTCCACATGTATAAATTGCCATAAATAAATATCCTTTTATTGTTCCCAATAAAAGGGAACTATTTAATCTTTTATCTAGTTTTAAAAACTTAAGAAACATAAGAAGTTATATTTCAATTTTCGTGATTTTACCCAAAATAAAGTTATGTTACTTTTAAAGAATTAATAAGACAATTAGTATATATTAATTTAGCAAGAAAAAATAGAGATTATATTATTTAACAAGTTGAAGGAGATTATTGAGCATATGAAACTTATAAGAGATAATGATTATTTCATATACAATATAATAAGAGAAAATCTCTTATTATACTAACTTTGTGGTTTTAAAAATTTTTTTAACCAATTATCTGCTTCTTCTATACTCTCAAATCTTCCTGATTTAGCAACTTGGTCTTGACCTTCATAAAATCTCACTCTAATACCATCTTCTACATGATCAATTTTTACTCTAGTAATTTTATCTAAGTTTAAATAAACTCTTTCATTTAACTGTACGAACATTTAATATCCTTTATTAAAAGTATAACCAAAAACTGAATTATCTTCAACCTATGTTTATTAAGTCTAAGCTTTTATTAAAAACTGTCCTAACTCTCTATTTTTAACAAGTTTAGAACAATCAACAACAACACCATGCATAGCAATATAAGTTCCATTTTCAACATTTGAACTTAAAAAACCAAGTGCTAATGAAAAATTCATAGTAGCTTCAACTTTTTTTATACTAATAGGAACCATTGCACCTGTAAAAACAACTTGTTTATTAATCTTCTGTTTTTTTATTAAAGATGATGTTAAATCAATTGTATCAGTTCCATGAATTATAATAATCTTTTCATTCTCACTTTTTTTTACTGCTTCACAAATCTCTTCTCTATCAATATCTGTCATATCTAAACTATCTTTTGAAACAATATTTTTTATTTCAAAATTAATATTATGGCAAGATGAAATTATCTCATCTAATGCCATATTATCCTTAGGAACTTCAAGCTCTCCAATTAAAGGATTATACCTTTTATTAAATGTTCCACCTGTATTAATAATAGTTACATTCATCTAATAGCCTTATCATAATTATTTACCATATTTTTTGGATGAAGAAGTTCATCAAGTTCATCTTTTGTAAACAACTCTTGTTCTAAAATAATATCATAAACTCTTCTGTTAGTTGCTAATGCTTCTTTAGCTAAAGCTGAACTTTTTTCATAACCTAAAATTGGATTTAATGAAGTTACAAGTGTAACTGAGTTTAAAATATTATTCATACATACATCTTCATTAGCAGTAATACCTTTTACACATTTATCAGCTAAAGTATAAAAAGATCTTCTCATCATATTAATAGATGTAAAAAGTTTATACGCAACAAGCGGTTCAAATACATTTAATTGTAACTGTCCACCTTCACAAGCAATTGAGATTGTTGCATCCGCACCTATTACTTCAAATGCAACTTGGTTTACAACTTCTGGAATCACTGGATTAACTTTTCCTGGCATAATTGAACTTCCAGGTTGCATTTTTGGAAGATTAATCTCATTTAATCCAGCTCTTGGTCCTGAACTTAATAATCTTAAGTCATTACAAATTTTTGAAATTTTAATAGCTACTCTTTTTAAAATCCCAGAAATATGAACAAAATCTCCTGTATCTTGTGTTGATTCAATTAAATCCTCTGCACTTTCATAATCAATTCCAGTTACATCTCTAAGACTATTAATAACCTTTTTTTTATATTCTGGTTTCGTATTAATTCCCGTTCCAATTGCTGTTGCACCAAGATTTACCTCTTTTAAAAGGGTCTGACAATCTCTTAATCTATAAATATCTTCATCAATCATTACAGCATATGTTTTAAACTCTTGTCCTAAAGTCATAGGTACAGCATCTTGAAGCTGAGTTCTTCCCATTTTTAAAACATCTTTAAACTCAACTGCTTTTTCATTGAAACTATCCCTTAAAAATCTAAGAGAATCTTTTAATCTATATATTAATTCATAAAGAGTAATTTTAATAGCAGTTGGATATACATCATTTGTCGATTGACTCATATTTATATGATTATTTGGATGAATGATTTCATAGGCACTTCTTGGTTTTTGAAGTATCTCTAATGCTCTATTTGCAATTACTTCATTTACATTCATATTTGTTGAAGTTCCCGCTCCCCCTTGAATTGGATCAACAATAAACTGATCATGAAATTTCCCATCAATTATCTCATTGCAAGCTTGAACTATTGCATCTCTTTGAATATCTGTTAAATCACCTAACTCATAGTTTGTTAAAGCACAAGCTTTTTTAACTTTTGCTAAAGATTTTATAAAAGTTGGAAACAGAGAAAGACTTGTATGTGTAATATCAAAGTTTTCACTTGCCCTTAATGCTTGAATACCATAATACGCATCTTTTGGAATCTTCTTTTCTCCTAAAAAATCTTTTTCAATCCTGAAATTCTCTTCCATTATGTAACCTCAATAATAAATTTTCGAAATCATATAAAATTAAAGTATGTAAAAAGTGTGCTTTTTAAGCAAGAGCATACCCTTCCAAAGGCACATTTTTAATTACATTAACTGGAAGTTTCGCTCTAAGCTCTTTTATAAAAGATTTTAAGGCATAAGTAGTCATATCCTTATCACCCCAAAGCTCCTCTTCCATATCCGTATAAGAGAGAAGTCCTCCTTTTCTCTCATATAAAAGTTGTAAAAACTCTTTCTCTCTTTTTCGTAGACTTATTGGCTTACCATTTTGATAAATTAATTCTCTTTTTTGTAAGTCAAGAACTAAATCTTTTGCTAAAACAATAGGCTCTAAACCTTTATCAAAATGTTTTAAAAGAGCTTCATTTAGCTTTTTCAGATTTAAAGGTTTTAAAATAAAATGATTTACATTTAAATTAATTAAATCAATTAAATACTCTTCATTCGAGTATGCTGTAAGTATAATAATAGTTGTATGAGGATCATCCTTTCTTATCCTTTTTACAAACTCTATTCCATCACAATTTTTCATCTCAATATCACTTAAGATAATTTTTGGTTTATAATCAAGGTATACTTCATATCCTTCTTCACCATCTTTTGCTTCATATACCTCATCAAAATAGTATTTTAAAGTATCAACAATAACCTCTCTAATACCATCTTCATCTTCAATACATAATATTGGTATATTCCTTAACTCTTCAAGTAAATTTTCATCCATGATTTTTTCCTGTTAATACTATTTTAAAAACAGCCCCTTCCTTATCATTTCGAACTGTTAATTCACCCTCTATATTTTTTTCAATAATATGTTTTGAAATATAAAGACCAAGCCCTGTACCCGAATCCTTTGTTGAAAAATAAGGATCAAATAATGTATCAAAATGTTCAGGATTTATTCCACCTGCATTATCTCTTATTGTAACAATTGTTTTGTCATTTTCTGAATCGATAGTTAAATATATTTTTGGATTCTTAATTTTTCTTTCCACTAGTATATCTTTTGCATTCCCAATAATATTTAAAATAACTTGCGAAAAATCAGTTGGATATCCAAAAGCCTCACTTGGTTTTTTAACATCTAATATAAACTCTATTCCAAGATTTTTTAAAGTTGCATCAATCAATCCATAAGCTTTGTTGCATGAATCTTCAATAAAAAAACTCTCTTTTTTTTTGGCAGGTTTATAAAAGTTTCTAAAATCATCAATTGTATTTGACATGAACTCAATTAATCTATCACTTCTTTCAATTGAGCATAATATATGCCTATTATCTACTTTTTTAAATCGTGTTGCTGTTTCAAGCTCCATTAAAACACCTGAAAGTTCTGTTAATGGTTGTCTCCATTGATGAGCAATCATTGAAAGCATACTACCAAGACGTGCAAGCCTAGATTGTCTTAAAATTGCTTTATCTTTCTCTTTAGCCTTTTTTATACCTTGTTGAACTTCACTTTCTAGATTTTTATTTAAATTCTCAAGTTCTTTCTCTCTTTTTTGAACTTGTTTTACATATTTTTTAATAATATCATTGATAATTATTCTTATTAATATTGTGAAAAATATCACAAAAATAAGAATTATACTACTTAAAATTATTACAAAATAAATAAACTCTTCTCTTCTTTTATCTAACTCTTTTCTTTTTTCAGTTTCAAAAACAAAAAAATCTAAATTAGGATTATGTTTTTTATAAAGAATCCTATATTCAATTAAATCTTTTTCAAAATTTTCATCAGTAACTTTTAGATAGTAAGAGATACCAAAAAAAGCAATAAGTAAAATACTAAAAAAAGGAATCATAATAACAAAAAAAGGAATCCCCTCTTTATTAAACATCCTATACCCCATTTTTTTTATATATGATAGCAAAATATATATATGATAACAAAATAATTTAAAAACTTTTTTTAATTATATCTTGTTACAAATAAATTTGTAACATAATTGAGTCTTTTCTCTCTATTATTTTGAAATCAACTTCCCTCTTTTTTTATTAAATAAATTAGTTGCTGAATCTTTTAAGTTACTTCAAGCTTATAATACTTCCCATTTGAAGAATAGATAAAGAGCTTAATACAAGCATTTAAAAAAGTGTAAGCTTTTGCTTACACTTCTTCCTTAGATCTTTTGTCATTTATATTATCTACAATCTCTTTCCAAGTTGCTTTGTCAATTTTAAACTCATTATAATCGTTATATCTAAGAACTGGTTTTCTACCCTCTTTAATTTGTCTATCATAACCTTCAATAAGTTTAAGAACTGGTTTATACAAAATAGCAATAACAATTAAATTGATTAATGCCAATAATCCCATTGTTAAATCAGCAAACGAGAATACAACACTTAAGTTTTGCAATGCCCCCCAGACAATTAGAGCAACAACTAAGCCTCTAAAAATATTAAATAATAAAACATTCCCTTTACTAAAAAAGTTTAGTGAATTCTCAGCTAAATAGTAGTTGTATAACATTGAAGAGAAACCAAATAAAAGTAATGCAATTGTTACAAAAATCCCACCAAATGGACCAATATGTTCAATTAATGCATTTTGAGTTAATAATACACCTTCAACACCTTCTAAACCTGGAGTATAAACACCAGATAAAAGAATAATAAAGGCTGTACAAGAACATAAGATAATTGTATCAATAAATACAGAAAATGATTGTACGATACCTTGTTGAACTGGATGAGCCACATAAGCAACTGCTGCAACATTTGGAGCAGAACCAAGTCCAGCTTCATTTGAGAACATTCCTCTTTTTGCACCTTGTAAAATTACAGCACCAATACCACCACCAATAGCAGAACTTGGATTAAATGCTTCAGTCACAATAAGAGAAATAAGTGAAGGAATCTCTGAAATATTTAGCACAATTACTACTAATGCAATTAATAGATATCCCATTGCCATAATAGGAACAATAACTTCTGCAAATCTAGTAATTCTTTTAATCCCACCAAAAACAGCAATTGCGAAAACAAAAGTTAATAAAATACCTGTTATCCAAGTTGGAATATTAAATGTAGACTCAAAAGAAGTTGTAATAATATACGATTGTGTCGCATTAAATGCAAACCCAAATGTAATCATCAATAAAATTGAGATTATTATACCTAGCCATCTTTGACCTAAAGCTTTTGTTATATAATAAGCAGGTCCACCTCTATAAACATTAGGATCATTAGCATCTTTTTCTTTATATAACTGGGCTAAAGAACACTCAAAGAAACTTGTACTCATACCAACTAAACCAATTATCCACATCCAGAATACTGCACCTGGACCTCCAAGGGTAATAGCAACTGCAACCCCAGCGATATTTCCACCACCTACACGTCCTGCAACACTTAGCATTAAAGCTTGAAAAGAACTAATATGTCCATGCTTGTCATGAATTGTATCTCTTAAAATGTTAAACATTTTAAAAAAATATCTAAACTGAACAAATCTTGAACTAATAGTAAAAAAAACACCTAAAAGTGGAAGTAAAAAAATTAAGATATTACCCCAAATTAAGTTATTCAAAAAATCGTTAATTGCGCTTAACACATCAAACATTCCATCTCCTTTATATTAAAAGCTTTATTCTATCACTTAGAAGAGGGTTAAAAGTGTCATATAAAAAATTTTACTCTTCACTTTAAAAATTATTATATATCATTAAATATTATACTTATATACCATTAAATATTATATCTATTTAGCTTTTCTAATATCCGTAATTGTTTTACCACCAATTGCATAATTATCAGTAGATATTTCATCAATTATCACAATGCAAGTTTTTTCTCCCCTTCCAAAAACCTCTACAAAAGCATCAGTAAGTTTTTTTACTAAAATCTCTTTTTGTTCTACTGTTGCACCACCATCCTCATGAGTCATTTTTACATTTATTATTGGCATTTTTTCTCCTTAAAACTAAATCTATTTTCTTCTATAAAACTTTTTGTTCTTCTTTTGCAAAACTTTTAGCAATAATTAAAAATATCACTCCAAGAAAAACAATACCTGCTGTTACAAACAAAGCCTGATTATAACTATTAAAAACTTCTATTAATTTTACACTATAAAGTGGTGCTAATACTTGACCTATTCCATAAGCAGTTGTTAACGTGCCCATTAGTATTACAGGATTGTTTCCCGCAATTTTTCCTCCAAGATTCATAAATAATGCTACTAGTCCAACAAAAGTACCTCCATATAACACTCCGCTAGTTAGATTCAAATAAATATTAGTTGTAAATGTTGGAATTAAAATAGCTACTACTTGCACAAGCATTGCTATTATAATAATATTTACGCTTCCATATCTATTTGCTAAAGTCATCAAAATAATACATGAGGGAATTCCTGCTAATCCAACTAATGTCCAAGTAAAACTTCCATAATCTGATAAACCCTCTAAGGAGTTGATTATATCAGGTAAAAAAGTTCCTTGAACTACAAAACCTACACCCTCTGTAAAATAAGCAAAAACTAAAAGAATAACAAAGGGTGTAAAAAGTTTAGAATCAAACTTATGCTTTACTGCATTATGTTTTACCTCTTTATCGAAAGATAAAATGTACATAGAATAAATTGAAACAAATAGACCAAAAATAGTTAAACCTATCCAAGCATCTTTCCAATCTCCACCATATAAAAAAACTATTCTTACAATTAAATCTGTAACAAAAACAGAGAACCCTATACCACTAAAATGTATTCCCATTGCTTTTGTTTTATTATCCATTTTAAGTTTTGTCATAACAATTGCTGAACCAACAACAAGTGCCATTGCTGAACCAAATCCTGCAATTATTCTTGATACTATCCAAATAGTTTCATTTTCAGTTACTCCAAGAACAATTGTTGTTAATATAGATATAATCATTCCAAATCTAAAATATTTAACTTTTGAGTTTATATCTTTAATAAATATTGCAAAAATTGAGCCACTTAAATAGCCCACATAATTAATTGAAGCTAAGATTCCTGCAAAAGTTACAGTTAAAAATCCTTCTAACATAGAAGGAAGAAGTGATGTAAAGACAAATCTTGCAACACCAACCCCTACTATTAGAGCTAAAATTCCAGCCAAAATTATTGAAGCATTGTTATTTCTATCTAATAAATTCATATAAACTCTTTATTTAATAATTTTACGTATAATATCACTTATAGCGATGGAATGTCAAATATCAAATCACGATATGTGATATAAGGAAAGATGATATGGATTCAAATTTATTAAAAGTTTTTGTTACAGTTGCAAACAATAAAAGTATCTCTTTGGGAGCACAAGAGCTTGGTTTTGCACAATCTAATGTTACCTCAAGAATAAAACAGCTTGAAAAAAATATTGGATATTCATTATTTCATAGAGTACCAAAAGGTGTTCTCTTAACTCAAGAAGGAGAAAAACTTTATAAACACGCAATTGAAATTGTAAGAAAAGTTGAAGATGCAATTTTAGATATGCAAAACTTACAAGAACAAAAAAAACTAATTGTTGGTTCAACAGATTGTAATGCAGCCGTTCGTATCTCTTCATTTTTAATGAAACTACATAAAGATTATCCGAATACACAATTGGAATTACTCACTGGTACAACAAAAGATATGTTACAAATGGTTTTAAACTACAAAGTTGATATTGCTTTTATTAGTGGTGAGCCTCAGAACGAAGAGTTAATTGTTCTAAAAAAACTAGAAGAAGAGATTGCAATACTTGAATCAAAAGATGATAATACACCAAATGTAATACTCTCTTTTAAAAAGGGGTGTGCCTATGATGAATTTTTAAAAAACTACTATATACAAAAAGGTGAAACTGTTGAAAAATCCCTTGCTTTTGGAAGTTTAGAAACAATTTTAGCTTGTGTAAAATCTGGAATAGGAAAAACTTTACTTCCTATAAACTTAGTCGATAAATTAGGTTTTTCAAAGGAACTTAAAATAACCAAATTAGATAAAAAAACTGCCTATATTCCTACTTGTTTAGTATGTAGAAAAGATTATATTCCTAAAATAGCTGATTATTTAAGAAATATGGAGTTTTAAAGTAGTATAATCCTAGCTTTTTAATACATAATTTTCTACAACCCAATTAGAAAAAGGAATAGAACAAGTAAAAGCTGGACTTACTGCATTTAACACATGAGTAGAGTTATCATCCCCCTCTACTACAAAATCCTGTACAAGTTCTAAATTTCTTTTATCTAAAAGTTGAGCTCTAATTCCTGGCGTACTCCATTGGTCAAAACCAATATTATTCATATTTTGAGTTAAATCTTCAGCTAAAGATTTTAAATATTTAAAAGAGTATTTTTGAACTTCACTAAAAGCTAACTTTCTAAATCCAAAAGAGTTCGTTAAGAAGAGTTTTGATTCATAATATAAAATCTGAAAAAACTCTTTTATATTAAAGTTTGAAAAACCTTTATAATTCTCTCTCCAAAATGCTGGAATTGCAGTTGGTCCTATTTTTGCTTTATTATCAACAGTCAAAGTGAAATGAACTCCTAAAAATGGATTTGCAAGGTTTGGTACAGGATAGATATTTGTTTTTAATTGAGCAATATTATTAGAATCTTTTAAATATACCCCTTTAAAAGGAATAATTACATAATTTTTAGAAAATCCAAAATTATTTGCAATTTTATCTGCATAAAGACCTGCAC
This sequence comes from uncultured Arcobacter sp., assembly GCA_964480765.1. GTDB lineage: Bacteria > Campylobacterota > Campylobacteria > Campylobacterales > Arcobacteraceae > Halarcobacter. Next base: position 52,867 of record CAYZST010000010.1, on the reverse strand, counting down.
AATTTATCACTTTTTTAGCTTCAAACTTCCCTTTTGTAGTAGTAATTTTATTGGCTTCATTTGAAATATATTTGCAATCTAAAATAATTTTAACTCCTAGCTCTTTACAAACTATTCCAAACTCTTTAGTAAGCTCTTTTGGATTTATAGTTGCAGTACTTGGACATAAAAGTGCTTTTTTATGTGTTTTTACATTTGGATATAATTTTTCTAGCTCCTCTTCATTAAGCCAAATTAGCTCAACTCCATTTAGCTCACCCCTTCTTTTTAACTCTTTTAAGCCTTCAAGCTCCCCCTCATTTTGGGCAACAACAACTTTTTGACAAGGATTAATTTGAAGATTCCTTTGTTTGCAGAACTCCTTAAGTGCACTATTTCCCTCTTTAGTAAATTTTGCTTTTAAAGAATCAGCCGTATAATAAAAACCAGCATGCAAAACACCTGAATTTCTTCCACTACCATGCATCGCAAGCTCTTTCTCCTTTTCTATTACTAAAATTTTAGATTTGGGAAATCTCTGTTTCAAGTTCTTTGCAATATTTAGTCCAATAATTCCAGCCCCAATTATTAGATAATCATACATTTTAAAATCCTAACTCTATTTTTTTGAACTAATCTTATGATAAGCCATAATAAAAACAAAGAGAATTGCCCCTAAAATATGATTATTTTGAACAATATCAAATATTGATTCATAACCAATTATTGTATCAGGAGATAATAGAAGAATAGAAGCTATTGCAAAGACTAATCTTTCTAATAAATTAATCTTTCTATCCCAAAAACCTTCCATTGCAACTGCAAAAGCTAAAATACCCAATAAGGCAAAAGCAAATATTTCAATTTTCTCAATAAAAGTACCTGTTACTAATGGTGTAAAAGCAAATAACAATGGTACAATATACATACCCTTACCTACTTTCCAAGACATAAAACCAGTTTTCATAGGTGGTGTTTTTGCAATTGCTGCTGCTGCAAATGCGGCAAGACAAACAGGTGGAGTTAAATTCGAATCTTGAGATAACCAGAAGATAATTAAATGTGCTGCAAGTAGATACATTGCAGTCTCTGGAATCTCAATTCCTGCATTTACAAGTGCTGCCATTTCAGGAGTTAACATAAGTCCAACAAGTGCAGGTGCACAAAGAACTGATAAAACAACATATGAAGCAGTAACTGGCAATCCCATTCCTAAAATAAGTGAAGCAAGAGCCACTAAAATTATTGCAATCATAAGTGAATTATTTGACCATTCAATAATAAGTTGAGAAAAAGTAATTCCAATTCCAGTAATATTAATAACACCAACAATAATACCAACTGCAATTAATAAAACCCCTGTTACTACCATATTTTGTGCACCTAATGCAAAAGCTTCTAAAATCTGTTTAATACCCATTTTTTTCTCTTTTGTTAAATATGATGATAAAACAATTGCAATAATAGAGATACTAGCTGCATATGTTGGAGAGAAGCCATAAATTAATAATCCAACTAAAGTAATTAGAGGAATTAAAAAATGAAACCCCTCTCTTAAAATAGCTAAAATATCAACATTTTCTTCTTCACCTCTAATATTATGCTCTTTTGCATGAATATGAATATAAAAAGAGATTGAAGCAAAATATAGTATGGCAGGTAAAACAGAAACAGCAATTATTGTTACAAAAGGAATATGTGTCATTTGTGCCATAATAAATGCTCCTGCACCCATAATTGGTGGCATAATTTGACCACCTGTACTTGCTGCTGTTTCAACTGCTGCTGCAAAGGTTGGTTTAAATCCTGATTTTTTCATCATGGGAATAGTAATTGAACCAGTAGAGACTGTATTTGCAACTGCACTTCCTGAGATTGTTCCCATTAAAGCAGAAGAGAATACTGCAACATGACCTGTACCACCTAAATATCTAGCTGTAACCCCTTTTGCTAAATCAACGATAAAATCTCCTGCTCCTGATTTAAGTAAAAATGCTGCAAAAAGAATAAACATAAATACATAAGTTGAAGAGATAGTTGCAATAGAACCAAACATACCTTCACTTGTATAAAACATTCTAAATAAGAACCTTTCAGGGGTCATTCCTCCAAAAGCAAATACACCCTCAAAATACTCTCCTAAAAACAATAAATAAGCAATACAAAAAGTAATAATTGCAGGAATAATATAACCAGTAGATTTTCTTACAATTTCAATTGCAAGAACAACTGTCATACCAGCAACAATTAAATCACTTGTTCTCATATTACCATTTGCCTGAGAGTATAAAGATTCTTCAAACATAAACATATAAAAAAAGCTAATTAATGCCAATACTGCGTAAAGTAAATTTAAAATTGAAACCTTATTTTTAATCTCACCCTCATTTTTGTAAGCTTCATATGTTAGGAAACCTAAAGAGGCAAGTAAAGAGAAGTGTGCAGTATTAAACCATAAATCGCTAATACCACCAAAAACATTTATATAAAAATGAAAAAGTGAGATAAATATTGCATAAACAAAAACTATCTCTTTAAAATATTTAATTTTAATCATTATTGAACCTTCATAAAAGTAGACAATAGACTATATAAATAATATTCAATTACTTAGATAGTCTATTCATAAAGAGGAAACCTCTTTATGCTTTATTTGATAATTAAATTATCAGGAATACTAATACCTTGTTCTTTATAGAACTTTGCAGCACCTGGATGTAATGGCATTGGTAAGCCATCAATAGCTTTTTCTAAAGACATAGCTTTTGTAGCTTTATGAACCGTGTTTAAAAATGGTAGATTTTCATAAATAGTTTTTGTTAACAAGTAAACTGTCTCTTCAGGAGTATCTTTTGTTACAACTAATAGATTTGGTTGTGCAATTGTATTAATATCTTTCTCTTGACCAGGGTATGTTCCAGCTTTAATTGTAAATGGGCTCCATACTGGATAGTTATTATTAATTGTATCAATATCTTTTTTACTAAACTCTAAAACATTTATATTATCTGCACCAATTGAAGCAAAAGCATTTGTTACAGCAGAAGTTGGAGTTCCAGCAGGAGTATTCATACCTTGAACCTTGCCATCTTGAAGTGCAGTTGAGCTTGGAGAGTATCCTAAGTATTGCACATCCATTTTATTAAAATCAATTCCAAGAGAACTCATAATTGTTTCTGCTGATACTCTTGAGCCTGAGTTTCTTCCACCAATTGAAAATCTCTCACCATAAAGATTTTTTAAATCATTAATATTTCCAGTTTTAGCATATTTTGATTTAATTGTAAACTGCTCAACATTTTGCCAAAGCATAGTCACTGATCTTAAATTAGTTTTTGGTGCCCCCTCATATTTAGCTTTCCCTTGCCAAGCCATTGAACCAAAAAGACCTTGTAAAATAGCAAAATTCACTTCACCGTTTTGAAGCATATTAATATTTTCACCAGAACCTGCTGAAGTGATGGCTGAAAATGTCATTTTATGTTCTTTTGCTAATTTAAGAGAAGCAATTGTTGCAATACCAACACCTACTGGATAATATGTCCCTCCTGTACTTGCCGTTGCAATTACATATTTATCTTCTGCTTTTTTAGCATTAGCTGTTGTTAAAAGTGAAGCTACTACAATTGAACCAATAGCTAACTTTTTAAATAGATTTAATTTCATACGATCTCCTTTTAAGTTATAAATTGATTATAACACAAAAAAACGAAATTGTTTCAAAATTGTTTCAAAAATTAAAACTTTATAAAGGCTTAATACTTAAAGAGATTCTTTAGCTACTCAATAATATATCCCAAACCTTTTTTTGAAACTATAAAGTCATTTTTTTCAATTTTATCTTTAACTCGTTTTATTACTGTTCTTAATGTTGCATCGGATGTATTAACATCATTCCAAATTGCTTTTTTAAGTATTTCATTTGTATTTATTTCACCTTTTTTATTAATAAGTACCTCTAAAAGTAAACTCTCTTTTTTTGATAAGTTTACAATCTCCTTTTTATCATAAAGAAGTTTTTTATTTAAATCATAGGTATAAGTCTCATTTATCTTTAATAGTTTTAATTTCTTTTTAGCTTCAATTGTATCAGCACTTTTTTCTAAAATAGAGTTTTTTACTTTTTTAAGTATTTCCATTATATTTTCTACAACAAGGGGCTTAACAAAATAACTTACAACATTTAAATTTATTGACCTAAATAAGTACTCTTCATCTTTATATGCTGAAATTATGATAAATCTTTGTTTTTCATTTATTAATGTAATATCCTCAAGCATAGTAAGCCCATCTTTTTTGGGCATCTTTATATCAGTAACAATCACATCAAAAAATCTATTTTGTTTAAAATTCTCTTCAAATATATTAAATCCATCCTCTCCATTTGATGCAACTTCCACTTCATCAAAAATAGTATCAAGATAAAAACCTAATATCTCTCTTGCATCCTCTTCATCCTCAACTAACAAAACTCTTGTAATTTTATTACTCATTGTCATCCTCTTTTTTTATAGGTAAAGATATTTTAAAACTAACACCATCTTCTAAATTTTTAACTTCAATTTTACCTTTCATATTTGATTCAATAATCGATTTAGTCATATAAAGACCTATTCCTGTGCCCTGAGATTCAAATTTTGTAGTAAAATATGGTTCAAAAACTCTTGAGATTATCTCTTTTTTAATAACTCCACCATTATTTTGAATATATATACTTAGAACATTATCTTCAAGTTGCGTAAAAACTTTTATAAAAGCTTTGAATCCTTCACTCTCTCTTCTTTGTTTTATTGCATCTTGTGCATTATTAAAAATATTTAAAAAAGATTGTTTTAACTCATTTTCAAAACCAAAAAGTTTTACATTATCAAGTTTTAATTCTAAATGAATATCTTCACTTTTTAATTGTGCTTTTATAATATCAAGGGTTGAGTCAATTGCATGTTTAATGGTGAAAAATGACTTCTGTTTTGAAGGTTTATAAAAATTTCTAAAATCATCAATTGTTTGAGACATATACTCAATTTGAGTAAATGATTTATCAAAATACTTCTCTACTAATTTTATATTTTTATTCTCATTTTTATAACTATCTTTTAAAAATTGTAAAAATAAAGAGACATTATTTAATGGCTGTCTCCACTGATGAGCAATATTTCCAATCATCTCACCCATTGCTGCAAGCTTATTTTGTTGAATTAAGAGTCTGTCTTTTTCTCTATTTTTATTTAATTCCTCTTCCACTTTTTGCTTTAATTGTTGTTCACTTAGTTTTATTTTTGTAATATCATTTATATAACCATAAAAATGTGAAACATTTCCAAAATGATCTTTTAAAAGTAGTGTTCTACAAGATATCCATCTAATTTCATTTGCTGCATTTAAAGCTCTGCAAACAAATGTAAAATCACTTAAATCTTGATTTAAGGCTGCATTCATCGCTACTTTTACAATATTTATATCCTCATTATGAATTAAATCTAAAAAATTCATCTCTTCTTTTTCAAATGAAAACTTACTATAACCATAATTTTTTATAGCATTTGAGATATATTTTACACTTAAATTTTCATCATTTAATAGTTTAAAAAGTACAATTTTTCCATCTTGAACCAAGAGTTCTACATCTAAAAGCTCTTTTTTCATACGTTTATTTTTATCAATATCCATAGACATCATAAGCATTCTTTTTTTTGATGTCTTCTCATCAATAAAAACTCTTCCTCTTGCAAATATCCATTTAAAACCTTTACTCTTTGTTTTTAATCTATACTCACAAATAAAGTCATCCCTTTTTCCTGCAAAAATCTCTTCAAAAAGGTTTTCAACTTTTGTTTTATCATCTTTATGAATAAGATTAAACCAATGGGAAAATTTAGTTAATTCACCTTTTTTATATCCAGAAATCTCTAACCATTTTTCAGAAAAAAAGATTTTATCTTCACTAAAATCAATATCCCAAAGCCCATCATTAGAAGCAATAACGGCAAGTTCAAATCTATTTTTCCAATGGATTAAAGAGTCAGTTCTTTGTTGAAGTTCATCATTATATCTATCTAAAATCTTTTTGGTGAAATTTGAAAATAAAAGTGAAAAAATAATCAAAGCTACTGCTGATACAATAATATAAATAGCAACACTTATAAATAATGAATTATATTTTTGAACAATTTTTCCCTCATCTACAAAAATATTTTTATCATAATCAATTGAGATTAAAAATTTAAATCTATTATCATATAAAATATAGTTATTGAAAGCCTCATTTGGTTCTTCATATCTATGAAAATATTTTAAAATCTCATACTTTATATTCTCTTTTTGTTTTACTAAAATAACATCTGTTGTATCATATTTTTTTTTACCATTAAAATTATAAGTAATTTTTGTAATAAAATCTAAAAACCAAATATTATAATCAATATTCTGTTTTAATAGGTCTATCTCATCTATTATAGTTTTTTTTGTTATAACTCTTATATTATCAACATTTGAAAAAGTACCAACAAAATATCTCTTTCCTTTTACCTTAAGTAAATCAAAAAAAGTTAATCTTAAAGCTCCGGTTAGATCATTTTTCCACTCTTGTGTATTATACCTTCCTTGAGAATGGATATATTTAAGAACTATTTTTTTATAAGATAAATCACTTTTACCAAAAATCAAGCTTGATAAATAATCAATTCTTTTTTTTCCATAAATTATATTTAAACTCTCTTCATCAAAAAAAACAACTCCAACACCACTCTTTTTTTCATATTCACTTAAAAATTTAATAACATCATTTAATGTTGAGTTTGCATAACTATTACTAAGTGTTCCTATAATCTTGTAAGTATGTTCCTGAAGCATTTTTTCAATCTCTATTAACTTTAAATCAACACCAGATTTAACTCTAGTTGAAAAATCTAAAAGAAGTTCCTTTTTACTAAACTCATTATGAAGTGCCTCTTTTTGCTTTAATAAATCAATCTCACGCTTTTGTTTTGAATCCAAAAGTACATAAGATATAAAAATTGAAATAATTGCTAAAATTAAAATAAAAGTTAAAGGAATCACTTTAAAAATTTTCTCTATATATTCGAGTGTATAGAGCTTTTTTTGATTTTTATTACTCATATTTTATAATATCATATAAAAATCAAAAAAGTCAAAATTGTTTCAATATTGTTTTAAATATGAACCTACTAAAAGTTAATTCTATTATTAGATAAAAAGAAAAACTATAAGCTTTATTGCCATAAAAGATAAAAGAACTTTAAGAGCCATCATAAACTTTTTCCCATCTATTTTATCTCTAAGCTTTGTTCCTGCCCAGCTTCCTGCAACTGCTCCAATAATCATACCAACTAGAATACCAATGTAATCAAAAAAAACAAATCCAAAAATCATAAAAGCAAACACTTTTAAAGTATGAGTGATACTCATAAGTGCAGCAGCAGTAGCAACAACAATATCCTTATCATTATAATCTTTTACTAAAAGAGTAGTTGCAAGAGGTCCTGTTGCACCCACAACAATTGATAAGCCTGTTTGAAAGAACCCAATTACAACATAACTCTCATATTTTTTTATCTTTTCATTAAATTTTGAACTCCATAGAGATAATAAAATATAAATTCCAATAAATAATGGCACATACTCTAATGAGATAAAATATAAAATAGTTGCAAAAAAACTAATTCCTAAAAAAGATCCAAAGAGAAACTTTGGAATAACCTCTAATTTTACATCTTTGTACCCAAATACCGCACGACTTAAATTACTTGACATTTGAGTTAAACCATGAACTGGCACTAAAGCATTAACAGGTAAGAAAGAAGGAAGGACAGCAATAAGTATCATACCTCCACCAAGACCAACAACCCCTGCAATTGTTGATGTAAAAAATGTAATTATTCCTAATAATATTTCGTTTGGCATATACAATCTTTTCATTAATTTATTTTTAAAATAGCAAATAAAGACTTATTTATCAAAAAAGTGTTAAAATCCGCAGTTTACATTGTAAAAAGGAGTAAAAAATGGACATTTTTCAATGGATTGGATTTATAGGTATGGTATTTGTTGTTATAGCATATTTATTACTTCAAGTAAACAAATATACAATAAAATCTTTACAATATCAACTTTTAAATTTAGTTGGTGCCATTTTACTTCTAATCTCACTTTTTGTACATTTTAATTTAGGATCATTTATTATTGAAATATTTTGGATTATCATTACTCTTTATGGTATAGTTATTAATCTAAAAAAGAAAAAGTAGTAAAATAATGAAAACTGTAATTTTTAGTCTAATATTTATCTCTTCAACACTTTTTGCAAACTATGCATATACGGGAGAAAACAGTGGAAAAATTGATATGCATGGTGGGAAAAAAGATAAATTAATTGGCACATCAAAATTTAATGAAAGCCCTTTTTCTCTTAATGATTCAAGCATTAAAGAAAATAAAAAAGAGGAGAAACTAGAGAACTTACAAAAAAAAGAATCCACAATAAAACTATCTAAATAACAAACCAACTTATTGATTTTATTTTTAAACTGGAAAACCATGATTAATTGATAAAATCAAATAAATCTTTAAAGAGGATAGATAATGAAAAGATATAAATTTATTTCATGGAACGTAAATGGAATTAGAGCAGTAGATAAAAAAGAAGCTTTAAAATGGATAGATAAAGAAAATATTGATATATTAAGTATTCAAGAAACAAAATCAACAAAAGAACAAATCCCTAAAACTATCTTTGATAAAGAGTATAAAACAATTTTAAGTTCACAATCGGCTATAAAAGGACGAAGTGGAACAGCACTTTTTACAGATATAAAAACAACTTTTGAAGGAAACTGTCTTGAAGTTGATATTTTAAATGAAGGAAGAATAAACGAAGTTCACTTTACTCTTGGAAATAAAGATATTGCATTTTTTAATGTATACTTTCCAAATGGTCAGTCAAAAGAAGAAAGACTTACTTATAAAATGGAGTTTTATGAGAGATTCTTAAAGTATTGTGAGAATCTAAAAAAAGAGGGAAAATCTATTATTATATGTGGTGATGTAAATACAGCTCATAAAGAAATAGATATTGCAAGACCAAAAGCAAATGAAAAAACATCTGGATTTTTACCAATGGAAAGAGAGTGGATAACTAAATTTTTAAATAATGGATATCTTGATACTTTTAGAGTAATAAATGGAGATATCAAAGATAAATATAGCTGGTGGTCATATAGAGCAAATGCAAGAGCAAACAATGTTGGCTGGAGAATCGACTATTTTTATGTAAGTAAAGATTTAAAAGATAATATCAAAGATGCTTATATCTTAGATGATATTTTTGGAAGTGATCACTGCCCTATTGGATTGGAAATTGAGTTATAATATTAATAACTTTGCTGTATTCAAGACTAGATATAGACTAAAATCCTCGCAAAAACATAGGTCTTAGAAGAGAGCTATCACTTTGTGCTAAGTCTAATATTTGAAGTAAGTTCTCTTTATCTTTTGGCAGTGTTCCTTTTAAAGGAAGTGCATTTGAGGCATGATTTGACCTAAATATTATTGGCTTTTTGGGATTTATCAAAGATATAAATCTTTTTTGCTCTTCAAGCATATCTTTATCACTACTAAAAATAAACGCACCTTTTTCTTTCTCAAATCTTGTAAAAAACTCATCCTCTTTTGTTGAACTTAGTCCTAGTTGTAAAGTTGATAAATAGTTTATATGTTCACACGCATTTACTAATTTTGCAGTATCTTCTATATGTTGATGTGATAAATTTTTACCACCAAGTCCAAGTATTACCGTTGCTGAAATTTTCATATTTGCAAGAGTTACTCTATTTAAACCTTCAATCATCTTTTCAGGCTTCATTGCCTTATTTATATATTTTAATAACTCTTGATTACCTGACTCTATTCCATAATAAATTAGGCTTAGATTATGTTCTTGTAAAAGCTTTAATTCATCAAAAGTTTTTTGCAAAAGATTATAAGCACTTGCATAAGAGCTTACTCTTTTAAGTTTTGGGAAAAACTTTTTTAAATATTTTAAAATCTCAATAAGAAACATAGTATCACAAGCTAAGGCATCACCATCAGCTAAAAAAACTCTTCTACTATCTGCATAAATAGACATATCACGTATATCTCTTTTTATATCTTCAATATCTCTTATTTTGAATCTTTTGCTTTCATACATAGAGCAAAAGCTACATTTGTTGTAACTACAACCAAGTGTAACCTGAATAATAACGGAGTTTGCCTCAGCTGGAGGTCGAAAAACTGGTTGATGATAATCAATCATGCAAATCGCAATTTTTCATCTTATCAATCATATATTTTTGAGAAGTTTTAACAGATAGATATCTAACAACTAACAAAAATATAATAACTCCTGAAATAATCATAATATTATAATTTAAAGAAGAAGAGAACAAATCATTCCAAGATTGAATTTTCTCTTCATTTATCTTTACTACATTAACAATTAACTCTCTTAAAGCAAGTATTATAAAAGCATCAACAAGTATTGATAGAACAACTCTTTGTTCTCTTATATAGTTTATAACAGCTCTTACTATTTCTAAAAAAATGATAAAATAGAGCATATAAATAATTGCTTCCATTAGCTTATTCATTAATAAAGCAACTATAAATAAAATAGAAGCTACACCTAACTCTATATAAAATTTGTCTTTAAAAAACCTTGTTAAATTCATCAATTTTCCTAAACTATTGTTGCTTTTATATTTAGCCAATTACTTGGTATTTGTGTTGCCTTTTTGTTCTCTTGAGCTAAGAATATAATTGAAGCTAACATAGCTCTTGCACTAGAATCTCCTCCAGCCTTTGCGTTACATATTAGCATATCCCTTATATTATCATACTTACAAAGAAGATGAATAACACTTGCGAAACCACCATTGATATCACAAGCTGATCCAAAACCTCTTATCGCTTCAAAAGTATCAGCTGTTTTTGAAGCGATACCATTTGTTATGTATGATTGAATTTCTGTATCATACTGCTCTTTTAATTCCCCTAAGCTTTCTTCAATGCTATTCCCATCAAGAACTTCTAAAAGTAGCTTTGCAAAAAAGTTTGAAGTCTTTATTACCTTACTTGAATTATGCGTAATTCTCACAAAATTTTCAACATTTTGCAAAAACTCATCTTTATTTGATGAGACTAAAAGTAAAGGTGCAATTCTCCCTACGATTGATAAATCTGTTGAAGAAGAACCTGTTGGTATTTTTCCATCTTTAATATTTTCTAAAGTCTCTTTTGTTGCTCCATCTATATAGCCATTATAAATTTCAATCTTCTTCTCCCAAAATGAAGTATATTCTTGAATATCAAAAGAATCTTTATTTTGCAAAAATTGATATAACCATAAAGTTTGATCGCCATAATGAGTAAATTCACCAGCTTTTTTATCTTTATGCCAAACTGATTTTGCATCATTTAGCTCTTCCCAATTTATATTTAAAGAAGCTAATTGTTTGTCAGTATATATCCAATGTGTTCCTAAACTATATGAATCAGCAATAAGTGAAACAAGAACTAACTCTTTTATTTTTTTCTCATCAAACATTTTAAGCCCTTTATCATTTTATAGGTTTTTTTACTTCATATCCAAACTCAATTATCTTTGTTTCATTTGGTTTTAATCCAAATTCAAAAGTTATTTTACCATTTTTTTTGTCAAACTCTTTATATGTACTCTTTCCAATTAATTTAACTTTTATATCCTTATGTTTAGAAACTGGTACTCTCTCTACTAAAGTTATTTTTTGAGTTTTTTTATGATTATTTGTAATTTTATATTTCCATATTTTTTGTGAATTAATCTTATTTATACTAAAGGTAGGCTCTTCTTTTATATCTTTTATCAACTCTTTTTTTACATCAATAAGCCTATTTGTTGCAAAGTATATCGAGGTTTTATTATCTTTTTTAATCTCCTCTTGATATGCTTTTCCTACGTATATTCCATCTAAATATAGTTTTGAATTTAACACTCCATACAATTTATTAGATTTAAAATCTACTTTATAAAAAGCTTGTGAAGATGAGTATCCATCAACTTCTAAACTCTGTTGTGCCTTGTAACTATCTTTTACAAAGACAACTTCTGTTTTTTTACCACTTTGTAAAGTAATATTTGAAACTTTAAAAAAAGATTTTGTTGTATCTTCAATATAAGAAGAAGTTGTTATTGCAGATTTTTTTAGTATTTTTGTTGGTACTGCATCTAACATTTGCTCTTGCTTATATGTAATAGGAGGATTTTTTACTACATCTAAATACTCTGGATAAAACTTATTTGGATTTAATTGTTGAACAAAATTATATGTATAAAGATTAATATCAATATTCTTAAAATCAACACCTGTAGCTTGTGTAATAAAAACTGAATTTTTTATATCAAGTTTTTTATCATTTGAATTATAGCTTATATCATAAAAACCATTTCTAGTAATATCATAGATTGGATAAGTTATCTTAGCTCTTTCATCTTCACAAGAGATATCATAATTCAATCTTGTGAACTTACTATTTGCTCTTTTTTTACTTAATTCAGTTAACTCCTCTTCTTGCTTTTTAAGACTTTGCTGTATTTTATAAATTTTATTATGATTCTCTAAAATTTCCGATTTTACAAATTTAGATGTCTCTTTTAATGATTTTAAATCAGATATAGAAGAGACAGAACTATTCTCTAAAAAAGAGATAGCACTTTTATAAGCTTTGATTTGATTCTCATTTTTATTTATTTGCTCTTCTAAGTTTTTGATTTTAATACTTAAATTATCATTTATAAAATCTATATATTCAAGTTCTGTACTATTTATACTACATCCTTGTGCTAAACTAAATCTTATATCCTCTAATTTTACATTACCTATTAAATCAACAGTTTTTGAAGATGTTGAAATATTTTGATTTACAAAACTTTTATTTGCAAAAAAATCAATACTTTTTATATTGATATTCGATAAAAGTGATGACGACGTAACTAACAATAAAGCTACTATTTTTGTTGTTCTCATAATAATTATCTCCAATTTTTATAATTAGTAAATGAAGGAAATTGAGTTTTAAACTCCTCTTCATCAAAGGAAAAAAGAAATGAATCTACGTATGCATTTAATAACTTATAAGCTTCTTGTAACTCTTGAAACTTTTCATCACTACCATTTGGCATATCAGGATGATACTCTTTTGAGAGCTTAAGATACTTCTTTTTCAAATCTTTTTTTGAAGTTCTTATTAATATTCCAAACATATCAACTGCTTTTTCAAACTTTTCATAATCCATCTGTTTTCCCTGTAAAAATATCTTTAAAAATTGTATATTATCTGTGAATTTATAATACTTGATAATTATTAATATAATATTAAAAATAGATTAAAATTTTTATCAAAAAAGCAGTATCAACGCAAGAATGATGAACATAATATTAATATCAAAAAAATAAATAATCTTATTTTAAAAATAAATAATTATTATTTATTGTATTTTAAATAATATCTTTACTTTCGATTACTAAGTTAATACTAAAATAAATAATGTAATATTTAATATAAATAGTCGATTACTCTATTGATATACTTTATTATCTATTAAAAAGTTCTAAAACTTTTTTTACTTAGAAAATTTTTTAAAAGAGATAGAAAATATATACTTACGATTTAGTTATTTTAATATTAATAATAAAGGAGATAGGATGTCAAGAAATCTCATTGTTAACTTTATTTTAATCTATATTTTTTTTATAACTATAATTACTAGCTATTTTTTATATGATTATAATAAAACAAAAAGTTCCTACTTAAACCAAAAAACAATTGAACATCATCTACTATATAAGGCAATAGTTGAAAAAAATAGAAATATTGCTGAACTTATTTTTAATACTCAAATTAATATAGAAAAAATAATTGATATATTTAAAAATGCCTATAATGCAGATGAAGTAAATAAAGAAAAAATTAGAAATAGCTTGTATAATGAATTAAAGTATGAATATAACAAACTAAAAAGTTTTAATCTTAAACAACTACATTTCCAACTACCAAATAATGATAGTTTTCTAAGAATGCACAGACCAAATATATATGGAGATAATCTTAGTAATGTAAGACCAACTGTTAAATATGTAAATGAAAATCAAAAAGAGATTCACGGCTTTGAAGAAGGGCGAATATTTAATGGCTTTCGATATATATACCCTCTATTTGATGAAAAAAAAACTTATATTGGAAGTGTTGAAATCTCTTTTAGTGCTTTATCCTTGATTGAAATAGTACATAAAACTTATAATCTAAATTCAAGCTTTTTAATAAAAAAAGATATTGTAGATAAAAAAGTTTTTGAAGATGAAAAGATAAACTATATTCAAAGTCCAAATAAAGGCTTTTATTTTGAGAAAGTAATTTATGAAACTTTTCCACCTACTCCTATTGATACAAAAAGTGAAGATTTAACAAATAAGATATTAGAAGATAAATCTTTTAGTATGTATCTAGAAAATTTGAAGTTAATTAAATCAATTATACCAATAAAAAATCCAATTACACAAGAAGTAGTAGCTGCATTATGTATCAATATTAAAGATAGTTATATATCAATTTTAAAAGAGAATCTTATCTCTATTTTATTAATCTCTTATATACTATTATCCCTTGTAATATATCTTTTTTATAAGCAGCAACTTGCAAACATAAAACTAAAAAAACTTAATAGTGATTTAGATAAAAAAATTGCACTAGAGATAAAAAAGAGTAGAAAAAAAGATATTTCAATATTAAATAATGCAAAGATGGCTTCAATTGCCCAAATGTTAAATAATATAGCCCATCAATGGAGACAACCATTAAACTTAATATCTACTAGTGCAAGTGGGCTAAAAATTCATAAAGAAGTAGATACTTTAGATGATAAAAATTTTGAAATTCTTACAAATCTTATCTTAGAACAAAGTGCCTATTTATCAAAAACCATAGAGAACTTTAAAGATTACATAGGTGATAATAAAAATGAAAAAATTAGATTCTCAATACAATCAATTGTTGATAAATCACTTGAAATAGTAAGTAAAACTTTCAATTATAGTTATATAACTATTAAAAAAGATTTTAATGAAAAAGAACTCTTTATAACTGCAAATGAAAGTGAATTAATACAAGTTATTCTGAATATTTTAAATAACGCAAAAGAAGCATTAAAGAGAAATAATAATATAGAAAATAGAACTATTACTGTAAGTATAAAAGAGAGAAGTTCCCATTTTGGTCTTATTACAATTGAGGATAATGCAGGAGGAGTTCCAGAAGAGATTATTGATAAAGTTTTTGATCCTTATTTTACTACTAAACATGAATCAATAGGAATAGGAATAAGTCTTTATATGTGCTATGAAATAGTAACAATGAATTTAAAAGGAAAAATTTATGTAAAAAATAAAAAAGAAGGAGCCAAATTTTATATTGAACTACCCCTAATAGTTTAAAAAGTTTTTCATAAGTAGGTCAACAAAAACCTTATTTAAAACCAACTAATATTACTCTTTTTTATTAGCGTAATAACAGACTAGAAAATAAAATTCATATTAGATAAATATAACAATGAAAAGGTAAAATTTAAGATAAGATACTATAATATCACAATTAAATTATTAAGGTTTTTAAAGAATGGGTAGAGAGTTATCATATATTTTGAGCAATTTAATTAAGTGGGGAATATTTTTTGGTATTCTTTATTTAATATTCACAAATTTTGGAATATTTTTAATTATTCTATTTATTCTAATCACTCTTAGTTATTATATAATTTATAAATTTAAAAAGAAGATAAAAGAGGCTAGTGGGGCAAATGGTTTTAGATTTACCTTTAATAGTCAAGACTTTTCAAATATGGGTAGTACACATGGAAACTTTGATTTCAAAGATTTTGAAGAGCAGTTTAGAAAAAGAAATTTTCAGCATGGAGCTGCAAGTTTTTCTGAAGTAAACAAAGCAAAAAAATTTTTTGGGTTTATAAATAACCCAACAAAAGATGAAATAAAAAAAAGATATAAAGAGTTAGCAAAGAAATATCATCCAGATATTAGTAACAATGGAGATGAGTTAATGCAAGAATTAAATCATTATAAAGATGTACTTCTTCAAGCATTTCCAAATTAGAGTTAAGTTTTGTTTATAAAAAAATTAAACCTATTATTTTTATTTATTACATTAGTAGGTTCTCTTTTTTTAATCTATACATGGTATAAAGATTACAAGTTTAAAAATAATCCTTTAAATGAAAAAACTCTTTTAAAAATAAAAGAAAAAGAATTAGAACTTAGAAACTTAGCATTTATTAAATATGGAGTAAAAAAAGTAATTCCCATAAAAATCTCAGATAAAATGCCAGCAAAACTATTTGGAGCAGCAACAACTGACAAAAAAGGGAATATAACAATATTTTTAAATAAAAATAGATTTAAAGAGAGTATTGATTATATGATAGATGATGTGCTTCCCCATGAGTACGCTCATGCTCTTATGTTCGTTTTTGAAGATTATTCAAATGAAAACGCAGGACATAGTTTAAAATGGGAAAATATTTGTAAAAGTTTAAATGGTCTTAGATGTGATAGATTTGTAAATCATTACGATGTTATTTCAAACAAAATAAACCCTTTTTAGATTAATTGATTTAAAATAGATACAAAACAACTATAAAACAAGTTAAAATAAAGAAAAGGATGAGTAATGTTTTATAAAATTTTAACTATCTTTATCTTAACTTTTTCATTAACATTTGGGGGAGAAAAAGAGATGATTATTTACGATTACAAAGCAAAAGATATAGAAGGGAAAGAGATATCTCTTTCAAAATATAAAGGAAAAACTCTACTTATTGTAAATGTTGCTAGTAAATGTGGATTTACATCTCAGTATGAAGGTTTAGAGGCGTTATATGATAAATATAAAGATAATGACTTTATGATACTTGGATTTCCTTCTAATCAGTTTGCAAATCAAGAACCAGGAACAGATGAAGAGATTAAAGAGTTTTGCACACTCACGTATGGTGTAAATTTTGATATGTTTTCAAAAATAGAGGTAAACGGTAAAAATGAACATCCTTTATATACTTATTTAAAAAAAGAGGCACCTGGTTTTATGGGTAGCAAAAATATAAAATGGAATTTTACTAAATTTTTAGTTAATAAAGATGGAAAAGTTTTAAAAAGATATAGTTCAACAACAAAACCAAGCTCAATAGAATCTGAAATAAGAAGAGTTCTAGGACTATAATTCTTTTACCATTAAATATGGTTCGTGCATATCAGCTTTATTTGATTTTTTAAAACCATACTTAATATAAAATTTAATTAAAGAATCAAATTTTAAACCACTTGATTCTAAAGGAAGAGGATTTACAAAAAGAAATTTACACTTTTTTTCTCTTTTTAAAAAAGCAATGATTTCAGTTAATAAATTTGTGGCTAAGCCCATATTTCTAAAAGCAGGAACTGTTTTTATTAATTCTAACTTCATACTATTATTTTTTATTGAAAGATTTGCAAATGATTTATCAAGATAATTAAAATAAAATCTATTATTTTCTATTACTATATCCATGGGAAAAATTATAACTTAGTAAAAAAATAATAAAATTAAAAAGTATAATTAAAATAAAAAAAACTATCAAATTTCAGACTTAGCTCTAATTGTCTAAATTATATATAAAATTATTGTCTAAATAAATTTTTTTTTTAACTTATTATCATCATTTTTTCTAATTTTAAATTTTCTTTTATTATAATATATTATACTTCCAAACAATATAATTTTTAAAAGTGTAATATGTCAAATATATTTAAAACATTAATAATAGTAACTTTTTTGTTTATTAGTCAAAACATAAATGCGACTAGTAACTTAAATGAAATAAAAAAGAAAGAGTCCTTAGTAATTGGATATTATGGTAGACCAAATACACAATCTCTTGGTATTCTTGGCCAGAGTGATATTGATAATTTGGTAGAAAAAATGAGAAAAAAAGAGGCTTATTTTAATAAAGAGCTTGAAGGTAAAGTAAATATACAAATGGCATTTCATATTATCTATGGACTTGCAACTCCTGATGCAGGAAGAAGAAACACTTATATGTTAAGACTCTCTAATGAAAGTTTAATGAAATATATAAAAAGAGCTCAAGAAGAAGGGTTTAAAGTAATTATTGATTTGCAAATGGGAGCAAATTCCCCTGCCGAAGCATTAAATTTAGTTCTTAAATATCTAAAATATAATGATGTTCATTTAGCCCTTGACCCTGAATTTAAAATACCAAAACATAGAAGATACCCCCCTGGAAGATTTATAGGTCATATTTTTGCAAATCAATTAAATGAAGCACAAGAGATAATGAGTGAATATCTAATTGAAAACAATTTAGGAAAAAGAGAACTACTAGTTCATATGTTCCATAAAAGAATGTTAAGAAAAAAAGATGAAGTAAAAAAGTTTGATAATATTAACTTAATTTACAATATAGACGGTCATGGAGACCCAGCTGTAAAAATAAAAATCTATAATGCTTTATATACTCAAAATGAAAAAAATATAGCAAAAAGTGGATTTAAAATTTTTTATAATAATGATACCCATATAATGACTCCAAAACAGATTATTGGATGGGAAGAAACAAAAGGTAGACAACTTTGGACGAAACCTTATTATATAAACTATCAATAACAATTTAGATATAATTCAAAAATGAATTTAGAAGAGAAACTAAAGCAACTACCAAATGAAGCTGGTGTATACCAATATTTTGATGAATATGGAAAACTTTTATATATTGGAAAAGCCAAAGTTCTTAAAAATAGAGTTAAATCATATTTTAAATTTGCACCAAAACTTCTCCCATCAGATAAATTAAATCCTCGTATTTATAAAATGATAAGTGAGGTTAAATCTATTGAATGGATAGTTGTTTCAAATGAACATGATGCACTTATTTTAGAAAACTCCCTTATTAAACAGTTAAAGCCAAAATATAATATTCTTCTTCGTGATGATAAGACCTATCCATATATCTATATTGATTTAAGTGAAGATTTTCCAAGACTTGAAATAACTAGGAGGGTTCTAAAACAAAACCACATTAAATATTTTGGACCATACTCAATTGGTGCTAGAGACATGCTCGATTCAATTTATGAAATTGTTCCGCTTATCCAAAAAAAATCATGTATAAAAGGTAAAGAAGCCTGTCTTTTCTATCAAATAAAAAAATGTCATGCTCCCTGTGAAGGTAAAATTTCAAAAGAAGCTTATAAGAAATTTGTAGATGAAGCCCTTGATTATATCTATAATAAAAATAGACTAATAGCTAAATTAAATAGAAAAATGATGGAATACTCAGATGAGTTCAGATTTGAAGAAGCTATGAAACTAAGAGATAGAATAAAAACAATTAAAAAGTCTCAAATTCAAACTGGAATGGATTTAGCTACAAATGAAAATTTAGACCTATTTGCCGTTAAAATCAAAGAGTCAAAAGCTGTTGTAGTTAGAATGTTCTTTA
This sequence comes from uncultured Arcobacter sp., assembly GCA_964480765.1. GTDB lineage: Bacteria > Campylobacterota > Campylobacteria > Campylobacterales > Arcobacteraceae > Halarcobacter. Next base: position 33,291 of record CAYZST010000010.1, on the reverse strand, counting down.
GAAATGGAAAACTTGTATCTAGTAATCACAACTATTTAAAGCAAAATAATAATCTTGAATTAGATATTAATGAGGCATACGAAAGAGCAATTGTAAACTATTATAATAATGAAATTCCTTTACTTCCAAAAGAGATAATTGTTGCAAATGAAATTGAAGAAAAAGAGAGTATTGAAGAGTTTATTAAAAATAAGTTTAATAAAATAATAAAAATCGTTTATCCTAAAAAAGGTAAAAAACGAGAAATTCTTAATCTTGCTTTAAATAACTGTGATGAACTACTAAGGCTTCAAAACCTCACTTTAAAAACAACAGTTTATGATGAACTAAAACTCCTATTTAAGCTTGATGAAACCCCTACTAGATTTGAATGTTTTGATAATTCACATATGATGGGACAAGCAACTGTTGGTGCAATGGTTACATGGGAAGATAAGTTTGTAAAATCTGATTTTAGACACTATAACCTTCAAGCAAAAGATGAATATTCACAAATGAAAGAGACTCTAAGAAGAAGAGTTGAAAGTTTTGAAAAAAATCCTCCGCCTGATATGTGGGTAATAGATGGAGGAGAGACTTTACTAAAACTTGCAATTGATATTAGAAACTCTTGTGCAGTTAATCTTGATATTATAGCCATAGCAAAAGAGAAACTTGACTTCAAAGCACATAGAGCAAAAGGAAGTGCAAAAGATATTCTATTTTTTGAAAATAATGGAGTAATTGAAAGAGTAGAATTAGTTTCAACAGATAAAAGACTTCAATTTATACAAAGACTAAGAGATGAAGCACACAGATTTGCCATCACTTTCCACAAAAAACAAAAAAGAAAAGAGGATACTCAAATTTCACTTTTAGAAATAAAAGGCATAGGTAAGTCGAAGCTTAAAAAACTATTATCTTATTTTGAAACATTTGATAATATAAGAAATGCAAATCTAGAAGAATTAAAAGATATCCTAAACGAAAAAGATGCTATTCTTTTACTTGATTATTTCAAAACTAACTGAGGCTAAATTTTGGCAAAAATTATTTTAAATAAAGCAAATTATTTTCATAATCTTGATATTATTTCAAAACAAGCAGGTTCAAAAGATAAAATTGCAGTTGTATTAAAAGATAATGCCTATGGACATGGACTTATAGAAATTGCAAAACTTGCAAATGAGTATGGAATTAGTAATGCAGTAGTAAAAAATCTTGAAGAAGCTAAGAAAATCAAGTCGTTATTCAAGCAAATCTTAATTTTAGCTGATGACACTTTTCACAATTATTCACATACTTTTCACATAGTAATTAATTCATTTAAAGAAATTGAAAGCTTACCCGAAAATACGAATGTTCAACTTAAAGTGGATACAGGAATGCACAGAAATGGCATTTTGCCAAGTGAGCTAGAAAAGGCTATTCATGGTATTTCTAAAAGAAATTTAAATCTTACTGGTGTTTTAACACATCATAAAAGTGCAGACAAACTATCATGTGATTTTTTCTGGCAAAGATTAGTTTTTAATCAAGTGAAAATTAATGTGAAAAAAATATGTGAAAAACTTTTTTTACCTATTCCTAAGTTTCATTCTGCTAATTCTTCTGCTTTATTTAGATTTAAGAATTTCGATGAAGATTTAGTAAGAATTGGAATTGCACAGTATGGATATCTTGAAAATAACTCCTTATTTAATAATCCAGATTTAAAACCTGTAATGTCACTTTGGGCAAAAAAAATCTCAACAAGAAAAATAAAAAAAAATCAATCAGTTGGATATAATGGAATATTTCTTGCAGAAAAAGATATGGAAATTTCTACATATGACATTGGATATGGAGATGGCTTTTTAAGACTTAATGCAGAAGATAAATATTTTACTCCAAAAGGGTATCAAATATTAGGAAGAGTCTCTATGGATAATATATCAATTAACTCTACTGATGATGAGATTTGTATCTTTGACAATGTTAAAAACCTTGCAAAAATTCATAATACGATTACATATGAGATTACTACAATTCTAAATTCTAATATAAAAAAAGAGGTTCAATGATTAAAAAACTTATTCTTTTTTTAACTTTTTATCTTAGTGCTTATGCTGATTTAACTTATAAAGATGTAAAAGAGTATGAAGAAAAATATGGGACTTTTAAAGCTTTAGGACTTTATAAAGAATTAGTAAAAGAAAAAGACCCTGATGCAATGTTTAGACTTGCAACAATATATGCAGAAGGAAAAACTATTAAAAAAAGTTTTACAAAAACTCATGATTTACTTGAAAAAGCAAGTAATTTAAATCATGATAAAGCAACTCATCATTTAGGGAAGCTATATCTATCAAAAAAAACTGCCTATTATAACCTAAAAAAAGCTTATAATACTTTTTTAAAATCTGCAAATAATGGCTATGCTCCTTCACAAAATATGATAGGACAATTTCTAGCAAGTGGCATTATAGTAGACAAAGATTACAAGTTATCTGTACTATATTTTGAAAGAGCTTCAAAACAAGGTTATATTGATGCTCATTGTAACTTAGCCTTTATGTATGCATCTGGGAAAGGCGTATTCCCTAACTTTGGAAGGGCTCATAACTTTGCAAAAGAGGGATTGAAATATAATAATAAAAAATGCAAGAAAGTCTGGGATAATTTTAACTTAGAAAAGTATGACCATGATAAAGGATGGAAATTTAATTTTTATACTAAACCTAATTAGATTCAAATAGATCTTTTAGAACATACTCAATACCCTTGTTATCTAAATACTCTTGTGCCTTTTTAAAATAGCTATCTAATAATTTTTTATCAGTAGAACTAAGTGATAAAACAGCTCTTCTTTTAGTATCAATTAACTTAGGTAGAGATGAAGCTTCAATTTGTATTGGCAAAGAGTTCATAAAATCAATAATATCATTTTCACCTGAAAACAGTGTAAGGGTTCTTCTATATTTTTGAATCTCATTTTTATTATAATATCTATCTAAAGCTTCAATAACCATTGATTGACTCATTGAAGGAAACCCAGGTGTAAAAAAGAATCTATCATCTAAATAGAATCCTGGTACATTATTTACTACATTTTTAAGTAATTTTGCTCCACTTGGAAGATATGCCATGTTTATACGATGAGGGTAAGCATCTGCTCCAAACTGATTTTCAATTAACTTTTTAACTTCTGTATTAAACTGCATATTCCCATCTCGAAAAACCTCTCCTGCAATCTGTCTTGTATAATCATCAGGAGTTGCTCCAATTCCTCCATAACAAAACATTACAGAGTTTTTATCATTTTTAATTAAATTGAAAATATTTTTCATAAGCTTAGTATCATCTTCTATAATAAATGAAGCCTTATGTGTCCAAGCTCTTTTTAATAGTTGTTCATTTAAGAAAGAGAAATGAGCATCTTTACGACGCCCATTTAATAACTCAGTACCAATTATTACGGAGTAGAAGTTTATATTTTTATTCATTATATATAACTTTTTAATCTAATTATATACTATTCTTTTCTTCAAATTGCTTTTTATAAGTGATTTAAACAATTTTTTCATGTAGTTATATTAAATTCTTGCTTGAATAAATTCATCCATTTCTGAAACAATCTCTTCAATGCTTCTTTCACCATTAATTTTCTTTAAAAGTGCTTTTTGAGTATAGAACTTTTGAATTTCAGCTAATGGTTCAGTATAAACTTTCATTCTATTATTGAATACTTCAACATTATCATCAGCACCTCTAGCTCTTCCTAAAACTCTATCTTTTGCCACTTCTTCTGAAACCTCTACCTCAATAGTATTTACTAATTCCACTTCAGATTCATTTTCTAGATATTTATCTAATTCTATCATTTGCTCACCACTTCTTGGATATCCATCAATAACAACAACATCAGTTGGAGCATTTTTAATAGCACCTACAATTGTTTCAATAACAATATCAATTGGTACTAGATTACCTTTAGATACATAAGAATCAATTATCTGTCCTCTTTCACTCCCACTTGCAACTTCTGCTCTAAACATATCACCCGTTGAATAGTGAGTAATGTTATCATGTTTTTCTGCAATTAATTCAGCATCCGTAGTCTTCCCTGAACCTGGTGCACCAATAATTAAAAATAGTTTTTTCATTTATGTTTCCTTATCAATACTTTATATAACTTAAAAAAGAGTAGTATTATATCTAAAGCTCACTATATTTTTTATGAGAGAAATATTTTTCCTATTTCTCAAATTTAGCTTTGTAAACTAGAGCCATTTTGTTTTCTTCTTTGATAATACTTTTTATCAAGAACAATACTCTTTTGCTTCTCTTTCTTATCTTTATGCTTTTCAACATAGATTTTTTCTCTTGTAACAGGATCCATCTCTGTATAGTACATAACAGATGAATAAGTTCCTGGTGTAGGTGTAAAGATTTGTGCTTGTTCTGGATTCATCTTAAGTTCATGGCTTGTAAACTGTTTTAACTCATACATATCTTTCTCTTCACAACCTGGATGAGCTGCTATTAAATAGTATGTTAAAAACTGTTTTTTCCCAGCCTCCTTATTCAGTTTATCATACATCTTTTTAAACTCAATTAAGGATTGTTTCCCTGGCTTTCCCATTAATTTTAAAACTCTATCTGAAGTATGCTCTGGTGCCACTTTCATCTGTCCTGAGATATGATGATTTACTAACTCTTTTAAATACTCATATCCATACTTTTTATCTGCTGGAATAAAATCATATCTTAATCCTGAAGCAACAAAAGCTTTTTTTACTCCTGGTACTTTCTTAATATCTCTAAGTAGTTTTAAATGTCTACTATGATCTACTTTCATTACTTTGCAAAGTCTATGAAAATCTACACATCTAATAGTATCACAAGTTCCTTTTTTGAGTTTTTTATTACACTCATAACCATACATATTAGCAGTAGGTCCTCCAACATCAGAGATAATACCTTTAAAATCTCTCATTTTAGTAAAATCTTTAGCCTCTTGAAGTATATTTTTTTCACTCCTTGTTCTAATTGTTCTTCCTTGATGAACTCCAATAGCACAAAAATTGCACTCCCCCCAACAGCCATGATGTGTTTGAATAGAAAACTTAATAGTCTCTAAGCATTTAACTTTTCCTTCAGGCTTATGATAAGGATGTAAATCTCTCTCATAATGATATGATGCAATTTCATCCATCTCTTTTTCATTTAAATAATCACAAGGAGGATTTTGAATAGCATATCTTCTATCAACTTTTTGACAAAGTCCTTTTGCATTTATAGGATCGTTGTTTTTATAGAAATAATCAAAAAGATCAATATATTTCTCTTTATCATCTAAACACTCTTGATGGGATGGCAGTTGAATATACTCTTCAACTGGCTCTTTTAAGATATAACAAACTCCCCTAACCTTTTTAGGGTCTTCATTATTTGCAAGAGCTAAAGTAAACTCTCTTATTGCCATCTCTCCCATACCATAAATTAAGTAGTCTGCTTTAGCATCAAATAGAATTGGTTTTCTTAATTTATTTGTCCAGAAATCATAATGAGTAACTCTTCTTAAACTTGCTTCAATCCCACCCAATACAATTGGAACTGTATTTTTAAAATGCCTTCTAATAAGATTTGTATAAACTAATGTTGCTCGGTCTGGCCTTTTGTCATTTTTTCCACCAGGAGTATAATCATCACTATTTCTAAACTTTTTTGTAGCTGTGTAATTTGAAACCATTGAATCAATACTTCCACCACTAACTCCCCAATAAAGTTTAGGTTCTCCTAATCTTTTTATATCTTCACTTTTAATATCTGGTTGACCAATAATTCCTACTTTAAAACCTAATGCTTCAAGTATTCTTCCTACTACAGCAACACCTATAAATGGTGAATCTATATAAGCATCACCACTCACAAGAATTACATCACACTGATTCCACCCACGCTCTTTCATCTCTTTTTTACATGTTGGTAAAAATCTTGATTTGTTATCGACACTCATTTAAATTTCTATTCCATTTAATTTTTTCGTATTGTGCCAAAACTATCGTTAATATTCATATATTAAATACTTTTAACTTAATTTTTAAAGAGTTTTTGTAAAATCGTCAAATTAATTCAATCCCATTTTTATTGATTAACTAAATGCCTTACAATTTTATAAAGATTTGATTTCCAATTTTTATTATATATATCAAGCTCAACAATCTTAGCACCAATATGACTTGCTAAAGATTGGGCAACTAAATACGACTTTTTATTATCTAAAACAATATGTTTAATAGACTCTTTTCTAGAAAATTTAATTAATTCAGTAACTTCCTTAGCTTTTAAGTATCTAAACTCTTTATGATATACATTTAATCTATACCTTTTTGCAAAATAGTCTAATTGATGTGAAAAACTAAAAAAACCATAGATCTCTTTTTCATCAACTCTTTTTTTTATATATAAATATATCTCATCAATCTCTAATAAAAATTGATCAAGATTCTTTTTGAAAAACTCCTTATCAGAAGGTCTAATTTTTACTAAAGCTTCATATATATTAGTAGCTATATCTCTTACTAAAATTGGATCAAGCCAAACATAAGGAATAAGATTTCCATCTTTATCTTTTAAATATGGAATATCTTTTGTCATATCAAAAACTTTTAAATTACTATTTCTTGATTTAAAAATATCAATTATCTCATTTTCATTTTCTAAATTAAGCTTAAAATAGTAATTACTACTTGAAAGTTTTCTAATAAGTGTTCTATTATTAAATTTAAAATCACTATTTGAGTTATAAACAATCTTTGTATAAACTCTATCCTCTGCAATCTTTTTAATAAAAAACTCCTGTACAGGATAAGTAACAGTTATAACTACTTTAGCAAAAGACAGATTAGTAAGAAGAAGCAATAATATAAGAGATTTCTTATTCATACTATTACCTCTTAAACTTTAATTATCAAGACTCGATTTTTCTAATTCTAAGACTCAACTCTTTTAATTGTTCAGAATCAACCTCAGATGGAGCTTGTGTCATTAGACATTGAGCTCTTTGAGTTTTAGGAAAAGCAATAACATCTCTAATAGAATCAGTTCCAGCAAGTAACATAATCATTCTATCAAGACCCATAGCAAATCCACCATGACTTGGAGCACCATATTGTAATGCATCAAGTAAGAAACCAAATTTCTTTTGTGCCTCTTCTTTAGAAATTCCCATAAGTTCAAATACTTTAGATTGAATCTCTTCTTTGTGAATTCTAATTGAACCACCACCAAGTTCTGTACCATTTAAAACGATATCATAAGCAATTGATTCAATAGCTTCTAAATCTGAAGTATCTTCAAGTGATTTAGGCATAGTAAATGGATGGTGAAGAGCTTTCATCTTACCTTCTTCAACTTCAAACATTGGGAAATCAACAACCCAAATAAACTCATAAACATCAGCAGGAATAATATTCATTTCAGAAGCCAAGAAAAGTCTAAATCTTCCCATATAATCCCATACAGTTTTCTTATCACCTGCACCAAAGAATACAACATCACCTACTTCTAACTTAGTTACTCTTACAATCTCTTCTAAATCGGCTTCACTGAAAAATTTAGTTAAAGGACCTTTTAAACCATCCTCTTTCATTTGGAAATAACCAAGACCCTTAGCTCCAAATTTTCTAACATAATCTTCAAAACCTTTCATTTGTCTTTTTGAAAAAAGATTATCTCCATTTGGACATCTTAAAGCCTTGATTCTATTGTTTTTCTTATCTTTTGCAATATCAACAAAAATTTCATTTGTAGAATTAGCAAAAATATCAATAACATCTACCATTGCCATATCAAATCTCATATCTGGTTTATCTGAACCATATTTTTCCATTGCATCAAAATATTTAATCCTTGGGAAAGTTTTAGGAACTGTTTTTCCGCAAGCAGTAAATACATCATAGATTAATCTTTCTGCAACTTTAATTACCTCTTCTTGATTACAAAAAGACATTTCAACATCGATTTGAGTAAACTCAGGTTGTCTATCTGCTCTTAAATCTTCATCTCTAAAACATTTAGCAATTTGAAAATATTTATCAAATCCAGATACCATTAATAACTGTTTAAATAGCTGTGGAGATTGTGGTAGTGCATAAAATTCACCACCATGAATTCTTGATGGTACTAAATAATCCCTTGCACCCTCTGGAGTAGATTTTGTTAAGATAGGAGTTTCAACATCCAAGAAACCTAATTCATCCAATGTATTTCTAAGCTGAATAGTTGCTTTAGATCTTAATTTAAAAATATCAAACATTTTTTTAGATCTTAACTCTAAAAATCTATTTCTTAATTTGATTTCATCATTAACTTTTTCATCATTCAAATCAAAAGGCATAGGCTTTGATCTATTTTCAATAACTAATTCATCTAAAATAATTTCAATTTTTCCAGTTATTAAATTAGGATTTTCTAAACCTTCACCTCTTGCTCTTACAGTACCTGTTGCAATTAATACAAACTCATCTCTTACATCTTCTGCAACACTTAATACAGTTTTATTATGACCAGGATCAGCTACTAATTGAACTAATCCGCCCTTGTCTCTTAAATCAATAAATATAATTCCACCATGATCTCTTCTACTGTTCACCCATCCAGCAACAGTAACTTTTTCACCAATGTTTTTTTCAGTTACTTCTGTACAATAGTGCGTTCTCAATTCTTGCTCCATTTCTATAAATATTCGCGATTATACCTAAAAGATACTTAATTTTTTAATTTTCTTCTAGCTTCTTAAACCCATATGCTGTACTTTTAAAAAGGACAGGTTTATATATCACTTGATTATCTTCAATTTTATTTGATATTAAATTTGATTCATTTTTATTGATTAAATAATTCGCTCCTACTAAAGATGAGTAATCTACCCAGTTATAAGTTATATCCGAATCTAATAAAGTTGTATACTCCTTTAAAAAAGAATCAACTTCTGAAATAGAGTTTACAATATAAAAGTTTTCTCTATCTCTATTTTGTGTAAGCTTAATTAATAAAGGAGTGTAATTTATCTGTGTAGAGAGAATCTTTTCTGGCTCAATCTCATATGCTGTTAACTGTGAAAGAATTATAGATGATTTTACAATTGGTGTATTAAGTAAAACAGTGCTTCCAATTATTCTCTCATCCTTCATTATATATTTATAATTATTTCCTTGCTTATCAATTTCTTTAATTACACCTGAATTTACAAAACTTTTTAAATAACTCTCTTTTAACTTATTCCCTCTATATGATTTTACATAAAACATTGTATTTTTACCACTTGATATAGTATTTAATAAATCAAGCTGTTCTTTATAAGAGATACCACCAAATATAAAATTTTCATTTGCTGTTTCTACCTCAGATTTATGAAGAAGAGGTAAATAAACTTGTAATTCTGAAATATCATCTAAAGCATTAAAATTGCTAAATCCATTCTCTGTAAACATAGCAATTACCTTTGAAAAGTTTTTCTCTTTTAATAATTTAACCGCCATAAAAATATTTTCATAATTTTCATCATAAGTATCAAAAGTTTCAATAACAAATTCTTTATCATTGTAAACTAAAAATGCACTTATTGTATTAATAGTACTTTTTGCATATTTGCCTACAATTTTTGATGGATAGATTATTGCAATCTTATTCATATTTTCATAAATTGGAATCTCTTTTGGTTTAACTGGCTCTGGTTCAGTTTCAACTATATGCTCTTCTTTGATATTAGGTTTCTCAATTACTTTTGTTGGGTTTATAACTATACTTGACTTAGGGGCACAACCAAAGAAGATAAAAACAAACACTAATAATATTATATTTTTCAATTTGACTCCAAAATTGCTTTAATTTTTAACATATCATAATATGCTTCTTTTTTTAAAGAAGGATTTCTTAACAAATAATTTATTCCAAAAGTTGGAAGAAGTTTAAACTCTTTAAAACTCATAATCTGTCCTCTAACTTGACTTAAAGAGCTATTATCATTACAAAGATATTGATATGCTTTTTCTCCAAAAGTTACAATAAGTTCAGGCTTTATAAGTTCAATTTGTTTAAATAAATAGGTACTGCAACTATTAAAATGAGAATGCTTCATTCCATTAATACTCTTACATTTCACTAAATTTGTTATATAAATATCATCTTTTTCTATATGCAAAACATTCTTTAGCATTTTTGTTAAAGTTTCTCCTGTCTTACCAACAAAAAAACTCTTTAATTCATCCTCACTTGAAGTTGGTTCATCGCAAATCAACATTAATGAAGCATTTATATTTCCTTCGCCAAAAAGAACATTTTTCCGACTTTTAGATAATTCACATAAATAGCAGTTTTCAACTACATCTTTTAAATCTTTAATATCATTTGGCAAAATACTACTATTAACTTCATGATTAGATAATTTAATAGTTTCATGATAATTATACCCAATTGATCTAAGAAAATTTAATTGATATAAAATTTTATTTTTTACTGCTTTTGTCATACGAAATTGTACAAAAAAACGACTTTTACAATCATTTGTTCAAATAATTTATATATTTTTAAACTTTTTATTGACTTTCGTTCAAATATTTTGTACAATAATTTCATGTTTTAAGGGAAAATAAATGACAACACCAAGTTTAAGAAAACTAGAAGCAGATTTAGAAGTTAATAAAACAACATTGCATAATTGGAAAAAAACAAGACCTAAACTTTACAATTTAATAATTGAATCTTACAAAGACAAAGAGATTTTAAAAAAACATCTTGAGTTTATGATAGAGTATAAAAAAACTATCGAAAATGAAATAAATTTAACAAAAAAAAGGATAATATCATAACCTATAAAGTTATGAAGTTTTTTGATTAACTTACTTTTTAAATCGCGCGGATTTATTAATCATGAAACTTCATAAGTTTATAGAATTGTTCCAGTATCTAAAACAATCTTATTTCGTCCTGCATTTTTAGCTTCATAAAGTAATTTATCAGCCATCAGTACTGTTTCATCATAGGAAACATAATTTTTTCTAAAAGTAACTCCCGCAGAAAATTGAACATTTAACTTAATATCTTTATATATAAATTTATTATTAGTAATGATATTTTTAGCTCTATGTAGATATTTTTCTATTTCAACACTATTTTTATAATGAATTATAGCAATAAACTCCTCTCCACCATATCTAGTTATAATATCTTCTACTCTTGTTAAGTTTTTTAAAATTTTAGCAAATGTTGATAAAACAACATCTCCACAATCATGACCATAGGAATCATTTATCTTTTTAAAATAATCAATATCAAAAAAAACTACTGCGTATTTAGAGTTAAAAGTATTATACTCATTTTCAATTTTTTCAATTTCAAGGTCATAAGCTCTTCTAGTTAAAAGACCTGTTAAATAGTCAATTGATTTCTCTTCTTCAGCTTTATTTAAATTATCTTGTAAAACTTGAATTTGTTGATGTAAAGATAGACACTCTTCTTGATTATCTTTCAAATCACAATTACTCTTCTTTAAAATAGTCTCCATTTGAGAAATAGAATTAAAAAGTTTTTCTTGAAGAAAAGATATCTCTTCTTTGGAGTTTTTTGATAAATTTATATTTGATATATCCTGCTTAATTTCATTAATAGTAGTTAAAGTAGATAATTGTCCATTTAAAACCTTCGTAAAATGCTTATCTAAAAAACTAATTAACTCTTTTACATCAGATGTTTTATTACTAAAATGTTCCTTATCTGCTGCAATTCTATCATCTGTAATTTTTCTTAATTTTCTAAGATTTTCAGCACTTGTTAACTCTTTTGGAAATTTAGCTATTTGTGTGCAAGTTTCATAAATCTTTGTTCTAATCTCTTCATCAAAAAGTGAAGGTGACATATAAAAAGATAAATGTTTTAAAAATAGTTTTATTTCTGATTCAGGAACTCTATTACTAAGAAGTTTTGCAAAATCTTTAAATGTAGAGATAGTCGATTTCTTAAAAATATCTTTTTCATCTTCATTTAAAAACTCTTTTAGCTCTTGCAATTCAATATAATCTTCTAATAAGATATCTGTTTTTTTTAGTTGATTAAAAAATTCTCTTTCATAATTTGAAGGAGAGGGAAGTATTTTTTTATCACGTAAAGTTTTATTGACATTATCAATAAGTTTCAAAATCTCTTTCATAATTATTTCTCACATCCAATTTGTTATATTTTAACATAATTAAACTAAGAATAGAGGATAATTGGTATATAAATTATCCTCAAATAATTATTTGTATCTATGAGTAATTCTACCTTTATCAAGTGAATAAGGTGTAATTTCTACTTTTACTTTATCACCTGGTAAAATTTTAATGTAGTGCATTCTCATTTTTCCAGAAATATGGCATAACACTACATGGCCATTGTCTAATTCAACTCTAAACATAGCATTAGGTAAAGCTTCAATCACCTTACCATCAATTACTATAACATCATCTTTTGCCACTTTGTCTCCTAAGTTTACTCTTCTACTTGACTTAATATAACTGCTTTTCCATCAATAACAGCAACTGTATGCTCATAATGACTACCTCTTAATCCATCTTCAGAAACTACATCCCATTTATTATCTAAAATAACTGGTTCTCTTTTCTTCTGGCAAATCATAGGTTCTAAACAAAATACCATTCCATTTTTGATTTTTGGTCCCGATTTTAGATTCGATGAAGAAACATAATTTGGAATTTCTGGTTCATCATGCGGTTTTTTTCCGATTCCATGACCGCAAAATCTTGTTAATGGTTGATATCCTCTTTCAACAATAAAATTCTCAATAGCATTTGATAACTCTTTAAATCTCATTCCCTCATCTATTATGTCAATTGCATAATATAAAGCATCTTTTGAACAAGCAATAAGTTCTTCATCCTCTTTTGATATTTGTCCTATAGGCATAGTAATTGCTGCATCACCATACCAGCCATCAATTTCGCTACCTACATCTAGTCCTAAAATATCACCCTCTTTTAATACTGTTTCTGAAGGAATACCATGGATAATAACTTCATTTAATGAAGTACATACTGCACCTGGAAATCCATATAATCCTTTAAAAGAAGGTCTAGCACCAAGAGATCTTAAATATGATTCTCCCATTGCATCAACTTCTTTTAACGTCATACCAGTTTTAACATTTTCTTGAAGATATTTTAGAGTCTTAGCAACTGCCTGTGAGGCAATTGCTAATTTTTGAATCTCGTTAGGTTTTCTTAAAGGAATAGCCATTTTAGTTTATAGTCCTACTGCACTTAAAGTTTCATATTTATTCATATACTGTTGTGCTTCAATTTTTCTCATTGTATCAATAGCAACTTGAACAACGATTAATACTGCAACCCCTCCAAAATAGAAAGGAACACCCATAGCTTTTACAATAAGCCAAGGAACAGTTGAAATTGCACCCATGTATAAAGCACCCCAAAAAGTAAGCCTACTTGCCGTTTCATTTAAGAATAATGCTGTACTTTCACCTGGTCTTACACCTGGAATAAATCCACCTTGTTTTTTTAAATTCTCTGCAATATCTTTTGAATTAAAAGTAATTGACGCATAGAAAAATGCAAAGAAAACAACAAATAAGAACATTAATACATTAAATGTATATGAACTTGGATTTAAATAATCAGCAATCATTACTAAATATTTATTTTGACTACCTTGTAATACAGTAGCAGGAAACATTAATATAGCTGAAGCAAAAATAGCTGGAATTACTCCTGATAAGTTAACCTTAATAGGAATATAATTCATAACTCTTCTATTTTGATTTTGCATCATTACTTTTCTTGAGTATGATACAGGAACTCTTCTTTCACCTAACTCAACATAAATAATTGCTCCAACAGTTGCAAGAATAATTACTAAAATTGCAATAACTGTTAAGAAATTCATTTGACCATTATTTACTAAATCAATAGTACCACCAATTGCACTTGGAATTGCAGAAACAATACCTGCAAAGATGATTAATGAAATACCATTACCAATACCTTTTTGAGTGATTTGCTCACCAATCCACATAAGTAGCATTGTACCTGTAATCATTGAGATAGAAGATACTGCAATAAATGTATTCATATCAATTGAAATTGCACTTTGACCACTTTGACCTGTTAATGAGTTTAAACCCATTGATACACCAATTGATTGAATAAGTGTAATTACAATAGTAGTATATCTGATGATTTGCATATATTTTTGCATACCATCTCTCTCTTTTTTCATTTTACCAAGTGCTGGAAAAGTTGCGGCTAGAAGCTCCATAATAATCGAAGCTGTAATATATGGCATAATACCTAGTGATATAATAGACAATCTTTCAACTGCATTACCACTAAACATATTAACAAGACCTAATGCATTGTTTGCATTTGAATCGAAGAATTCTTTAACTACATCAATATTTACTCCAGGAACTGGCACATATGCCAGTAACCTATAAAGTAAGATAAAGCCTAATGTAATAAGAATCTTATTTATTAGATCTTTACTCATAATTATTTTCCAGTAGTTGTTACGTTTTCGTCTTTAATTTTAGATGTCAAATCTTTTGCAGCTGAACCAATTAATTTAACTTTAGTAACAGACTTAGATAGTTTGTGTACTGCTTTAATTGAATCAACTGTAATTTCTTCAAGTTCTGCAACTTGTTTAACTTTATCAACGTTAATTGAATAAGGTTTAGAAACCCTTGAAAAGAATCCAACTTTTGGAAGTCTCTTTTGTAATGGTTGTTGACCACCCTCAAAACCTCTTTTAATTTTGAATCCAGATCTTGATTTTTGACCTTTTTGACCTCTTGTAGAAGTCTTACCCATTCCTGAACCTTGACCTCTACCTACTCTTTTAATCTTTCTAGTACTACCAGCTGCTGGTTGTAAATTATCTAATGCCATCTTTCTTATCCTTTAATCTTAGCTAATGCTTCTACAGTAGCTTGTACAAGGTTGTTTGGATTATTTGAACCTAAAGATTTTGCAATAATATCTTTAACTCCAGAAAGCTCAAGAACTGGTCTTGCCGCACCACCTGCGATAAGCCCTGTACCTTCTGATGCTGGTTTTAATAAAATTTTACTTGAGTTATATTTGTGTTCAATATCATGTGCAATAGTTGTACCATGAATATTTACTTTTACTAAAGATTTGAATGCATCATCTAAAGCTTTTTTTATTGCATCAGGAACCTCTTTTGCTTTTCCTGTACCAAATCCAACTGTACCGTTTTTATCTCCAACAACAACTAAAGCTGTAAATCTAAATCTTCTACCACCTTTTACAACTTTTGTTACTCTTCCGATTTTAACGATTGCTTCTTGAAAATCTTCTCTATTTACTGCTGCCATCATTAACCCTTATAATTTGATACCATTTTCTCTTAGTCCATCTGCAAATGCAGCAACTACACCATGATAAAGGTATCCGTTTCTATCAAATACTACTTTTTCAATTCCAGCAGATTTTAAAGCTTCAGCGAATGTTGCTGCAACTTTTACTGCACTTTGTTTATTTGCATTTAGACCTAATGCCTTAGAATTTGCTGCTGCTAATGTAACACCTTCGATATCATTAACTGCTTGAACAGTTAAATATCTATTCGATCTAAAAATTGTTACTCTAGGTGTTTCAGCAGTACCTCTTCCAATACTTCCTCTAACTCTTTTTTTTCTGATTGCTCTTAAAGAGTTCTTTTTTGATATATTTTTTGCTCTACTCATCTTACACACCTTACTTAGCAGTTTTACCAGCTTTTCTAACGATATGCTCGTCAGTATACTTAACACCTTTACCTTTATATGGTTCAGGTTTTCTAAAGCCTCTAATAATTGCAGCGGCTTGACCAACTTGTTGTTTATCAGCACCTTTAACATTAATAATGTTTTTTTCAACACTGATCTCTAATCCTTCAGGAATATCATAGTTGATTGGATGAGAGTATCCTAATTGTAACTCTAATACATTACCTTTAATAGCAGCTCTATAACCAACACCATTGATTTCTAAAGATTTAGAGAATCCTTTCTCTAATCCAGTAACTGCATTATTAATTAATGCTCTATATGTTCCCCAGAATGCAGCTGATTCTTTTGTCTCACCAACTTTTGATAATGTAATATTTCCTTCAGCTACTTCTACTTTAACTCTTCCATGAGTCTCAACAGAAGATACTTTATTACCTTTTTTTACGTTAACTACTGTACCATCTACTGTTATTTCAACACCAGATGGGATAGCGATAGGTTTTTTTCCAATTCTAGACATTACACTCTCCTACCATACAGTACATAAAACTTCACCACCAACATTAGCAGCAAAAGCCTCATCATTTGCGATTACACCTTTGTTTGTAGAAACAATGATTGTACCATATCCATTTTTGAAACTTTTAATCTCTTCAGCACCTTTATAAACTCTTCTTCCAGGTGTTGAAACTCTTTTGATTTCATTGATTGCAGAATTCTCTTTTTCATCATATTTAAGTGTTACTTGAATAGATTTTTTGTTCTTTTCACCATCAATTACTTTAAAAGATTCAATATACTCTTTTTGTTGTAATACGTTTAAAATACCAACTACTGTATTAGAATGTAATAATGTTGCAACTTCTAGTTTTCTCATTGCAGCATTTCTAATTCTAGTTAAAGCATCTGCGATAATATCATTCATCATAGCTTTTATTCTCCTACCAACTAGATTTTTTAACGCCAGGAAGTAATCCCTCGTTAGCCATTTTTCTTAAACAAACTCTACAAAGACCAAAATCTTTATAAACTGAATGGGGTCTTCCACATACTGAACATCTTGTATATGCTCTAGTAGAGAACTTAGGTGTTCTCTTTTGTTTAACAATCATAGATTTCTTTGCCATTACGCTCTTCCTTTAGTAAATGGAACTCCAACAAGCTCTAATAATCTATATGCTTCTTGATCATTGTTAGCAGTTGTTGAAATTGAAATATTCATACCATGTGTTTTAATAATATCATCATAAACAACTTCTGGGAACATTAATTGTTCATCTAAACCGAAGTTGAAATTACCTTGACCATCAAAACCATTTCTATTTAAACCTCTAAAGTCTTTTACTCTTGGTAATGCGATTGAACAAAGTTTATCTAAGAAAGCATACATATTCTGACCTCTTAGTGTTACTTTAACACCAACTGGCATACCCTCTCTTACTTTAAAACCTGCAACAGATTTTTTAGCGATAACTTTAACTGCTCTTTGACCAGCGATTAAAGAGATTGTATCTTCAATGTTTTGCATTAATTTACTATCTTTCATAGCTTCACCAGCACCAACAGATATAACTACTTTATCTAATCCTGCAGTTAACATTTTGTTTTTTGGAAACTCTGCTTCTAAAGCTGGCTTAATTTCTGCTTTATATCTTTCATGTAATCTGTTTGCCATCTTACTCACCTTCTACTTTTGCTACATTTGAGATATCAATAGGCATCTCTTTGTTTACAAAACCACCTTCAGGGTTTTTCTCTTGATCTGGCTTTACTGTTTTTTTAGCAACTTTGCAATTTTTAACAATTACTTTGTTATTTTTTGGTAATACAGCTAAAACTTCTCCTGTTTTACCTTTATCATCACCAGCAATAATTTTTACAGTATCACCTTTTTTAATTTTTAATTTAACAGCCATTATAGTACCTCCGGTGCAAGTGAAACAATTTTCATAAAACCTGCATATCTAACTTCTCTTGCAACTGGTCCAAAGATTCTTGTTCCAATTGGTTCTTTTTTAGCATCTAAAATAACTGCAGCATTGTCATCAAATCTAATTAAAGAGCCATTTTCTCTTTGAACTTCTTTATGAGTTCTTACAACAACAGCTTTAACAACAGCACCTTTTTTTACTTTACCAGTTGGTAAAGCTTTTTTAACTGAAGCAACAATAATGTCACCAACAGATGCATATCTTCTTTTAGAACCACCTAAAACTTTAATACACATAATTTGCTTAGCACCAGTATTATCAGCTACATTTAATCTAGTAAAACTTTGAATCATTATTTAACTCCTGTAGCTACAATAGTCTTTAATCTAAAAGATTTACTTTTAGAAAGTGGTCTACACTCAATAGCAACCACTTCATCACCAATATTTAATTCATTTCTTTCATCATGAATTAAGTATTTTTTAAATCTCTTAACAGTCTTGTGATATTTTGGGTGTAAAACTTTTCTTGTAACTAATACAGAAGCCGTTTTATCACCTGATTTTTTTACCACTACACCTTGAATCTCTCTTTTATGTGTCATATTTTAGATCCTTAGTTAGCTTTTGCTGCAGTAATAGCTGTTTGAATTCTAGCGATATCTTTTTTACTCACTTTTAATTCAGATGTATTAGTTAACTGCATAGTTTTTAGCTTAGCTTTTAATTCAAAAAGAAGCACCTTTTTCTCTTTTAATAACTCTTGAAGCTCTTTTAAGCTTTTATCTTTTAAATCAGAATAAATCATTTTCGCTATCTCTTGTTACAATTTTAGTCTTAAATGGTAATTTGTGTTGTGCTAAAGTTAAAGCTTCTCTAGCTAATTCTTCATTAACACCCGCCATCTCGAAACAAACTCTACCTGGTTTAATGTTCATAACCCATTTGTCAATAGCACCTTTACCTTTACCCATTCTTGTTTCTAATGGTTTAGCAGTAAGTGGCTTATCAGGGAATACCATAATCCATACTTTTGCTTGTCTTTTAACTTTTCTTGTCATTGCAATTCTGGCAGCTTCGATTTGTCTTGAATCAATTCTCCCATGCTCAACTGCTTTAATACCAATTTCACCATAAGCTAAAGAGTTACCTCTCATAGCTTTACCTCTGTTTCTTCCTTTTTGGTATTTTCTATATTTCATTCTTTTAGGCATTAACATAATTACTTACCTCTTCTTTTAGCTGGTCTTCTTTTTTGTGTTTTAACAGAAGTATCTTTTTCAGTTGGAATACCTTTAGCAAGTACTTCACCTTTAAAAATCCAAACTTTAATACCAATACAACCATAAGTTGTATGTGCTTCAGCAAACCCGTAATCAATTCTAGCTCTTAAAGTATGTAAAGGAACTCTACCTTCTAAGTACCACTCTGTTCTAGCCATTTCAGCTCCACCAAGTCTACCAGAAACAGAAATTTTAATACCTTTTGCACCTGATTTAAGAGCATTTTGCATAACTCTTTTCATAGCTCTTCTAAACGCAACTCTTCTTTCTAATTGTTGAGCAACGTTTTCAGCAGATAATTGTGCAGAAAGTTGTGGTTTTCTTTCCTCTTTAATATTAACTGCAATCTCTTTTCCAACTAATTTTGAAAGAGAGTTTTTAAGTTTTTCTACATCTGCACCTTTTTTACCAATAATAATACCAGGTCTAGCAGCAACAATTGTAACTCTAACTTTTTTAGCAGTTCTTTCTACGATAGTTTGAGCAACACCTGCATAGTACAACTCTTTTTTAACATATTTTCTGATTTTATCATCTTCAGCAACGTTAGCTGGCATGCTAGAGAACTTAGGAAACCATCTTGACTCCCAGTTTCTATTGATACCTAATCTTAAACCTATTGGATTAACTTTTTGACCCATTACTTATCTCCTTCTGATGCAGCCGCTACTTCAATCATAATATGCGCAGTTGGTTTATGTTTTGGTGATGCACTACCTCTTGCTCTTGGGGTAAATCTTTTTAAAACTGGACCCTTATCAACTCTTGCAGATGTAATTACAGCATCTTGAGGCTCTAATCCTGCATTTGCTACAGCTGAAGCTATAACTTTAGAGATAACGTCTGCAGCTTTGTTTGGAGTGAATTCTAATGATGCAATTGCATACTCAGCGTTCATACCTTGAACTTCTCTTGCAATAAGTCTAGCTTTTGTAGGAGAAAGTCTAATAAATTTTAAAATTGCTTTACCCATCATTATACCTTTCTTTGCACAGAACCTTTGTGCCCTTTGAAAGTTCTAGTTGGAGCGAATTCACCTAATTTGTATCCAACATGGTTCTCTGTTATTAATACTGGTACAAAATTTCTACCGTTGTGCACATTAAATGTTAAACCAATCATATCAGGTAAAACCATTGATCTTCTTGACCAAGTTTTAATTGGTTTTCTGTCGTTAGCTTCATTAGCTTTAATAACTTTTTTCATTAAGTGTGCGTCTACAAATGGACCTTTTTTTACTGATCTTGCCATCTTAAACCCTTACTTCTTTCTTCTTGAAATGATTAATTTATCACTAGCTTTTTTCTTTCTAGTTTTATAACCTTTAGTTGGCATACCCCAAGGAGTAACTGGATGTCTACCTGAGTTAGTTTTACCTTCACCTCCACCGTGTGGGTGATCAATCGGGTTCATTGCAGAACCTCTGGTTTGAGGTCTAATACCCATGTGTCTAGTTCTACCAGCTTTACCAATTACCATATTAGAGAAATCTCCGTTTCCAACGATTCCTACTGTTGCCATACAAACACCTAAGATTTTTCTCATTTCACCAGATGGAAGTCTCATAATTACATATTTACCTTCTCTACCCATGATTTGAGTGTATCCACCAGCAGATCTAGCGATTTGACCACCTTTCCCTGGTTTCATTTCAATATTGTGAACCATTGTACCTACTGGAATGTTGATTAATCTCATTGCATTACCTGGTAAGATATCAAGTCCAGACTCAGCAGCTTGTACTTTATCTCCAACTTTTAACCCTGATGGTTGTAAGATATATCTTTTATCACCATCTAAATAAGTAACTAAACAAATTCTACAGTTTCTATATGGATCGTACTCAATAGTAGATACAGTACCTTCTACACCAAATTTGTTTCTTTTAAAATCAATGATTCTATATAATTTTTTAGCACCTGCTTCTTTGTGTCTTGAAGTAATTCTACCGTTATTATTTCTACCAGCTGAAGCTTTTACCTTTTTAAGTAAAGATCTAACTGTTGGTTTAGAAGTAATATCAGAAGTATCCATAACAGACATGAATCTTCTTGCAGGAGTTATTGGTCTAAATTTTTTAATTGCCATCTTCTATTACTCCTTACGCTGATAAGTTCGCAATTTCTGCGTCTTCTGGTAATGTAACATAGAATTTTTTGAAGTCTGGTCTTTTTCCAAGTCTTCCTCTAAATCTTTTAACTTTACCTGATTGTCTTAAAGAGTTAACTTTTAATGGAGTTACACCGAAATACTCTTTAAATACTTCTTTTAAACCGTTTTTAGTCATTCTTGGACTAGTTTGAACAACGATTACACCATTTTCTTGAAGCTCGATTGTTTTTTCTGTATATAAAATTGCTTTAATATCTGTAATATCTGCCATCTTACGCCTCTTTCGTTAATGCTTCAAATACTGATTTTTCAATTAGTATCGAATGGTATACTGCAACTAAGTAAGCATTTACTTCTTGCTTCTCAACCATATAACAGTTTTTAACATTTCTAAATGATAAATACGTTTTCTCATCAATTGTATCAACGATAATTAATGTATCTCTTTTATTTATTTTGTTTAAAACTGCAACTGCGTCTTTAGTTTTTCCAGACTCTACTCTAATAGAATCAGTTACAAATAAAGAACCATTTTCTACTTGTGCGTTAATAGCGAATTTTAAAGCTAATGCTTTTTGTTTTTTATTAACTTTTTGGTTATAGTTTCTTTTAGTTGGTCCAAAGATTTGTCCTCCGCCAACAAATAAAGGAGATCTTTTAGAACCCCATCTAGCTGCACCAGAACCTTTTTGAGCTTTTGGTTTTCTACCACCACCGCTTACTTCAGATCTGTTTTTTACTCTAGCAGTGTTTGCTCTTTGAGCTGCTAAATATGATTTAACATAAAGATATAAGTTGTGAGAGTTAATGTCTTTGAAAGACTCTGGTAACTCGTTTGCGTTTACTACTACTGCATTACTCATTTAGCAATCCTTACTCTTCCTAATCTACCATTTGATCCAGATACTGAACCTTTAACAACTAATATACCTGTCTCTGCATCAAATGAAATAAGCTCATTTTTAACAGTCACATTTGTATTTCCGTATTGACCTGGCATTTTCTTACCTGGCATTACTCTACCTGGCCACTCACAGTTACCAATAGAACCTACTCTTCTACCCATTCTGTGTCCATGAGATGCTCTACCACCAGCGAAGTTCCATCTTTTAACCCCACCTTGAAAACCTCTACCTTTTGTTTTAAAAGTTGTTTTTAAAACTTTAGCCTCAGATAAAGGAGTGAAATCTAAGTCACCAGCTTCAGTATTTGCTACATTGATAGTTGCGAATCTATTAAATTCTGCACTTAAATTATATTTTTTTTGTTGACCTTCAATTGCCTTATTCATCTTTTTACCAGATGGATAAGAAACTAATGCTACACCGTCAGTCACTTCACATACTTTTGTATCAAGAACCTTTAAAAGTGTAACAGGTGTTGCAGGAACTGAAATAGTTCTACTCATACCGATTTTTTCTACGATAAATTCCATTTATTACCCTTTTTCTTTATTCTTGACCCATTGATCTAACTTCAACATCAACTTCAGGAGCTAAGTCAAGTTTCATTAATGAATCTACTGTATCAGGAGTTGCAGCAATGATATCAATCATTCTTGTATGAACTCTGATCTCGAATTGTTCTCTCGAATCTTTGTTTACGTGAGGACCTTTAAGAACTGTATACTTTCTGATTTTTGTTGGAAGAGGAATTGGACCTCTTAACTCAGCACCAGTTCTTTTAACAGCTTCAACAATTGAAGCAACACTTCTATCTAAAACTCTATGATCATAAGCCTTAAGCTTTAATCTGATTTTTTCCATGTATTTTCCTTTAAAGAACTCGTTAGATGTGCCTAAAAAACACTCTAACCACATATTAGTGGACGCGGATTATAACCTAAATTTTATTAAATGTCAAGAGTTATGGGGTTTTCATGATATTTTAATTAATTTTCTATCCTTATTAAAAGGAAGGATACTATTTATTACACACTGTTTTAAGGCAAAACAAAGTTTTAAATCTCAACTTTAAGATAAATACATTTCACAAGCCGTTTTAGATATTTTATATTTTAATTTTTATGCTTAAGAACATTCAACCATTGTTTAATTTCATTATCAAAAATTTTGGGATTATCTTTTTCTTTTATTAACTCTTCTAAAATCTTTTCTTGTTGTACTTCACCAAATGAATTCCAATATTTAATGCCTTCTTTTATAATATGTATAGAATCACTATTCTCATTTTGCAAAACATAAAGAATAGAATAATATAAAATATCCTTATGTATGGTGATTAAATCTGCCACAATCTCTGAACGATGTTTATATACATCATCAAGTTTTTCCATAACCTCTAGTACTTGATCTATTTCTACATGGTCTTCTATCTCAATATTATGTTCACCTTCATATATCTTTATCATTAGAGTCCTTTATAAAATAATTAAGTTTATTATAACAATTTTTTCTTAATATTTATAATGATATAATCCACTTAGTTAAAAAAAGTATTAAGAGTGTTTAAAAATAGAACAATATGAATAATATAAAAATAGCTTTGGAAAATATTGTTAAAAATAGACTTATTATTGAAGTTAAAAAGCATTTAGAAAAACTATATAAGCTAATTAACAATGAAACAACAGATGAAAATATAAATATAATCAGAGATTTGGAGTCTTTTCTAGTTGAACTTGAAAACATTTTATTAAGATTAAAAGAGAATAAAATATGTGATGAGAAGGCTTCGGAAATTTATAATAAAATAATAGACTTTATTGAAGAGGATAAAAAAGATTAGCAGTAGAAGTAAGCTTTATACTTCTTTGAAAATCTAAAATAAACTTTCAAACTTTCAAAAAAAAGCTAGAAGCATTGTTTTTTAGTTTTGTATATATATCATCAAAATTAGCTGGATAAACTCTTGTCCCACCAACTGAACTTATAAAATTAGTATCTCCTATCCATCTTGGTAATATATGATAATGTACATGTTGTTCTATTCCAGCACCAGCTGCTTTACCTAAATTCATACCAATATTTACACCTTCACAAGGCATTATCTCTTTAAGAAGTTTAACTCCTTGTCTTACTCTTACACTCATAACTTCCCATGTTCTATCATTAAGCTCTTCAATTTTGTCAGTATGAAAATGAGGAATTACCATAATATGTCCAGGAGAGTATGGAAACTTATTCATAACTACATAACATAAATCATCATAAAAAAGTATTTGAAGTTTTTCATCATCAAGATTTTCAGAGATATGGCAAAATACACAACCTTCTATTTTCTCATCGCTAACATAAGAGTATCTCCAAGGTGCATATAAATGTTCCATATCAATCCTTATATAAAATTTGGTGCATCATTCGCAAAGAGAATTAAATCTCCTACTTTCGTCTTTTCAGCCAGTGTATTTTCTAAATCAGCTTTATTCTTTAGAATAAATAGCTTTTCTGCATCAATATTTGCACTTAAAAGATGTGTATTTAAACTTCCTGTGATTATTGCATAATCAAACTTTTCATTTATCTCATTTGCTAAAAGAATATTTGCTTCAGAAGTTGACTCAACAAGTCCTGGAGTTACAATAACTTTTCTTCCCTCATAATTTGTACAAATATTTATTGCTTCAAGCATTCCTTCAAGATTTCCATTGAAACTATCATCAATAATTATCTTTCCACCAGATTCAATCTTTTGCAGTCTATGTTCAACTTGAGGTAAATCTTTAAGAGCTAACTTAATTTCATCAATACTCATACCAAGTTCATGTGCAACTAAAATTACCGCTGTTAAGTTAATTGCATTAAAACTTCCAAGTATTGGTGCATGAAAATGTTCTTGTTGTCCATTAATCATAATATCAAACCAGATACCATCAAGATTTGACATAGTTATATTTAAATTATCTGGAAACTTTATAATAGTATCATACTCTTTTAAAGGTACTGATTCATGAACAAAACCTTTAATCATTCTAGGTGATTTTAAAATCTCCATTTTTGTATGAATAATATTCTCTAAACTCTTAAAATACTCAATGTGTTGTTCACCAACACTTCCTAAAATACAATATTGAGGTTCTAAAAACATTGTTATTTCTTCAATATCACCTTTCTCTCTCGCTCCTGCTTCTGCAATATAGATTTGTGTATCAAGAGGTAAATCTCTATTTACATCAAGTACTATTCCAGCAATTGTATTTACAGATCTTGGAGTTTTATAGACTTTATATTTATTTTTAAGCACTTGATAAAGATAGTTTTTAATAGAAGTCTTTCCATAAGAAGCCGTTATTGCAACTGTTTTTAAGTTTGTTATTGCATGATGTCTCTGTTTTGCTTTATTTTTAAAAGAGATAAAAAAGAGTTTCTCTAAAAAATGAGAAACTATTAAAGCTAATAGAAGAGGAATAAAAACAGCTGTTGTATGACAAGCATTTGATATTAAACATAAAGCATGCATTGCAAAGTTTGTGAATAATAATATTGCTAAAAATCTTTTAACTCGTCCAGTTAAAACAAGTGGTTTATCAAGTTTTTTATTCCATAAAACAAAACTTGTCATAAATAAAAAATAAAAATATATAGCAAAATAAAGAGTATTTAGAAGATAAAAAAGAACAATAGGTGCAACAAAATATGTAATATGCCATTGCCATTTATGATGTTTTAGAACTACTCTTTCAAGTTTGTAGTTATACCACTGTAAATTGGTAATTAAATACCAACCAAGTGACATTATTAAAACTATATGTGTAAATATATTAAAGTATTCCATTTTCTATTCTCTCACTAATATCTTTTGCATGCTTTGTAAAGAAGTAATGATCTCCATCATATGATATAAATGTCGTGTTATTGATTAAAGAAGCTATTTTTCTACCCGATTCAAGAGAGGTTGCACTATCCCTTTCTCCCCAAAAAATCAATGCCCTATTTTCAAAACTTGCAAAACTACTTGTAAAATCTTCATTTACTACATTTTTAAAAGTTGCATACATATTTTCACTCATCTGATTTACATCATTACTTCTAAAAAATTTTGTAATTTTATTAAGACCTAAAGCATTAAAAATCTTTGCAAGTTTTATTTTTAGTTTTACATTAAAAGATTTCTCTTCTAAAATACCTGCACTACTTAATAAAACTAAATTTTTAGGATTTAATAAAGTTGCTACTTTCCCACCATATGAGTGTCCAGCAATAATATCCTTTGTTGAATTTATGAGTTTTAAAAACTCATTTACAATTTTTGCATAATCATTAGTTGTTAATTTATATTCATTAGAACTTTTTCCAAAACCTGGTAAATCAATATATATATGTCTAAACTTATTTAAGTATTTAGAAAAAGAGCTTTTCATAATCTCTTTATTTGAACCCCAACCATGAAGAACAACAAAATCTTTTTTCTCACTTGAGTTTACTATTTCATATGAGATTTCAAATTTTTTGTTATCTACAACAATAGATTTTAATGCCACTATTTTCCTTTTGAAGCTTGAATTTTATTTACATACTCATACGAAATTTTAATATCTTTTTGTATTGGCAATGAGTTTGCTAAAGAGCACAATATTTCATTAAAATCTTTAAATAAATAGTTAGCCATTGAACCAGGAATTGGATTTATTTCATTTAAGTATACTTCATTATCAACTACAAAAAAATCACATCTTATTAATGAACCCTCAAAATTATTATTGTAAATTCTTTTGAAAGTATCTCTAATTTTCTCCTTCATTTCTTCGCTTAAATCAGCTTCAATAGCAGATGATGTTCTTGCAAAATCTAAATATTTTTTATCAAAATCTAAGAATTCAGCTTTTTGTGGCTCTTCAATAATTGAGAACTTAAACTCACCATTAATCTTTGTTCCTGCTAAATTATACTCTTTAATATCTGCTATAAATGGCTCAATAATAATTGCATCATCAAATTCAAAAGCCACATCTAACGCATACTCTAATTCATCTTTATTTTTAACAACTGATACCCCTATAGAGCTACCTAAGGTAACAGGCTTTATAATAATTGGATACTGAACAACATCTATTTGTGATTGCCTTGTATAATATTTATATTTAATTGTTTTAACATCAACACATGAAGCATAACCTTTAGTCAAAAACTTATTAAATGCAACTGAACATGCAACTTTTCTAGGACCAATATATGGCAAATTATTAAATTCAAATAAAGAAGGTAAAAGTCCATCTTCACCATCTTGTCCATGTACCATATTTAAAAATACATCTACCTCAAGCTTTTTCTCACTAAATATTGTTTTCTTTACAAAACCATCTTTTTTTAGGATTAAACTATCACACTTTTTGTAATCACCACTACTGAACAACTTTGATTTTATTATACCTGTTGGAATATGATAAAACTCTCTATTTTGGTCTAAAAAAATATATAATAATTCTTCATTTAAAACATCTTTCATTGCTATTGCAGAAACAATTGAAATCTCATGTTCATAAGACTTTCCACCAAAAACAATACCTATTTTCAAACTTTCTCCTCTTCTTTATTTTTGTAATAGTTTAAGTGCTTGTTTAACTAAATCACTTGTGTTTGTTGCACTACATGTTTTTAAAACTTTAGAAACAATATCTTTTTTAAATCCTAAAGATTCAAGTGCTAATGAAGCTTCAAATACAGAAGAAGAACCATCTTCATCTCTTTTTTCTGCATCTACAATAAACCCAGATAATTCAACTAAAATTCTACTTGCACCTTTTGGTCCAATACCTGGAACTCTTTTTAACATCGATACATCATTTGAACTTACAATTTGAGCAAATGAGTTTGGAGTAAAAGTAGAACATATAGCAAGAGCTACCTTAGGACCTACTCCATTAATTTTAATAACTGTATCAAAGAGTTTTTTTTCATTTGGGTCTAAAAAACCATACAGCGTTTGAGCATCTTCTCTAATTATTTGTGTTATTAATAACTTTTCGTTATTTGAATTGATTTTTGAGCTACAATTAATTGAAACATTAACCTCATATATTAACCCACCAACATTGATATGAAGCAAAGTTGGCTCTTTTTTTTCGATTTTTCCTTCTATACCTACAATCATAGTTATTTTTTTAATTTTTACCTGTTTTTAGTCTTTTTTTAATTTTAAATAAATGGATTAAAGTATATAATAATTTAACTTAAATCTTAAATACCAAGGCTTTATCAAAATGTTCAAGTTCATAGCAAAGAAAATAAGTAATAAAATAATTTTTTCACTTTTTATACTAATGTCATCATCAAGCTTATTAATCACCTACTTCACAACTAAACAAGTAAAAGAAGATTCAATTTTAACTACTAAAAAAAATCTTGACATGTTAAATACAGCAATATTTCAAAGCCTTAGAAATGCAATGAATACAGGAGATCCTGTACAAATAAAAAGAGCTGAAAAAGAAGCCAAAACTATTAATGGAGTAAAAAATCTTACAATTGCAAAGGGTCAACCTCTAATTGATTTATATGATCCAAATGCAAAATTTACAAATGATAAAAATATTATTGAATCCTTTAACACTAAAAAGAGTCAACTCTTAGAGGCAGGTGATGAAGATGGTCATAATTTAAGAATGATTAAGCCTATGATTGCAACAAAAGATTGTCTTATGTGCCATGCTAATCAAGCAGAGGGAGATGTTATTGGTGTTATGGACTTAACCTTCTCTTTAAATGAAGCAGATGAAAGAATCTCTACATTAGTATTAGATATTTTAATTATGTCTACAATATTTGGATGGATTACTATTGGATTTATTTTCTTAATTGTTAAAAAAGCAACTAATCCTATCTCTAAGTTAAAGGAAGGATTTAAAAATCTACTTAATTCAAATGACTCAAATATAAAACTTGATATTCAATCAAGTGATGAAATTGGAGAAGTATCTAATCTATTTAACTCTTATATGGATAAAGTAAGAGAAGGTCTTAAACAGGATAAAAAAGTAATTGAAGAGGCTAATGATATTTTAGAAAAAACAGGAAACGGCTTCTTTGTATACAAAGTCCATGCTACTGCTTCTAATCCATATGTTGAAGATTTAAAAAATAAACTTAATCAGATGATTGAAAGTACAAAAGAGACTCTTGATAAAATCAATATCACTTTAAGAAACTATTCTGAATCTAAATTTGATTACAAAATCGATGATAAAGGGATTTATGGTGATTTAGGATCACTTACAGCTGGAATAAAACTTGTTGGTAATAATACATCAGAGATTTTAGCTATGATTATGAATACTGGTGATTCATTAAATGCAAATACACATACCCTATCAAAAGCATCTAATAACTTATCAGCATCATCAAATCAACAAGCAGCATCTTTAGAAGAAACCGCAGCAGCACTTGAGGAGATTACAGCTAATATTCATGGAAATACACAAACATCTTTAGAAATGGCTAATTTAGCTAGTAGTGTTACTAAATCAGCACAAAATGGTCAAGAACTAGCAAATAGAACAGCAAATGCAATGGATGATATTAATACTCAAGTGAGTTCTATTAATGAAGCAATTGAGGTAATTGACCAAATTGCCTTCCAAACAAATATTCTTTCACTAAATGCAGCAGTCGAAGCAGCAACTGCGGGAGAAGCTGGAAAAGGTTTTGCTGTTGTTGCACAAGAAGTTAGAAACCTTGCAAGTAGATCTGCTGAAGCAGCAAAAGAGATTAAAGAAATAGTTGAAAAAGCATCAGATAAAGCTAATGATGGTAAAAAAATCTCTGATGAAATGATTGCTGGATATGATGAACTTAATAAAAATATTAATCTTACAATTGAAAAAATTGAACATGTTGCAAATGCATCTAAAGAACAAGAAAATGGAATTACTCAAATAAATAATGCTGTTAGCTTATTAGATAAAGCAACTCAGCAAAATGCTTCAGTTGCAGAAGAGATTTCAACAATGTCAAATGATATTGCAACTATGTCAAACTCACTTGTAACTGCGGCTTCAAGGGCAAATTTCCTACAAGAAGCTAGAGAAGAGGTTTGCAATGTTGATTTAGTTTATGATACAGCAAAATTAAAAGTGGATGTATTAAAAATGAAAGATGGTGTATATTCACAATTAGGTAAATATGAATCATGGCAAGTAACAAAAGATAAATCTTTGGCAGCATGGATTTCTAACTATATTAAAAATAACCCAAGCGTAAATATGAACTCAATTGAAGAATTAAGAAATTCAAGTACAAACTTAAATATAAAGCTTCAAAGTTTAGTTGATGCCAATTCAAACAAAGAATCTAACGAGCTTTTAAATAATAAAGCTAAAGATGTTGAGATTGAGGCTCTTAAAACATTTAGAGCATTAAATGCACTAAAAAAAGATGCATGTAAGAATAAATAAAAAAGAATTTATCTTTTTTATTTAAGTCTACATACTTTTAATTAACTCTTCTAACTCTTCATCAGAGATAACTTCGCAATTATTATCACCCGCAATAAACTTTGCTGAACTTGCAATATTAAATTTGCTAGAATCTATGTTATTTGTTTCACAAACATAATTTACAACTCTTTCAATTTTTTGTCTATGTAAATCTTGATGTTGTAATAATCCAAAAGAGTTTGATATTAATTCATGTAACTTTTTAAGTTCATGAGTTGGTATATCAAATTTATCCAACTGAGAATCAATATTCTCTAAATTTTCATAAATTGATATAGAGTTTATTTCAGACTCTTTTATCACATCACATAACTCTTTTATTAATTTTTCGTAAGTCATAAGCTTCATCCCTAATATTTAAAAATAATTTAAACTTAGTGTAACCTATTTATACTCATATATGTCTTAATGAATAATTTCTGAAATTAGTTCTGTTGCATATGAACCTTTAGGTAGATAAAAAGATAACTCCATCCAGTTTTTTTCTTCTTTATAGTTACTTTGGATATTTTCAGGGAAAACCCATGCAAATCTTCTTGCTCCATTTTCTCCTGTTTCTTGATTAAACTCTTTTTCTATTTCATATGCTAAATCAATAGAAGTTTTAACTCTTTTCCCAGCTAATAGGCCTGTTGGAACTCTATCTTTATTAAAAAACTTTTCTGATTCTGTTTCTAAATCATCAATAGTAAAAATTTTACCGTATGGATAGTGAGATAATAAATCACCTGTTATTATCTTAAAAGGATGTTTTTGTTTTTTTATTCTCTTTACAGTCAAAACAGAAAGATTTAATCTAGAAGCAATATCTTTAGGCTCAAAAGCTTCTATTAATTTTGAAATTTCTATTCTTTTAGATAACCAAGAGTTAAAAAGATAAGATTGATATGCATTAATATACATCTGTTTTAAATCTCTTTTTTTCTCTTTTAACTTACCTTCAATAATTGCTTTACCCTTTTCAAAATTATTACCTTCTACTCCAAACCTTTGAAATCCAAAATAATTTGGCATTCCTAAAGTAGATATTTGTTCTAATGCTGATTCAATTTTTTTACAATCAATAAGATTAACTCTTTTAAGTCTAATAAAAAACTTGTTTCCTTTTAAATGTCCCACTTTAATCTTATTGTTATGATATGTTTTTTCTAATATTTTAATATTTGGATGTTCAAAACTATCTAATTTCTCTTCATAGTTTTTATGCAAAGAGATTGATTGTACTGTCATTGCATTTTTATCTTTTAAGCCAGCATAACCTATATCTCTTGTTTTACATCCTAGAAAATTTGCAATAATCCCGATTGCATCCCATGTACTTAAATCTTTTTTTCTAATTTTTAATATTAAATGTTCACCTTCACCACTAAATTCATACAAAGGAATTTCCGTTACAACAAAATCATCTTTATTTTGTTTAAAAACCACATCAATTTTTGAATGACTTAAATATCTTTGTAAATTTTGCAATTTTTATCCTTTAGAAATGATGTTTTTTATACTTGCAAGTAAAACTACCCTTTACTGCTTTTGCAAAGATATTTAATTTTATATTATGTTTTTTTGCTATTTCTTCAATTTTAACTCTTGATTCTTGTGAAAAAGAGAATAATATTTCATACTCCTCTCCTGAACAAGCTATTTCATCTGCAATATCATAAAAAAATTTAAAACCAACCTTACTTGCCTTAGACATTCTTTCCAATTCAAAAAATAGCCCATCAGAAATATCTATTGAAGCATTAACATATTTTGAAATTTCATAAAAAAAATTCGCCTTTAACTTAGGTTCTATAAATTTAGAGTTTCCAGGTATTTTGCCACCTACTAGTAAAGCCTGTAAATCCCTTTTTGAAGAACCTAAATCTCCTGTAAAACAAAGGAAATCACCTTTTTTTACTCCACTTCTAAATATTGGTTTTTTTGTCTTAGAAACTATTGTAATGCTTATATCAAGCTTCTCATTAGAGATTGTATCTCCACCTATAATCTCTACTCCATACTCATCTGCAACTTCTAAAAAACCTTTCGAAAGCTTTTTAATATCTTTCTTACTATACTCTTTAGGAATTGCAACACTTAAAAGTGCAAATTTAGGTTTTGCATTCATTACAATAGCATCTGAGATATTAACAAGCATTGCTTTTCGTGCAATTTGTTTTAAGCTAAACCAATCTCTTTTGAAATGTACATTCTCAAAAAAAGCATCATTACTATATACTAAACCATTAATTACTGCACCATCATCACCAATATATTTTGAGTTTTTACTAAATTGTTTTATAAAAAAGTCTTCTTTATCTATTTTATTCATAGAGCGAATCTTATCATAATGAAGCTTTGCTTTCTGATTATTTAATTAAAAGTAAAGCTTAGGATAATTTTTATCCTATAATTATTTAATACTTTTTAGATATAATTGTGCGAAATTTTAAATTAGGAGAAGAATATGCCAAAAATTAACAAATATGTTGATATTAATACTGTCGAAAGAGAAGCAAAAAAAGACTTAATTGACAGGCACTCACCATTTATCCATTGTGCGGAAACTGCTAAGCAAGGTGAACCATTTGAAGTAACTGTAAAAATGGGTAATGAATATACTCATCCTGATGACTTTGATCACTATATTGAATCTGTATCATTATTTAATGGAGAAACTCTATTAGCAAAAGCTACATATGTGCCAGGAACATTAGGAAACATAAAAGCTCATAATACAACAACTTTTACAATTATCCCAACTAATAAAAAATTAAACTTAGTAGCACATGGTTACTGTACAAAACATGGTATTTGGGAA
>CAYZST010000009.1:13877-110243 GCA_964480765.1 uncultured Arcobacter sp. | reverse complement strand
ACACTAGATAAAATGCAAACTACATTAAAAGTAATTACCCTAGATATTGTTGATGATATTTTAGAAGAAAAATCTAATTTAAATAACAAAAGTTTTGATGAGGAGAAAGAGTATAAATTCGAACCTTTATATATAAAGCTATCAAAAATCAATGGAGATTTAAAAAGTATAATTAGTACAACTTACCCCGAAAAAATCAAAACCAATTTAAAAGATATTAAAAATCTAGAAAAAAATATTATAACATTTCAAACACAAGATTCATATATTATCTCTAGAATAAAGATTGAACTTGAGTCAAAACAGTACCTTTTAGAAGTTGCAACTAATTATATATTTATTGATTCAACTTTAGAAAATCTTTTATATATTCTACTTACTATTGTTCCAATTATACTAATTTTTTCAATGATTGGAGGGTATTTTTTAATCTATCAATCTTTCTCTCCTATTGAGAAGATTTTAAATGATTTAAAAAATATAAATGCCAGTGATTTATCAAAAAGATTAGTTAGATTAAATATAAAAAATGATGAAATTGATTTTTTAATAAAAGAGATAAACTCTCTTTTAGAAAGATTAGAGTTATCCTTTGAAAAAGTCTCTCAATTTAGTAGTGATGTTTCTCATGAACTAAAAACTCCACTTACAATAATAAGAGGTGAACTAGAAATAACTTTAAGAAAAGATAGAGATACAACACAGTACAAACAAACACTAAAAACCTGTTTAGATGAGATTTTAATAATTCAACAAACTGTTGAGGATCTTCTATTTTTAGCCAAATCAGATAATAGTTTTAAAAATGAAAAAAATGAAATATATTTAGAAGAATTAACATTAGAATCAATTAAAGAGCTTAAAAACTATGCAAAACTTAAAAATATAAGTATTAAAAGTGAAATTAAAAATGCTTTTCAAATTGATGGTTATCCACAACTTTTAAAAATTGCTATAAAAAATATTATTAAAAATGCCATTAATTTTAGTCATAATAACTCCGAAATTAAAATAACTAATTATGAAGATGAACTTTTTTATATTATTAGTATTCAAGATAAAGGAATTGGCATACCCCTTAAAGAGCAAAAAAAAGTTTTTGAAAAGTTTTATAGAACAGATAAAAGCCGAAATAAAGACTCGGGTGGTACAGGACTTGGTTTAGCAATCTGTAAGAAAATTATCAATATGCATAATGCATTAATAGAGCTTCATAGCAAAGAAAACATTGGTACAAACGTATATCTTAAATTTAACAAACCAATGCTTTAATTGTCAAGAAATCTTATAGAATAAATTTAAACTCTTCCTTTATAATTACATTATCTAAATAAAAGGAGAAAAAATGAAAACATATATTTGGACTATCTCAACAAGAGTTTTTCACTGGTTATTTGCCTTTTTCATTATTATAGCTTTTTTAACAGACGATGATGAATTATTAAGTTACCATGCAATTATTGGGTACTCTATTTTGATTCTTCTTCTTTTTAGAGTTTATTGGGGAGTGTGGGGTCCCAAACACTCTAAATTTAGTGATTTTCCTTTTGGATTAAATAGCTTAAAAGAGTTTTTTAAAAATATTTCAAATAGTCATAAAGAGTATTTAGGTCATAATCCTGCTGCTTCTTATGTAATGTTAGGAATCTATATTACAACTTTTTTAACTATTATTACAGGAATATTTGCCTTTGGTATTCAAGAAGGAAAAGGTATACTCTCTTTTCTAACGGACTCTTTTCTAAAAAAGATGGAACTTTTTGAGAAAACACATGAGATATTATCCTCTTTATTAATTATATTGATACTATTTCATCTACTTGGTTTATTAAGTGATAGATTTTTACACCCTAATAATGAAACTCTCAAATCTATTTTTACTGGGTATAAAAATATAAAAAAAGAGGAGAATATTAAATCAAATATTTTACAAAAAGCTATATCCTTAATATTTTTAATTATATTTATCTCATTTTTAATTTTTAGTTTATTAAATAAGGATAACTTTCTGCTAATTTCAAAATATGAAGGAATAGATGATAAAATTAAACATAAAGAAAATTATAACAACTATACGAAATATAGAGCAAAAGAAGAGGAAAAACTCAAAAAATTAATAAAAAATGATAATTTTGATAATAAAAAATATAAGAATATTTTAACAGAAGTATATGAAAAAAATAGATTACTCTTAATTACAAAAAAAGAGACAATTTAAGACATTTTTATATTGGATTAAGTATAATCTCTTAAAAAATTAAGGCTTGAAAATGACTGTAACTCTTATGCAAAACACCTCTTTAGAGGTCTGTGCACATGCTATTAGAACTTGTTGGCAATCATATAATAAAAGTGATTGTGGTGGACCTAAAGATTTAGAACTAATAGATAGAGTTGGCAATAAATTTAAACATGCTTCAACACTTGAACACTTAACATATACTTTTTTTATTGAAAATGTAAGTAGAGCTTTACTTCAAGAATTAGCAAGACATAGAATGGCATCTCCATCTGTAAAATCAACTAGATATACATTAAAAGAGTTAAAAGAGGAAGAAGCTTTTTCTATTGAAGATAAACAAAGAGCATCTAAATATTTAGTTATGACAGAAAATGATTTAGTAAATGAGATGTCAATTAGAGCATTAGAGAATTTAAGAGAGGTTTTACAAACAAAAATTAGTAATGATCTTGCTAAATATTGTCTTCCTGAGTCATATAAAACATCACTTACATGGACTATCAATGCAAGAAGTTTACAAAACTTTATTGCTTTAAGAAGTGCAAAATCTGCCCTTTGGGAAATTAGAAACCTTGCACAAGCTATTTTTGATGCCCTTCCTGATGATCACAAATATCTTTTTGAAGAATGCGTATATCCATCTAGTTTAGAAGAACACTAAAAAATGACTCCACTGCAATTAGCTGATATTATAGGAATTATCTGCTTTGCTCTATCAGGATTTTTAATTGCAGTTCACTATAAACTCGATATATTAGGAGTATTTATTTTAGCCTTTCTAACTGCCTTAGGTGGAGGAATGATAAGAGATGTACTTGCTAATAAAACTCCTTATGTTTTTACTGATATTATTCCAATAACTTTAGTAATTTCAACTGTATTTATTTCTCTTATATTTAAACTTCATAAAATAGATGACTTAGAGAGTAAAACAACATTTATTGTTTCAGATGCAATTGGTTTAGTATCCTTTGCAATTACTGGTTCTTTAATTGCTATTGAAAATGATTTTAACTTTTTAGGAGTTCTTATCTTAGCCTTTATCACCGCTGTTGGTGGAGGAACTATAAGAGATATTTTAATAAATAAAATGCCTTTTATTTTAGTATCAGAGTTTTATGCAACTGTTGCAATAATAGTAGGACTTATTACTTATATACTTCATATTTTTGATTCTATTAATATTATTAATTTAACAGTTGTTTTTATTTTTGGTGTAGTTTTAAGATTATTAGCTTATTATAAAAATTGGCAATTACCAAAATTTTGAAGGTTTTCAAAACTAATTTTAATTATTTTGTAATATAATAGTGAAAAAATATGGTTTTATGAAATGAAACAATTTATTATTTTTATATCTGTTTTTCCACTATATTTATTTGCAAATGAAATAATTAAATTAAACTATACAGAATTTTTTAAACCATTTATTATAAGCTTATTACTTATAATCTCTTTTTTTATTATCTTTATTCTCTATTTAAGAACAAAAAATCTAAAAAACAAACTAAATTTATTAGAAAATACAGTTGAAACTATTTTTAACCACTCTCAAGATGGCATTGCCATTATAAATTTTGATACAAAATTTTTAAATTTCAATGAATCTTTTTTAAAAATAACAGGCTATTCAAAAGAGGAGCTTCTTACTAAAACTTACAAAGAATTAATTGCCAATGAAGATATGAAAAAAAATGAACAAGCAATAGAAGAAGCAATAAAAAAGGGTTATAGTAAAAACTTCGAAAAAAATTGTGTTGTAAAAAATGGAAAAAAAATAAGCGTAAATATAACTATTTCTTTACTTCCTGATAAAAAAAGACTTTTACTAACTTTAAAAGATATTCGCTCTTTAAAAATTATAGAACAACAAACTAAACTTGTCTCTATGGGAGAGATGATAGGGAATATAGCTCATCAGTGGAGACAACCACTTAGTGCAATTACAAGCTGTGCAAGTAGTATTAGATTAAAATATGAATTATCAATTCTAGATAAAGATGATATTCCTATTGGAATGGATGATATTATTAAACAAGCAAAATATCTTTCATATACAATAGACAATTTTAGAAATTTTATAAAAGGAGAAAATAGCAATAGTAATATCTCAATAAAAAATTTAATAAATGATACTTTATCATTAACAAGCTCTTCATTATCAAATAACTACATAAATATTATACTTGATTTAAAGAAAGATATAAATATTATTGGAAATAAAAACGAATTAATTGAAGCATTTATAAATATTATTAATAATAGTAAAGATGTACTTTTAAACAAAAAAGAAGAAGATAGGTTTCTATTTATTAAAACAAAAAAACTCGAGATTGAAATTTATGATAGTGGAGATGGTATTCCTGAAGATATTATTGATAAAATATTTGAACCATACTTTACAACTAAACATCAAAGTCAAGGAACAGGTTTAGGACTTGCTATGGTTGATAAAATAATTAGAGATAAACATAATGCTCTAATAACCGTCACAAATAAAGAGTTTGAGTATAAAAATAAAAAATATAAAGGTGCTTGTATAAAGATTATCTTTAAGACTAAATAAGTTTTTTAAAAGCCTCAATAATAGATTTTGATTCAAGCTCTTTTATTCTATTTTCTAAAGATTCAATACTCTCTTTTTCATTAAGTTTGATTGAATTTTGTAAAATAAATTCACCCTCATCATAATTCTCATTTACAAAATGAATAGTACAACCTGATTCTTTTTCTCCTGCTTCAATCACAGCTTTATGAACATTTTTACCATACATTCCTTTACCACCAAATTTTGGTAATAAAGCAGGATGAGAATTTATAATTTTATTATTAAAAGTGTTTATTAGATTTTTCTCAATTTTTTTCATATATCCTGAAAGAAAAATATAATCAATTTTAAACTCTTGCATTAAATTTGTAATCTTTTCATCAAGATTTTCATTAGGATATTTTTTTGCATTAATTATAAAGTTTGGAATATTTTTACTAGAAGCTTTTTCAAGTACTTTTGCATTTGTATTATTTGAAATCACTAAAACAACTTGGGCATTTAACTCTTTAGTTTCACACGCTTTTTGTATAATATCAAATCCACTTCCATTATGAGAAGATAATATCCCAATTCTTTTCATCTACTCTCCTAAATCTATCTAAAAAACGATTATATTAAAACTTTACTTAAGTCGTTGGGAATGAGTTAGAGCTATTGCAATAGCATCAGTTATATCTAAGGGTTTAATCTCTTTTTTTATTCCAAGTAATCTTTTTACCATAAAAGCAACTTGCTCTTTTTGTGCTTTTCCATTTCCAGTTACTGCTTGTTTTACTTGCAAAGGGGTATACTCAGAAAAATTTCCAAACTCTTGAAGTACCTTAAGTGAAATAGAGCCTCTAAACTGTGCAAGTTTAATCACTGTTTTGGGATTAAATGCATAAAATATATCCTCAATTGCAACTTCATTAATATCATATTTTTTAAAAATTATATCAAGTCCTTCACACATTTCTATAATCTGCTCTTGAAGTACTTTTGTTTTAATTTTTATAAGACCTGCTTCTATTAATTTCACATCTCTCCCATGTTTTTCAATAATTGCATAACCACAATTTTTAGTACCTGGATCAATTCCTAATATTTTCAAGTTTTTCACATTTCCTTAATTTTTCATTTTCATATTATAAAACCCCTATATAATGGTACAATTTACATAAATATTCACTTAAAACTCTTTTTATTTTCACAAGTTCTTCAATATTTATTCACATGTAAAATAGTTTAAATAAAATTTAGATATAATCTTTAGAATTTATAAATAAAGAGTATAGTATTTAATGACAAGTAAAGAATTTTTGCAAATTATAAAAAAAGAAGCTAATCCAACTGATTATAAAAGATACTTAAAACAATTAACTTATAAAAAAATTTCATCAGATGAAAAATTAGCTATATTTGAAGTTTCAAACAAATATATCGCTTCTTGGATAAAAAGTAAATACACAAGACTCATACAACATTGCTTTGATATTTATGATGGAACAAAACCAGATATTGAGATAAAAATTGCTGGTGAAAAAAAGAGCAAAAAAGAGATAAAAGAGGAAAAAGCAAAAAATGAAACCACTGAAAGTACTATTCTAAACCCCTCTTATACTTTTGATTCATTCGTTGTAGGTCCATCAAATCAAATGGCATACAATGCATCACTTGCAGTATCTAATAAACCTGGAACTCAATATAATCCATTATTTATCTATGGTGGAACAGGTCTTGGAAAAACTCACCTTTTACAAGCTGTTGGTAATTCAGCTATTGAGCAAGGAAAAACTATCATATATGTAACAATTGAACAGTTTATGAATGATTTTACTTTCTCAATTAAAAACAAAAATATGGAACACTTTAGAATTAAATATAGAAAATGTGATGTTTTACTAATTGATGATATTCAATTTTTATCTGGAAAAGAACAAACTCAAGAAGAGTTCTTTCACACATTTAACGAACTACATAATGCAAAAAAACAGATAGTAATGACATCAGATAGACTTCCATCACAAATTGCAGGGCTTGTTGACAGACTAAAGTCAAGATTCGAATGGGGATTAACAGCAGATATACAAATTCCTGGACTTGAAACTAAAATCGCAATTATAGAAAAAAAATCAGAACTTAATGGAATTAACTTAAGTAGAGAAATTATTAACTATATAGCAACTACTCTTGATAACTCAATTAGAGAGATTGAAGGTGTTCTTATTAGAATTAATGCAAGTGCCTCTTTACTTAATCAAGAAATTAATTTAGAACTTGCACAAAGTTTATTAAAAGAACAAATTAAAGAGAAAAAAGAGAATATTAAACTACCTGATATCATTTCACTTGTTGCAAATGAACTTAATATTAAACCAAGTGATATTAAATCTAAAAAGAGAACTGCAACAGTTGCAAACGCTAGAAGAATAGTTATATATCTTGCAAGGGAATTAACACACAACTCAATGCCAGATATAGCAAAATTTTTAGGTATGAAAGATCATTCATCAATCTCTAAAAATATTCAAAAAACAAATGAATTAATAGAGACAAATGAAAACTTTAAATTAATCATTCAAAATTTAAAAAACAAGATAATAAATTAAGGGGTAAAAAAAGTTTTAGATACAAGTGTGAAAAGATGTGAACTATTAAATCTAGTTATTCACATACAAAAAGTACTAATAAATAGATTATTCATTAATATTTTCATCTTTTCACATGGTCTACTATTACCACTAATTAAATATATATAAATAGGAGCTAATAAATGAAGTTCATAATTACAAAAAGCATATTTGAGAATATAATCTCATCAATGCAACCGTTTTTAGAAAAAAAAGATGCGAGTTCAATTACTTCGCATATATACCTAGAAGTAAACAATTCACAGCTTACACTAAAAGCAACAGATTATGAAATAGGATTAGAGTGTAAGATTGAATCTATTACTGAAGCTATATACGGAAAAGCAACAGTTAATGGTTCAAATTTATCAGGAATTATTAAAAGATTAAAAGATGCAGATATTATCATTGAAACATCAGATAATAATTTGATTATTAAACAAAACAAATCTACATTTAAACTTCCTATGTATGATGCAGATGAGTATCCATCTTTAATGTTAAATAGTAATTTAAAACATTTGGAAATTTCTACTGTTAATTTAATTAATTCTATTAGAAAAATTACACCTGCAATAGACAATAATAATCCTAAATTTGAATTAAACGGTGCCTTAATTGATATTAAGAGTTCTAAAATTAATTTTGTATCAACAGATACTAGAAGATTAGCAATTTCATATTTACAAAATATAACTAATCAAGAAGCTCAATTTATTATCCCTAAAAAAGCAATTATTGAAATACAAAAACTATTTTTAGATGAAGCGATTATTTCATATGATGAAAACAATCTTGTTGTAGCAAACTCAAATATGAAGTTTTTCACAAAATTAATCAATGGTAAATTTCCAGATTATGAAAGAATTATTCCTACTAATCTAAAATATAATTTATCAATTCCTAAAAATATATTAGTAGAATCAATCAAACTAGTAACTTCACTATTTTCAAATATTAAAATTACATTTAAATCAAACTCAATTATATTTGAATCATTAGATGAAGATACAGAATCAAAAACTCAAATTGATATTGAATTAAATATTGATAAAGAGTTTTATTTAGCAGTAAATGCAAAATATTTACTTGATTTTCTAAGTCAAACAAATAATGAAAATGTAATAATTGGATTCAATGAATCTAATTTGCCATTCTATTTAGAAGATGAAAAATTTTTTACAATTGTTATGCCAATTGTTTTAGAAAAATAAACTTAAAGAAGGAAATTTAAAAAATGAGTCAACAAGAGTATGGTGCTAGTAATATTAAAGTTTTAAAAGGTTTAGAGGCTGTAAGAAAAAGACCTGGAATGTATATAGGTGATACTAATATCAATGGTCTTCACCATATGGTTTATGAAGTTGTTGATAACTCTATTGATGAGGCAATGGCAGGATATTGTAGAAACATCAAAGTTACAATGACAAAAGATCATTGGATTAGAGTTGAAGATGATGGTAGAGGTATACCAGTAGCAGAACATCCAACAGAAAAAGTTTCAGCTGCAACTGTCGTATTAACTGTACTTCATGCAGGTGGTAAATTTGATAAAGATACTTATAAAGTATCTGGAGGTTTACACGGTGTTGGTGTTTCTGTTGTAAATGCTTTATCAAAAGATCTTAAGATGACAATCTATAGAGATGGTAAAGTTTATTATCAAGAATTTTCTTGCGGTATTCCAAAAGGATTATTAGAAGTTATTGGTGATGCACCAAGAAAAACTGGTACAACTATTGAATTTTTGGCTGATGATTCTATTTTTGAAGTTACAACTTTTGATTTTAATATACTTGCAAAAAGATTTAAAGAGGTTGCATATTTAAACTCTTTTATTTCAATAACACTTGAGGATGAAATTCATAAAAGAAAAGAAGTTTATCATTTTGAAGGTGGTATTCAACAATTTGTTACTGATATGAATAAAGATACAGCAGTATCTGATGCGGTTGCTTTTAATGACAGAATAGAAGATGTAGAGATTGATATTGCATTAATGTATAACTCAACATATACTGAAAAAACTCTTTCTTTTGTAAATAATATTAGAACTATTGATGGTGGTACTCATGAAACTGGTTTTAAAGCAGGACTTACAAGATCTATTGTTAAATATGTAAATAGTAATGCTAATGCAAGAGAAAAAGATACAAAGATAACAGGTGATGATGTAAGAGAAGGTCTAATTGCAGTTGTATCTGTTAAAGTTCCAGAACCGCAATTTGAAGGACAAACAAAAGGAAAATTAGGTTCATCTTATGTAAAACCTATTTGTCAAAAATTGACATCTGAGAAATTAGATAAATATTTTGAGGAGAATCCAGCTCAAGCTAAAGCTATTATGGAAAAAGCTTTAATGGCAGCAAGAGGTAGAGAAGCAGCTAAAAAGGCAAGAGATTTAACAAGAAAAAAAGATGCTATGACGGTTGGAACTCTTCCTGGAAAATTAGCTGAGTGTCAAAGTAAAGATCCTGAGGTAAGAGAGCTATATCTGGTGGAGGGAGACTCTGCTGGAGGTTCTGCTAAACAAGGTAGAGATAGAGTTTATCAAGCAATTTTACCACTTAAAGGTAAGATTTTAAATGTAGAAAAATCTAGACTTGATAAAATTTTAAAATCTGATGAAATTAGAAATATGATTACGGCACTTGGTTGTGGTATTGGTGAAGATTTTGATGAAGAAAAGATTAGATACCATAAAGTAATTATCATGACAGATGCTGATGTTGATGGTTCGCATATTCAAACACTATTATTAACATTCTTTTTTAGATTTTTAAGACAAATTATTGATAAAGGATATTTATATATTGCACAACCACCACTTTATAGATATAAAAAAGGTAAACAAGAGAGATATCTAAAAGATGATATGGCGTTATCAAACTTCTTAATTGAAAATGGAGTTGAAAACTTTAATTTTAGTGGTCTTGGTCAAAATGATTTAGTTGATTTATTTAAAACAGTATCAAGATATAGAGGTATGTTAAGACAGTTAGAAAAGAGATACTCTTTAATTGAAGTATTAAAGCATTTAATTGAAAACCATAATTTAGTATCTTTACAACAAGATGCACTTTATGAAGAGGTTAAAACATTTATTGAAGAAAAAGGTTATAATATTCTTTCTAAAAGTATTAATGAAGATAGAATTCAAATTTTTGTTCAAACAAATGAAGGTTTAGAAGAGTTAATTATTGATGATGAACTATTTGCATCTCCATACTTCTCTGAAGCAACTTATATTTATAATAAATTAATTGAAAGAGATATTTCTATGTTTGAAAATAGAGATTTAGTAGATGTTTTAGATGAAGTTGAAGGATTAGCTAAAAAAGGTGCATATATACAAAGATATAAGGGTCTAGGAGAGATGAATCCAGAACAATTATGGGAAACAACTATGACCCCTGAAGATAGAAGACTTTTAAGAGTTACTATTGAAGATGCTGAAGTTGCTTCAGATACATTCACTTTATTTATGGGTGATGAAGTAGAACCTAGAAGAAACTATATTGAAGAACACGCAAAAGACGTAGAACATTTAGACGTATAAAATAGTTGTGCTTAAGGCACAAACTATTTTAAATTAGAAAACTTTACATTTAAATCATACAAACAATTACATCATTTAAAGCTAAAGTATGACAATATGACATCTTTTTAAATTTCTGAAATTTTTTTATATATAATATTCTAAAAAAGGATTAATATGAAAATTTGTGGAATTGAATTAAAATCAAATAATATTTTTTTAGCAGTAATTGAAAATAAAGAATACTTAAATTTGAAAATAAAAAAAATCACATTAGAAAATGATGAATCACAAGAAGATATTAGAAAGTTTTGTAATGAGTTTTTACTATTTTTAGAACAAAATCAAATTGAAAAAGTAGTAATTAAAAAAAGAGCAAAAAAAGGAAATTTTGCTGGTGGTGCTGTAACATTCAAATTAGAAGGTTTAATACAACTAAACCCGTTAACTGAAGTAACTCTTATCTCTTCTCAAACAATCGCTTCATTTGAGAAAAAAAATCAAATTGAATTTCCAAGTTCATTAAAAAAGTATCAAGAGCAAGCATATTTAACTGCTTACTCTGAATTTTTTTAATCTTTAAAAAGTTGGTAAATTGAGCAAAAATCCTCTTCTCCTTTACCATCTTTTTTCATTTTTCCAAATAGCTCTTTAACAATTGAAGCGGTATAAAGTGG
The DNA here is from genome assembly GCA_964480765.1 of uncultured Arcobacter sp. Classification (GTDB taxonomy): domain Bacteria; phylum Campylobacterota; class Campylobacteria; order Campylobacterales; family Arcobacteraceae; genus Halarcobacter. Next base: position 98,626 of record CAYZST010000009.1, on the reverse strand, counting down.
TTGTTTTTTACTATATGCTAAATCTTGAAGTGTATGTAAATCTTTATAAATTGCATTATTTGAAAAATGAGGTGAAAAATCCTCTTCAATTAGCTTTTGAGTTTTAGCTTTTAGTACTAATGATTCACCACCACCTACTCCAAGTATTTCTAATAGTTTCGTTTTATCAATATCACAAATTTCACCCAAGGCAGTACACTCTGCAATTGTTGCCATAAATGAACCTAAACATAAATTATTTATTAGTTTCATTTTTGAAGCTTGTCCAGGCTTTTTTAAGTAGAAAATCTCTTTTCCTATTTTTTCTAATATAGGTTTACAAAACTCAAAGGTCTCTTTCTTACCTGAAGCAACAATAGTAAGCACTCCTTGAAGAGCAGGAACAACACTTCCAAAAACAGGAGATTCTAAATACTCTCCACCTTTTTCCTCTATTAATTCATGAAATTTTAAAACCTTTTCAAAGTGATTAGTTGTAAGATCAATTACTGTTTTTCCTTCTAAGTTTGCACTTAAAATGCCATTTTCCATTTTGAAAATATTTTCAACAGACTCTGATTCAAAAAGACACATAAAAACTATATCACATTTATCAACAAGTTCTTTTGGAGAATTAACAACTTCATATCCTAAGTTTTCAACTTTAGATTTAGTTCTATTATATACTTTTAACTCTTCTCCCACCTTAGATAGTCTTGTTGCAATTGCACGTCCAAGATTTCCTAATCCTATAAATCCAATAATCATAACCTATCCTTTTAAAAGTTTGTTGTTTTGATTATATCAAAAAGAGTTAAATATAATTGATGAAGCTATAACTAAAAGTACAAAGGCTGAAATCTTTTCTATATGATATGTATATTTTTTAAGATAATTTTTACTATTTTTATTAGTTACTAAAAATACTACTAAAATATCCCAAATAAGAACGGCAAAAAACATCCATATTGCATAAAATGATTGTATAAAAAAAGATATACCTTCATAAATAGAAATTGAGAACATTGTAAAATAAAAAATAGAGTTTTTAGGATTTAGAATAGCAGATAAAAAACCCATAGAAAAATATTTTAAAATATCTTTTTTATTTTTTTTATTTTCTATTTTTTCGAAAAATAGTTCTCTTTTTTTTGTTTTCAATAATAAAAAACTAATATATAAAAGATATAAAGAACCAATAATTTTTATACTACTAAAAATCAATTCATTTTCTTTAACTAAAGATATTCCAAAAAGAGCAAGTAATATATAAATTAAGTTTGCAAAAGCAATTCCAAGGGATGTAATAATTCCACCAAATAGACCGTATTTGCTTGAGTTTGTAAGTATTAAAAAAAAATCAACACCTGGACTTAGAAGAGCAACAAAATGGGCTAATGCTAGTGATATAAAAGCTGTTACGTGTATTTCCAAATAAATTCCTTTAAATAGTTTTGGAAATTATAGGGGTTTAAAAAATATTAATCTTGTACAAAATTGATTTTAGAAATTTTCTTGATACTTTTTTGGGGTAGTCGCAACTATTTTTACAAAATTTTTATGAAAATGACTTTGATCACTAAAGCCACACTCTAAGGCTGTATCAACAATACTCATACCTCTTCTTAAAAACTCTTTTGCTTTATTTATTTTTATATTTAGTAGATATGCGTGGGGGCTTAGATTTAATTCTGATTTAAAAAGTCTAATTATATAAAAAGAGTTTAATTCGAACTTTTTAGAGAGTTGTTCAAGAGAGATGTTTTCTTGATAGTTTTCATTAAGATAATTTATGATTTTTTTAAAAACTTTATCTTCAACTTTTTTATTGGACTCTTTTATATATTGTTTAAAAAGTTTTGTAAAAAAAATGATAAGTTCATTCTCTTTTTCCATATATGAATTTTCTTTAAAAAGCTCTTCACATAAAGTTTTAAACTCTTCATAAAGTTTTTTATCATATAAAATATCTTTTGGAAACTCTTTAAAGCTATCTATATCTTCACAAATTGATTTTTGAATATCTAAGCACCATTTAGGGTCTAAATAGAGCATATAATAAAGATTAGGCTCTTTTTTTATAGGATTACAAGAGTGAATGGTGTTTGCATTTACAATAGCAATCATTCCTTTTTTTAAATCATAGCATTTATCTTTATTTGTATAAATAGATTTTCCTTTGATATTTATACCTATTGAAAAACTACTATGAAGATGATTTTTATAATGTTTTATATTATTTGAATATCTAAGTTCTAAAAAAGGAAGTTTATCATGGGTAAATATTTTTGTGAAGATATCTTTTTTCATATTTAATTATATCTTTTATAGTTTAAGCTAAAGGATTTTCACCGCTCTCCCATGAAGCTAAATATTTCTCTATTAAGTGAAAGTCTTCGCCACAGTGTTGAGTAAAGGTTAAATATTGGTTTTTGCTATTTATATGAAAAAGTTCACTTACGATTGCCATAAACTTTAAAGCAAGTTCTCTTCTTTGTTCAATACTTCTACCTTCTCTTATATCAAGATTCATTAAACATAAATCGTCTAAAGGATTTGCTCTTCCAATAGTAAGATTATATTTTTCATACTCTCTTATACTAATTGCAATATGATCAGTTCCTGTATCCATCACTTCGGAAAAAGTTTTTCTAATTTTTTTTGCAAACTCATCTTTTGTTTCATTAAAGACTTTTTTGTTAATTTCAAATTGTAAATGAGGCATAAAAACTCCTTTTTTTAATATTATTAATTGATAGATTAAATTATTTTTATCAAATAAAACTATAAAATATATTTATGTTTTTTATAAGTTTTATAAATTGCTAAAATTAAATATTTTTAGTTTTTTTTTCATATACACTTAGTAAAATTCCTAAGAGTATAATTATAGTTGATATGATTAATTTAATTGTAACTACTTCATCTAAGAATAAACTACTTAAAAAAATTGCGATAACAGGAACTAATAGTTGTATTACACTAGCTGTAATTATTTTAATATTTTTTAATAAATAGTACCAAAGTACATAAGCAATTGCTGAAGTTAAACTTCCTGATATAAAAGCTAATAATCCTCCATAAAAGCTAATGTTTATCTCATCAATAAAAAATATAAAGAGTATAACTACAAAAAAGAGTGACTTTATAAAACTATTTGAAGTATCAATTAAAGGTTTTTTTGATTTTCTACCTAGTATTGTATAAACACCCCAAGAAATACCACAAAGAGACATTAATAAAAAGTGAAGAATTGATAGTTCAAATGAACTATCAGGATATAAAAGATATGATAATCCAATAAAAGCCATAATTATTCCAAAAGTTTTCTTTTTAGTAATATTCTCTTTTTGAATAAAAGCATAAATTATCATACTTAGTTGAACGAAAGCAAATAAAACTAATGCTCCTAATCCCGCATCTAAACCAATGTAAGCATATGAAAATGTTATTGCATATAAAAATAAGAATAAAGAGTTTATCCAATTTTTTTTTAAATCTAAAGTGAGTTTTTTTTCACTTATATATAAAACTATTAATAGGATAAGAACAGCACTAAATACTCTTATAGCAGTAAATGAATAAGGATCTATACTACTATTTAAAAGGGCAGCTTTACATAAAATAGAATTAGCTGCAAAAAAGATTAAAGTAAGACTAGATAATAAAAAAAGTCTTGAAAAATTCATTTTAAATACTTTTAACTTTTAAACTGGGGATTATTTTTAAAAAACTCTTCAACTCTATTTGTATGAGCATAAATTTTTCCACTATTTTTTAAATAGTCATTTACTATATGGTAACCATGATTTAAGGCAGTAACTATTGAACCACCCGTATTAAAAGCAATATCTCCTGCTACATAAAGATTCTTTATATTTGTTTCATATGATTTATTATATATAGGTGAGCCGTTTTCATCAACTTCTATTCCTAATTTTTTAAGAAAATCAATAGGGCTTGTTCCACCAATTGCGTAAATTACTCTATCATAAATAGTATGGTAACCATCATTGAACTTTACCTTTACTTTTCCATGTTCATTCTCTAAAGAGATAATATCTGTATTTAGTCTAAGTCTTAGCTTCTCTTGACCATTATATTGATATAAAATATCTTCATTTTGAGGATTTAATCTTGTAAATTCATCTTTTCTATATACCAAAGTAACTGTATTATTCTCATCTGCTAATTCATAAGCATATTCAGCTGCGGAGTTTCCTCCTCCTACTACAAGTATTTTTTCTGCTTGTGAACATTTATCAAGATTAAAGTTTACAAACTCTTTTATTGATGGTGGAATTTTATATGTAGGTTTATTAGGTTTTCCCATTTTTCCAATAGATACAACCACTGCTTTTGCTCTAAAACTTTGTGTAACAGTTGTTACAAAAAAACTCTTTTTTTCTTTGTCATACTCTACATTTTCTACTTCAGTGTTAAATGCTGTATCAATTTTTTCTTCATCAAGAAGCTTGTCAAAAAAATCTAAAGTTGTCTCTTTTGTTCCATCCATAAAAGGAATATTCCCTTCAATATTAATAACTTGACCTTTCCAATCTTTATCTACTCTTTTATTTGCTTTATAAAATTTTCTAATTGTACTTGAGTGATTGTCTGCTTTATCAATTAATAATATATTTTCAATTGAATGTACAGCCGCTTCAACAGCAGTACCAATTCCCCCGGGACCTCCTCCAATTATGATGATATCATAGATTGTTTTCATCTCTTTCCCCTAATAAATGATTTAATCACTATTATACAATATATTATTTTATGTAAAAATTGTAAGTAAGTTTTAGATAAAATGATGTCTTCTACTAAAATCTAAAATTATTACAAAGGTTAAATTATAATGAAATATGGTGAAAAAGAGATTATGGAATTTGATATCAATAAGGAAGAAAATTTTTGGCCAAATGAGAACGAAAAAAATTATACTATTAATATAGAACTTCCTGAATTTATGGCAAAATGTCCAAGAAGTGGGTATCCAGATTTTGCAACTATCAAATTAGAGTATATTCCAAACAAAAAACTTATAGAGTTAAAAGCTTTAAAGCTATATATTAATTCATTTATAAATAGAGAAATTTCCCATGAAAATACTGCAAATGAGATTTTTGATACATTGTATGAAAAACTTCAACCAAGATATATGAAAGTAATTGCGGATTTTAAGCCACGTGGAAATGTTCATACAGTAATTGAAGTAGATTCTAAAAAGGTATAAGGTAAAATCTTTGGAGAGATTAGTAACAACTGTTCAAGCAGCACAAATTTTAGGACTATCCCTTCAAGGTGTACATTATAGAATTAAAAATAATCAATTAAAGTCAATTAAAAAATCTGGTAAAACTTATGTATATATAAGTGATTATTTAGATAATAAAAATGAAGCAAAAGTTGAGCTTAAAGAGATTTCTTTTGATAATACGAAGGAGCTATTAAAAGCAAAAGATGAACAAATCATTCTTTTGAAAAGCTCAATAAAATGGATGAAAAAACAGTATGTTTCTGAAATAAAAAGATTAGAAAAAAATCAGAAAAGAATTATTACTGTTTTTAATAGGGAAATAGAACTACTTCAAAGTGCATTTAATGAGATGCGTACTATTTATAAACCTCAGGTCTCTAATCAAAATAAAGAAGAGATAATAAAGACAAAAGAGAAGTTTATCACTTTGCAGGATTTTACTCTTTATTTAAAAAAACATAATAAAAGTTCTTTAGAAATAAAAAACATAATTTTAGAATCTATACAGAAAAAAGATAATAGATTTATTTATAATAAAAAAGATAAACGACTACTAATTTTAAATGAAGACTTCTCAGACTTAATCTAAAACCAGTGCTTATTTTAAGTTATAGCTAAATATTTTCAAAGTATTGAATTTATAGAGGTTTATTAAGATAAACAAAGAGTGCGAAAAGCACTCTTCTTCAGGTACCCGAACACACTACAAGTAGAGGTGCCTTGCTATGTTCCCATCCTGGGGCGTTGTCTCTAAAAGCAATTGTAAGGGGCTAAAGAAGAGCAACAAAAACATCTAAATGCTCTTTATGCTCTGCTTTAAGGGATGTAATTATATCTTAAAAAACTTAAATCTTTTATAAACAATTAATTGACTTTAGATTTTAAAAGAGTATAATCCAAAAAAATTTACTAAAAGAGTATAAAAATTGTCAAAAAATTTTAATTTATTAGGTTTAGCCACAGTAACTTTTGCAATGTTAATTTGGGCTAGTTCATTTATTGCTTTAAAATCAGCAATGGTAGATTTAGGAGAGTATACAGTTATTTTTTTAAGAATGTTTGTAGCCTCTTTATGTTTTTTATATTTTATAAAAAGCTTTTTAAAATATGATTTTACGAAAAGTGATTTAAAGTATATTTTGCTTTTAGCTATATTTGAGCCATGCTTATATTTTATATTTGAAGCAAAAGCTTTATTATATACCTCTGCCTCTCAAGCTGGTATGATTACTTCTCTTATGCCTCTTATTACGGCAATAGCAGCAGGATATTTTTTAAAAGAAATTATATCAAGACAGCTTATCTTTGGTTCATTAATTGCAATGATTGGTGCAGTATGGCTTAGTGTTCAAGCAACTACAACAGTTAATGCCCCAGATCCAATGCTTGGAAATTTTTTAGAGCTATGTGCCATGGCTTGTGGTGCAGGTTATACTATTGTTACTAGATATTTGATTGATAAATATTCAGCACTATTTATTACTGCTATACAGGCTTTTATTGGTGCAATTTTCTTTTTTCCATTTTTTATATATGAATTAGCTTTTGATGAAATGGTTTTCTCTTTTGAAGCAATTGCATGGACTATATATTTAGGTGTTGTTGTAACTTTAGGTGGATATGGTCTATATAATTTTTCACTTACAAAAATTGAGGCTTCAAAAGCAGCAATGTTTATAAATTTAATTCCAGTATTTACTCTTATTTTAGCTTTTTTAATTTTAAATGAGAAGTTATCAACACAAGAGTTAATAGCAAGTGCAACAATTTTAACAGGTGTAATTATTTCACAAATATCAGTTAAAAAGTTTAAAAAAGAGAAATCTTGATTTATTTAACTCTTTTTTTCTCTGCTTTTATATCTGCAACTCTCTTTCCTTTAGGAAGTGAAGCTTTATTAATTTATGATATAAAGCAAGGGTATAATATATATTTTCTTCTTTTATTTGCTACATTAGGAAATGTTTTAGGTTCTTGTGTTAACTACTATTTGGGATTAAAAGGAGAAGAGTTTATAAAGAGTAAAAACTACTTAAAAAAAGAGAAAATAGAAAAATATAAGAGTTTTTTTGATAAGTATGGAAGCTTATCTCTTCTTCTTTCGTGGATGCCAATTATTGGAGATCCACTTACTTTTATTGCTGGTATTTTAAGGTATGATTTTAAAAAGTTTTTGATACTTGTTAGCCTTGCAAAATTTGGAAGATATCTATTTCTCTTTTTTTTAGTTCTTTAAGAGATTATAGGAGAGAAAGCTTTAGTTCCTACATTTACTTTTTGTCCTATTTTAAAAAAGCTTGCTTCCTCATCTGTAACGATTATTTCAACAAGTTGTTGACCAATAGCTATAATAGCAATATTTATAACATCTGCTTTAATAATATCAAGAATCTCTCCTTCAAATGAGAATTTGGCACTTCCTTGTGTTTTTAAAAAAATCTCCTTTGGATTTCCATCATTTATAATTTTTCCTTGATTTAGTACAACTACTCTATTACTTAATCTATATATTTCACTTGGATCATGGCTTACCATAATAGTTGTTGTTTTAAACTCTTTATGTAGAGTTAAAATCTCATTTTGTAGTTTACCTCTAAGAGATGGATCTAAAGCTGATAAAGGTTCATCCATTAAAAGAAGCTTTGGTTCATTCATTAAACTTCTACATAAACTAACTCTTTGTTTTTGTCCTCCACTTAAGATATTTGGCATTCTATTTTGAAGTTGAGTTAAGTCAGTTATTTCAAGAAGTTTTTTTGCAAGTTTTAAATTCTTTTTTACATAGAGAAGATTATCTAGAACACTCATATTAGGGAAAAGTGCATAATCTTGAAATACAAAACCTATACCTCTTTTTTGTGTGGGAAGATTAGTTTTGTCATTTAACCAAAACTCTTCATCAATTTTGATTACTCCTTCTGCCTTTTCTAGTCCAGCAAGGATTCTTAAAAGAGTAGTTTTCCCACTTCCACTTTGACCTGTTAAAGTAAGAAATTCTCCTTGATTTATTTTTAGATTTACCTCTAAATCCATTTGCCCTTTTGAGCCTAAAAGTTTTTTGTTTATATTTATATCAATCATTTATAGTCCAAACTTTTTTTTCTGTTTTTGATTAAAAATATAGACACTAAGAAGTACTAGAAAACTCATAATAATCATTATAGCACTGTATAAATGTGCAGATGAATAATCAAGAATCTCTACAAACTCATAGATTGCAACAGAGGCAACCTTTGTCTCTCCTGGAATACTTCCTCCTACCATTAAGACTACACCAAACTCTCCAACTGTATGGGCAAAGGTTACAATAACAGCAGTTATTAAAGCAGGTTTCATATTTGGAAGTGCTACTTTGAAAATAGTTTCAATTTTACTTTTTCCACTTATATAACTTGCTTCAATAATATTTTTTCCTATGCTTTCAAAACCACTTTCCAAAGGTTGTACCATAAAAGGTAGACTATAAAAGCAACTTGCAATAACCAATCCTGTGAAGTTAAATACTAAACTTACCTCAAAGTTTTTTTCAAAAAAGCTTCCAATTGGAGAGTTAATTGATAAGGCCCAAAGCATATAAAAACCAAGTACTGAAGGAGGAAGTACAATCGGTAATGCTGTTATTGCTTCTATAAAAGGTTTTGATTTTGATTTTGTTTGTGATAGATACCAAGCAAGAGGAAGTGATACCACAAATAAAATAGCTGTTGTTACAAAGGCTAATTTAAAGGATAGGATAAATGGTGTAATATCCAAAAGCTTTAAAGATTCAATCATCTAAAATCTCCAAAATAGATATCTCACTTGATTCCATTAGCATTACTACTTCATCCCCTACTTTTATATCGATTTCTTTTAAATCATTAGTAGTAATAAGTGACTCCATATTAACACCATGAAAATCAAGTTTAACAATACTTATTAGTTTACCCTCTTTAATAGTATTAACAGATACTAAAAATTGATTTGAACAACTAATATTTTTTATAAATGTTTTTGCAATAGAGATATGAGTAGCTTTTACAGTAACTAAAACTCTCTTACCTATGTTTAGATTTTCGTGTAGCTCTAAGCTTAACATATTTAGCTTATTGCCTTTAAAATCTAAACTAGTTAAGTGGACTGAATCAGCTTTTTGAATATTTTTTATAGTAGCCTCAATTTTATTCATTTACCTGATATCCATAATCTTTAAAAATCTTTTTTGCATTATTTGATTGGATAAATTCAAAAAAAGCTTTAGCTTCATAGGAGTCTTTTGCTTTTTTAAGTATGACAATTCCTTGATTAATAGGGTTATAAAGCGATTTATCAACTTCCATCCAATTTACTCCTTTTTTAAATCTAGTCATTTTAGGACTGTAAAGGGATGATTTTGCTACAAAACCAATGTCAGCAGCTGTTACAGTATATGATACCGTTTGAGAAATTGACTCTGCAAATACAATTTTATCTTTAATTTTTTCATAAAGTTTACTATTTTCCAAAGCCTCTTTTGTAGCAATACCATAAGGTGCAGTTTTAGGATTTGCAATAGCTATTTTTTTTATACTACTATTTTCTAAAATCTTTAGACCCTCTGATAGCTCTTTAGGTTGGGCACTTAACATTGCTAAACTTCCTTTTGCGTAAACAATTGGTTCATTAATGGCAAAACCAATGCTATAAAGTGTTTGTGGATATTTCATATTTGCTGACATAAATAGATCATAAGGTGCTCCATTTTTTATTTGTGCAGTTAGTTTTCCACTACTTCCAAGTACAATTTTTACTTCTACATCAGGATGATTTTTTTTAAACTCTTTTATTAAATCATCAATTGCATAAGAGACATTTGCTGCCACAGCTACGTTTATTTGTTTTGCAAACATAAAAGATGTAAGCAATACTAAAATTAAAAATATTTTTTTCATTTTATTTCCTTTATAGAATAATTATATTGTATGCTTTAAATGAAGCGATGATTTTATCGCCCTTTTTAAGCTCCAGATTTTTACAACTTTTTGAGGTAATTTTTGCATGAATTATAATTCCATCTTTGCAATTAATAGATATATTTGAATTTATATTGTCATTATTAATTGATTCAATCTCTCCTATCAATTGATTTCTGGCACTGATATTTGTTTTTATCTCTTTTATAATAGTAATATTATCAGTCTCAATTAAAAGGTTAATCTCTTCATTAATTTTTAAGCCTCTTTTTTCAATAAAATTTTTGTTTTCAATAGCAGTTAATTCCTGTTTATTTTTCAACTTAATTGATATTTCGCAAGATTCGTTAGAGTATTTTATATCTCTAATTTTTCCAAGTAATCTACAAAAAGATGGCTCATTTGATGAGGTTTCACTTATTTGATCATTGAAAGAGTTTTCTAAGGTTTCAAAATAGTTTTTATGAAGTCTAGTTATCTCTTCATATGCTTTTATTAGCTCTTTTGCATGGGAAGTAATAACTGTTCCACCTCCACCTTTCCCCCCACTAACTTTAGTGACTAAGGGTTTATTAGCAAGTTTATTCATAATATCGACACTATCCCAAGCTGCCTTATAACTCATTTTCATCTCTTTTGCCGCTTTTGAAATGGACCCATATAATTGTATATTTTTTAATAGGTTAATTCTTCCTGGACCTATGAAGTTTTTTTTCTCTTTCTTTACCCAAAGATTTCCATTGATATTAAATAAATTCTTCATAGTCGTAATATATCAAAATATATAACGCATTGTCAAATTATATTAATATAAGAAGAGAGTGGCTTTTAAAAGTAATTTTTTTGTAATCAAAATATTATACTTGATTTAATTCTTATTAAATTCATTGTATATCTCTTTATTTTTTGAATATATTTTATAAATTATATCTTTATATTTAAACTCTAAATAGTTTGCTTGAAGCCAAAGTCTATATGAACCAGTTGCCTTAAATCTATCTTCACTACTTAATGTTTTATCTAAATAACTCTCCGTAGCTACATCATCTATCCCATAAATTGGGTCTCCTAAAATTCTATGACCAATTGAGTATAGATGTACTCTAATTTGATGTTGTCTTCCAGTAAGGGGATTTAGTTCTACTAAAGTTAAATCTTTTTGTTTATTATATATTAAAGGGTTTACTTTTGTGATTGATTCTTTTCCCTCATTTTTATTACAAGTTGTCATTCTTACACCAATAGCTTTTCCCTCTTTTTTTAGATTTTTATCTATTAGTATTTTTTCTTGAATTTTTCCTTCAACTATTGCTAAATATGATTTTTGGTACTCTTTTTTTTCAAACATTGATGCAAGATCATTTATAGCCTTCTCATTTAGTCCAACTAGGACTAGTCCTGAAGTCTCTGCATCAATTCTATGGACTTGATTTGCTTTTTCTCCAAAATGATAGCGAACTTCATCTAACAATGAATATTTTGTATTTTTTGAGATAGGATGTATCATCAAATTTGAAGGTTTGTCAAAAATAGCAAAGTCATTAAAAGTAAGTAGAGGCTTAAGTCCTCTTGTATGACCTTCAAATAGTGCAATATATATGCTATCTTCTTTTATTGATTGGGAAATCAAGTAAGCATTATGATTATTATCAAAAACCCGTCCTCTACTTATTAAGCGATTAGCTTCACGGGGGCTAAATCCCAAGTCTTGTATAAGAAAAATTTGTATTTTTTTATTCTTTATAACTTTGTATTTTTTTAAAATGAATGGCAAAATTATTTCCTAAAAATTTAAATAAATTTAAACAAAATTTTTGGCTAAATTAGATAGCATATCATACATAATTTATCAAAAAAATCGAATAAATATTGATATTAAGGGAATATTGGATGGTTGAAAGATATGCCAGAGAAGAAATGTCAAAACATTGGACTCAACATGCAAGATATTCAGCATGGCTTGAGGTTGAAAAAGCAGCAGTAAAAGCATGGAATAAATTAGGACTTATTCCTGATGATGATTGTGAAAAAATCGTTAAAAATGCGACTTTTTCAGTTGAAAGAATTGAAGAGATTGAAGCTATTACAAAACATGATTTAATTGCTTTTAATACAAGTGTTGCAGAATCTCTTGGAGAAGAGTCAAGATGGTTTCACTATGGGATGACCTCTTCGGATGCGGTTGATACTGGTGTTGCACTTCAAATGAGAGATTCTTTAAAAATTATTATTGATGATGTAAAAATGTTAATGGAGTCTATTAAAAAAAGAGCAGAAGAGCACAAGTTTACATTAATGGTAGGAAGAAGCCACGGTATTCATGGTGAGCCTATTACATTTGGACTTACCTTAGCTGTATGGTATGATGAAATGGCAAGACATCTTAAGAACTTAGAAGAGACAATGGAGGTTATTTCAGTTGGTCAAATCTCTGGTGCAATGGGTAACTTTGCCCATGCTCCATTAGAGCTTGAAGAGCTGGCAATGGCTGAATTAGGATTAAAACCTGAACCATGCTCAAATCAAGTTGTACATAGGGATAGATATGCAAGATTAGCAACTACTTTAGCTCTAATGGCATCATCAGTTGAGAAATTTGCAGTACAAGTAAGACATCTACAAAGAACTGAAGTTTATGAAGCAGAGGAGTTTTTTGCAAAAGGACAAAAAGGTTCCTCAGCAATGCCTCACAAAAGAAATCCTATTTTAACTGAAAATATTACTGGACTAGCAAGAACAATTAGAGCATTTGCTGCACCAGCTATGGAAAACGTTGCTTTATGGCATGAAAGAGATATTTCTCACTCATCAAATGAAAGATTTTGGTTACCAGATGCATTTATTACAGCCGATTTTATGTTACATAGAATGAATAGTGTAATTGCAAACTTAACTGTTATGCCAGAAAATATGATGAAAAATCTAAATTTAACAGGTGGTTTAGTATTCTCTCAAAGAGTATTATTAGAGTTACCAAAAGCTGGTGTAAGTAGAGAAGACGCTTACAAAATAGTTCAAAGAAATGCAATGAAAGTTTGGGAAGAGATTCAACAAGGGAAACCAACAGTTAACGAAAATGGTGAATCACTATACTTAGGACACTTATTATTAGATAAAGAGTTAAGAGATAATTTAAGTGAAGAACAAATTAGAGAGTGTTTTAACTATGACTATTACACTAAAAACGTTGATACAATTTTTGATAGAGTATTTAATAAATAATTTAAAAAAAATCTAAGCATGAGGCAATAAATATGGCAATAATGATTGAAAAAAGAAATGGAAGGAAAGAGGTTTTAGATATTACTAAAATCCAAAAGATGACTATTGAGGCAACTGAAGGTTTAGACGGAGTTTCCCAATCTGAATTAGAACTTGATGCACAAATCAAGTTTATTGATGGAATGAGTTCTAAAGATATTCAAGATGCATTAATTAAAACAGCAGTAGAAAAAATTGATATAGATGTTCCAAACTGGACATTTGTTGCTGCAAGACTTTTCTTATTTGATCTGTATCACAGAGTTGGAATAGCAACTCATGGTATAAAAGGTGAACCATATTGCCATTTAAAGGATTATTTAGAGTATGGGAAAACAGCTAGTAGGCTTATTCCTAATCTTGGTGAAGGTTATGATTTAGATGATTTAAATGACTATATTGCTCCAGATAGAGATTACCTTTTTAACTATTTAGGTATTAAAACTTTATATGATAGATATTTAATAAAAAATAGAGAGGGTAACCCAATTGAGTTGCCACAACATATGTTTATGGCTATTGCTATGTTTTTAGCACAAGATGAAGAGAATAAGCAAGAAAGAGCAAAAGAGTTCTATGATGTAGTATCAAAATTTGAAGTAATGCTTGCAACTCCTACTTTATCAAATGCAAGAACTAATAGACACCAATTAAGTTCATGTTATATTGGTTCATCTCCTGATAATATTGAAGGTATCTTTGATGGATATAAAGAGATGGCATTACTATCAAAGTATGGTGGTGGTATTGGTTGGGATTGGAACCAAATAAGAGCTTTAGGTGGAGTAATTGATGATCATAAGAATGCTGCTGGTGGTACTGTTCCATTCCTTAAAATTACAAATGATATTGCAATTGCAGTTGATCAATTAGGTACAAGAAAAGGTGCAATCGCTGTATATGTTGAGCCTTGGCATATGGATATTGTTGATTTTATTGACTTAAAGAAAAACTCTGGTGAAGAGAGACGTAGAGCCCATGATTTATTTCCTTCACTTTGGATTACTGACTTATTTATGGAAAGAATTATGGCGGATTCTTACTGGACTTTATTTGATCCATATGAAGTAAAAGATTTATCTGAATTATACGGTGAAGAGTTTAAGAAAAGATATATTGAATATGAAAATGATGAAACTATTACAAAAGATAGAATGAAAGCAAAAGATTTATGGAAAAAAATCTTAACTTCATATTTTGAATCAGGTTCACCTTTTCTTTGTTTTAAAGATAATGCAAATAGAGCAAATCCAAATGGACATACGGGGCATATTAGATCTTCAAATTTATGTACAGAGATTTTCCAAAATACAAACCCTAACTATTATAAAATTAGGATAGAGTTTGTGGATGGAACAGTTGTAACTTATAACGAAGAAGATAGTGTTGAAGTAGATGGTGGACAGAAGAAAAAAGCAAATAAAATAACTGCACTTGATTCAATTAATGGTAAAAGGGTATTTATAGTTGAAAAAGAGAAGATAGATGGAGATACAGCTGTTTGTAACCTAGCTTCTATAAATCTTTCAAGAATTCATACAAAAGAGGATATAAAAAGGGTTGTTCCAATTGCAATAAGAATGCTTGATAATGTAATTGACTTGAACTTCTATCCTCTAAGAAAAGTAAAAGCAACAAACTTAAAATCTAGATCAATAGGACTAGGTGTAATGGGTGAATCACAAATGCTTGCTGAAGAAAAACTAGTTTGGGGAAGTAATGACCACTTTAAGAAAATTGATGCAGTAATGGAATCAATCTCTTATAATGCAATTAAAGCTTCATCTGAATTAGCTGTTGAAAAAGGTATTTACCCTACATTTGAAGGTTCTAATTGGTCAAAAGGTATTATGCCACATGATCATGCACCTCAAGCTGTAAATGCACTTGTAGATAAAGATTTATTTGATGCGGGTTATGATTGGGATGCTTTAAGGGAAGAAGTTAAAACAAATGGTATGAGAAACGGCTACTTAATGGCTATTGCTCCTACTTCATCAATCTCTATCTTAGTTGGTACGACACAAGCAATTGAGCCAGTATACAAAAGAAAATGGTTTGAAGAGAACTTATCTGGACTTATTCCTGTTGTTGTTCCAAAACTATCTCCTGAGACTTGGACTTATTATATTCCTGCTTATGAAGTAGATCAATTAGATATTATTAGAGCAGCAGCTGTTAGACAAAAATGGATAGACCAAGGTCAATCTACAAATATTTTTATGAGTTTAGACAAAGCAAGTGGTAAATACTTACATGAAATCTATACATTAGCTTGGAAATTAGGTCTTAAATCAACTTATTATTTACGGTCACAATCTCCTGAAGCTTCAAATAATATAGAAGATAGAAGTATGGAGTGTGCAGGCTGTCAATAAGATAAGCTGTACTTCACCAAAAATAGAATTAAAAAAATTGAATAAAATATTAGAAAAATAAAGAGGGAAGCGATGTCAAGAAAAACGATTTATAACCCAGATTCAAGAGAAACACTAAATGACAGAAGAATATTTGGCGGTAATCCAGATGGAATGATTAACTTTACTAGGATGAAATATCAATGGGCTTTAAATTTATGGGATACAATGGAAGCTAATACTTGGTTCCCTAAAGAGGTACAAATGACAGGAGATGCAAAAGATTATAAATATCTTTCTCCAGCAGAAAAAAGAATGTACGATTTAGTTTTATCTCAACTGATTTTTATGGACTCATTACAAACAAATAATCTAATGGATAATATCAATCCATATATCACAGTACCAGAAATAAATGCTTGTCTTTCAAGACAATCGTATGAAGAGGCTAACCACTCAAAATCATATGCAGTAATGGTTGAATCAATCTCTGATAATACAGATGAGATTTATGATATGTGGAAAAATGATACTCAATTAAGAGAAAAGAATAACTATATTGCTGAAGTATATAAAAATCTTGCAGGTGATATTACAGATGAGAAGATAGTCCTAGCAATGTTTGCAAACCAAATTTTAGAAGGCTTATACTTCTATGCAGGATTTGCAGCTATGTATGCACTGGGGAAATCAGGTAAAATGTTAGGTTCTTCTCAAATGATTAGATTTATTCAAAGAGATGAAGTAACACACTTACTACTTTTCCAAAATATGATTAACTCTACTAGAAAAGAGAGACCTGATTTATTTACTCCTGAATTAGAAAAAACAGTTAGAGTGATGTTTAGAAAGGCTGTTGATTTAGAAGCAAATTGGGGAGCATATATTACTCAAGGACAAATCCTTGGATTCACAGACGCAATTATTAGACAATATATTGAATATCTAGCAGATAAAAGACTTGAAGCAGTTGGATATGCACCTGAATATAATGTAAAACATCCTATTCCATGGGTTGATGGGTATGCCTCATTTAACGATCAAAGAACAAATTTCTTTGAAGGAAATGTTGTTAATTACTCAAAAGGTTCTATTGACTTTGACGATTTTTAAAATTTGTTCTTTTGAATAGATTTGAGATAATTTTGAAAACCATAAAGCTAAAACTTTGTTAAAACTAAATTATTCTTATGGTAGTTAAGTTGAAACCTTGATAAACATAATTGAATTTCAAACTATAAAGAGTGATTATGGCATTAGAGATAGAGAGAAAATTTTTAGTAGATTTGCAAGAGCTTGGAAAACTTGAAAATGGAATAGATATAAAGCAGGGTTATATAAAAACAGTAGATAACACTGTTGTAAGAGTTAGAGTAAAAGGCTTAAAAGCATATCTTACAATAAAGGGTAAAAATTTTGGTATTTCAAGGTTGGAGTTCGAGTATGAAATACCTCTTGAAGAGGCAAATGAAATATTAGAAAAGCTTTGTAGTGGATCTATTATTGAGAAAACAAGATATGAAATAAAATATGAAAATCATCTTTGGGAAGTAGATATCTTTTATAAGAAGAATGAAGGTCTTGTACTTGCTGAAGTGGAACTTGAGTATGAAGATGAAGATTTGATTCTTCCAAACTGGGTAAAACAAGAGGTTACCACAGATATAAGATACTATAATAATAATCTTTTAAAATCCCCCTTTAGTACGTGGAAATAAATATTTATAATTTAAATATTTAAGTTGAATAACCATAGATTTCATGTGATAGTAAAAACATTTATCATCAAAATTTTTCATTTTGATATAAAACTTCTATAAAAGGCATAAATAAAGCTAACAAAAAGAGGAAAAAGGAGACTTAAATTAAAAATTTAAATAAATTTATAATTTAGTTTCATACTAATTTGATAATTAATAAGATAAAATAGATAGAAATATAAAAAAGATTAGATATGAGACAAGAGACTAAAGTAATATTACTATTTTTATCTTTAATTACCTTTATCGTTATATGCTTATATACGCATTTAGATGAAATAAAAATCCAAACACAAAAAAGTGAAGAGCTTATTATAAAAATAGATGAAACTGAAAAGAAAAAAGAATCTATTGAAGTACCTATAAAAGAGGCTGGAGAGGAAGAATCTATTCCTGAGAAAGCTAATGAAGAGATAAAAGAGAATGTCTTAGAAACAATTAAAGAGGAGACTATACAAGAAGAGATTAAAGAGCCTAATGAAGAGATAAAAGAAGAAGTAATAGAAGAACCTTTAATAAAAACTAATCCGAAATATATTAGAGAGTTAGGTGAAAAACCTATTGAAGAACTTTCCAAAGCCTCACAGCTTCTGCAAATTGAGATTAATGAATATATAAAAGATAATCCAATTGTCTTTAGAACAGCAAGTAATATAATTACAAAAAGTAGTAATAAATCTATTAAAAGAATTGTAGATATTTTAAAAAAAAATCCTAATATAATTATGGAAATTGCGGGACATACAGATTCTGCTGGAGCAAGAAAGGTAAATAAAGGAATTTCTATTCACAGGGCAAAAAGTGTAAAAAATAGATTAACTGCCTATGGAATTGATAAAAATAGATTAAGAGTAAGAGGATATGGAGAGGATATACCTTTAGTTGAAAATAATGCTAAAGGTTACTCAAAAATAAATAGAAGAGTCGAGTTTAATATAGTTGAGGAATAAAAAGTGGTTGAAATAGCATCTCAAATTGTACTTTGTTTAGTAATAGCAGCATTTATTGGGTTTTTAATTGGATTTATAATTGGAAAAGCATTTGGTGGAGAGAGAACTTCTATTTATAATAGTGTAACAGCTCATGCAGGTACAGCAGGTGGTAATATTTATAATAAACCTCTAATAAGAAGTGCACCAAGACCAAATGGTAAAGATGATTTAAAAGAGATAGAGGGGATTAATAGAGATTTAGAAATAAAACTAAATGAACTTGGTATTTATCATTTTGATCAAATTGCTAAGTGGAGTGCAAAAAATTGTCATTGGGTTGAAGAGTATTTTACCTTGGAGGATAATCAAATTAAAGAATCAAATTGGATTGAACAGGCTCAAAATTTATCTAAATTATGAAAAATTGGAAAAAAGAGCAGGATTAGAGTAACTTTTAAAAATATTAAATAAATTGAGAGAATAGAAGTTTATCTTCTATTCTCAATAATTGCATCTGCAAGTTTTGCAAATTCTAATTGACTTAGTTTAATTGTTTTTTCACTTAAATCTTCTATGGAGATATTATTCTCAATCATTGTTTTTGTTGCTTGAGTATAGTTATCTTCATGTTTTATTAAGTAGATTATTTTTTCTATAATACTTTTTTCATTCAAATCAGTACTCTTCCTCATCAAAGTTATAACCATAGTCATCATAATCATCATAGTCAACTGTGAATATTTTTTGATAACCTAATTTTTCAAGTTCAATGTCAATATTCTCTTCAGAAATCCTATTTTTTACTCTTTCCATAATATTTTGGATATCCTCTTCTTTGACATTATTTGCTTTTAACTCATAAATAATAGAGTCCATTTAATTCCTTCCTCTTTTCTATTATTTTTCTGCAAGAATTAGTCTTTTTGCTAATTCAACAACTTGTCTATTTGTCAACCTAGACGTCCTCTTTACAATATCTTCTAATTTAAGATTATTCTCTTTAATTAGTTTAATTGCTGTTTCGTAGTCGTTTAAGTTTTTTATGTAGTTGGTAATTTGTGAAATAAGTATGTAAATAGGATTTTCAATGATATGATCTTTAAGCAAATTATCATAATAACTAGCCATTTCACAAAACCTATTATAAAGATATTAATAAATTTTCCTAATAGTAAATAGTTTTGAAAGAAAAAGCTTTTTGTTTAAAATCTTAGAGAAAGAAAAAAACAAATTAGACATTTATATTTCCTTTAACTATAAACTAAGGTTAATTTGTTAGTATAAATGTACTTACAAATTTGTGAGTACGCCAAAGTTTCTGGAATCTATTTATAAATGCACGGCCAAATGCTCTATATAGTTTTCAGAAACACCATATATCTATTATAAATTCTACTTAGAAATTATAAACCAAAAAAAAACGAAATTTCCTAAAATAAATCTTAAAGTTTTTTAATCTAGTTTAAGAGCCCTAAAATAGGCATTTGGGAAAATAAAAAATATAAATAGTTATAATTATTTTTATTGAGAATAATAGAAAAAAATATAAAATTTTTATAAAAATAGAGATTTTTAGTTTAAAACCTCTATTTAATTTCATCTATTCAAATAGTTTATCAAACTCTTTATATCCATCAAAAAAGTATGGATTTTGCGTTTATCTATTTTTTAATCCTATATCTATATAGTTTCTTACTTTTTTAATTTCAGGAAAATCCATAATAGAGCTAATAATCTTCTTTTCGTCATCTCTTAACTCTTCTCCCCATGGAGTTATTATGCCACTTCCTTTTGCCATATTATCATTAGCACTATTTGCAGTTAACACATAACATTGATTTGCAATAGCTAAGGCTTTTGTCATAGTTTCAAAATGCTCTTTTCTTTTTGCACCCCACATAGATGGATTAATAATTAAATCAGCTCCTCTAACTTTAACCCAATACTCAGGAAATCTAATCTCAAAGCAAATTAAACAAGCAACTTTAATACCTTCAATATCTATAATCTCCATATTATCAAGTTTTCCGCTTGAGAAATTCGCAGGTTCATCTCCTAAAGAGAATAGTTTGTGTTTTGATTGAATATGAACAATCTTTTTTTTGTGAAATATATATAAAGTATTGTAATAATCAATATCTTGTTTCTCAATAAAAGTTATAGCAATGGTTTTATTCTCTGATAGCTTTTGAATCTTCTTTTTTACTTTTTCAGTAAAATCAGAAGCTTCATCCATCCTTTCATAGGCAAATCCTGTGAGGCAAAGCTCTGGTGTGAGAATAAAAGAGCCTTTTTCACAAGAGTTAATTAACTCTTTTAGATTTTTATAATTTGTTTTAAAATTCTCTGTTGTTTCAGTTTGTAGTGCTACTAAGTTCATCTTTTGCCTTTTGAATAAGTAAATTTAATTTATCTTCATAAATTTTTGCATTTTCTTGTTTAGTTGATTCAAATCTAGTTACTAATATAGGGGTAGTATTTGAAGCTCTAACTAAGCCCCATCCTTCATTAAAAATTACTCTAACTCCATCAACATCAATAATATCAATAATCTCTGGAAAATCAGCAGGTGGATTTTGAAGTAACTGTTTTAGCTTATCAATAAGGAGGAATTTCTCTTCTTCGCTTGTTTCTACTTTGATCTCCTCAGTTGAGAAAGTTTTTGGTAAAGAGTCAATCTCTTTATCTATATTCATACCATTTTTAATAAGCTCTAATATTCTAAAAGTTGCATAAACTGCATCATCAAAACCAAAATATCTATCATTAAAGAAAATATGCCCTGAAACCTCAGTTGCAAGTTGAGCATTTAACTCTTTTAGTTTTACTTTTAAATTTGAGTGACCAGTTTTATACATGATTGCTTTTCCCCTTAGGTTAATTAAGTCATACATAATTTGAGAACATTTAACTTCTCCAACAACTATTGGATTCTCCATAGTTTTTGCAAAAAGAAGTGCCAAAATATCACCTTTTACATTATGCTTTTTTGTTAAAAATGCAATTCTATCCGCATCTCCATCATAAGCAAATCCATACTCATAATCTCCTTTAAGTGCTTCAATAACATCTTTTAGGTTTTTCTTTTCACTTGGGTCTGGATGATGATTAGGAAAACTACCGTCAGGTTCACAATATAATCCATCATAGTTTAGCTCAAGTTTATCTAAAATAGTTGTTAAAACTGTATCAGCAACTCCATTTCCACAATCTATAATAAACTTCTCTTTCATCCCTTTTAGGTGTGAGAACTCAGAAACAAGATAATCAATATATAAAGATTTTACATCTATTTCATAATTTGAATCATTATCTTCAATCTTTATATTTGAAGAGATGATTTCATCTCCTAAGGCATAAATATCATCTCCAAAGAAAGGCTTTTTATCAAGCGTAATTTTAAATCCATTATATTCACTTGGATTATGACTACCAGTAATCATAACTGAAGCCACAGGCTCTATTTGTTTACCCTCTATATTGAAAGTTTGATAGTTTGCAAAATAGTTTACTCCTGTTGCTACCATCTTCATATTTAGGACTATACAACCAGCACTATTAAATCCACTTGCTAAATATGAAAAAAGTTCAGGTGAGTGAGTTCTTGCATCATACCCAATTGCTACATATGGGGTTTTTTGAAATTTTTCATATACTTTTTTACCTAAAAAGTATCCAATTAATTTTACTGATTCTTGATTTAATTCTTCTCCTACAATACCCCTAATATCATACTCTCTAAAAATCGATTTTTTAATCATTCAAATCCTCTTTATTATGCTCATGCTTTTTTTGAATTATATCAAAACTATAGTTATTTTCTAGAGTTAGCAGACTACGCTTTTTATCGATTCCTCCCCCGTAACCACCTAAAGAACCGTTACTTTGTATTACTCTATGACAAGGGATTAAAATAGATATCATATTTTGACCATTTGCATTTGCTACCGCACGTACAGCTTTTTCATGTTTTAAAAGTTGAGCCTCTTGTTTATATGAAATAGTTTCTCCATAAGGTATTTTCATTAAAATTTTCCAAACACTTTGTTGAAAAGGGGTTCCTACAAGTTGTAGGGGTACTTCAAAATCTACTCTTTTACCTTCAAAATACTCATCCATCTCTTTTTGTAATTGCTCAAAATAGATATTTTCAGTAGGAAGGGCTTGAGTATCAAAAAAGGTTTGAATTTTTTCTATTTGCTTTTGAATCCTTTTTTCTTGAAAAAAACTAAGCATACAGATACCTTTTTTTGTTGCAGCACAAAACATCTCTCCAATAGGGGTTTTTATTGTAGAAGTGGCTAAAATAGGCTTTTTTATTCCTTTATACTCTCTCATAATAATCCTTTAAAATATATAGATTTTAACATAAAGACATAAAGTTTTATCTTTTAGTTGATTTTGATATAATTTACTCTTTTAATTAAGGAACGAAAATGCTTGAAATAACAAATGTTTATCTATTTATGATAGCCTCTTTTTTATTATGTTTAGCACCAGGACCAGATAATATTTATGTATTAACACAAGGTATGACAAAGAGTAAAAAAGCAGCAATTATTACAACTTTTGGACTTTGTACAGGAATTATTGTTCATACAACAGCAGCAGCCTTTGGTATTTCTGTAATTTTTAAAACCTCTGAAGTAGCTTTTAATATTGTAAAGTATGCAGGTGCACTTTATCTCTTATATATTGCATATCAAGCTTTTAAATATAGAAATGAACCTCTTGATTTATCTGTTCAAAATTCAACTACTGAACTTAAAAAGCTTTATATAAAAGGTTTTTTTATGAATGTACTCAATCCAAAAGTTTCAATTTTCTTTTTAGCATTTTTACCTCAGTTTGTAACACCAGAGAATGGAAATGTTCCAATGCAAATGATTCTTTTAGGGTTTATATTTATGGTTTTAACACTAATTGTGTTCTCTTCAATTGCAGTTGCAGGAAATATATTAAGTAGTAAACTACAACAAAATCCTAATATTGTAAAATATATGAATGTCTCAACATCTTTTGTATTAGGGGTTTTAGCACTTAAACTAGCTTTCTCTTCAAGATAGATTTTAAAAGATAAGAAAAACTCTTATCTTTATAAAATACTATCTTATTTGTCCATTTCCATAAACTTTATATTTAAATGTAGTTAAATCTGCAATTCCCATTGGTCCTCTTGAATGAAGTTTATTAGTAGAGATTCCAACTTCAGCTCCAAGACCAAAAGCTCCACCATCAGTAAATCTTGTACTTGCATTCGCATATACACAAGCAGCATCAACTTCATCTAAAAACTTATTAATAGAAGAGTAATTTTCACTAATAATTGCTTCTGAGTGTCTTGAACCATACTTTCCAATATGAAATATCGCTTCATTGATATTATTTACAACTTTAATATTTAAAATATTTGCTAAATACTCTGTATCATAATCTTCATGCGTAGCACACTGAATATCAATAAATTTTTGTGCTTGATCACAACCTTTTAGTTGTGTTCCATATCTTTCATATGCTTCATGTAGTGGAGGTAGAATATAAGCTGCTACATCTTTGTGGATAAGTAGTGTTTCCATTGCATTACATACACCTGGTCTTGAACATTTAGCATTAATTGCTATTTGCATCGCTTTTTCATGATTTGCATCTTTATCTATATATACATGACAAATACCTTTATCATGTTTTACAACAGGAACTGTCGAATTTTGGCTTACATAGCTAATTAAGGATTCTCCTCCTCTTGGAACAATTAAATCAACATATCTATCTTGTTTAATTAATTTTGCTACACCCTCTCTTGTTGAATCAGGAAGTAAAGAAATTGCTTGTTCAGGAAGTCTGTTTTTGGCTAATACACTTCTTAGTACATTTGCAATTGCCTTATTTGAGTGTTCTGCCTCTTTTCCACCTTTTAAGACACAAACATTTCCACTTTTAAAACATAATGCCGCACAATCAGAGGTAACATTTGGTCTACTTTCATAGATTATTCCAATAACTCCAATTGGAACAGATATTTTTTGTATATTTAAACCATTTTCTGTAACCCAACCATCAAGAGTTCTTCCAACAGGTTCTTTTAAAACAGCAATCTCTCTAATAGCTTGTGCCATAGCTACAACTCTATCTCCTGTAAGTAATAATCTATCTAAAAGTGCTTCATCTAGATTATTTAATCTTCCTGCACTCATATCTTTTTCATTATTACCAACAATAAAATCACAATGCTCTATTAAAGCATCTGCCATTTCATTTAAAACTCTATTTTTTACTTCACCACTAAGTGTGGCTATTTCTCCACAAATTTTTTTTGATTCTTCTAAAAACTGTATCATGCAATACCCTATTTATTTACATTGTGTAATTTTATCTAAAATTTTCTTTTTTTGAAAAGGAAGAGAGAAGAAAGTAGTAGAGAGTTCTACTACTCTTATTTTATTTTATAGTTGAGCATTGATTTTATCGATAAGTGCTTGTTTCGATTGTGCACCTACAACTTGGTCAACAATCTCTCCATTTTTCATAAAAATAATTGTAGGAATAGATCTAATTCCATATTTCACTGCTAATTCTTGCTGTTCATCTGTATTTACTTTACAAATATTAGCTTTTCCTTCAAAGTCAGTTGCTAACTCATCAATCACAGGAGCAATCATTCTACAAGGACCACACCATGGAGCCCAAAAATCTACTAAAGATACACCATCCTTTACTACTTCTTCAAAGTTTTCAGTTGTTAATTCAATATATTTTCCCATAAAATATCCTTTATTTATAATTTTTTTATAGATTTGCAATATTATCTTAATAGTAGACATAAGTCAAGTACATACTAAAAAGTTTTATAGTTACCTTTAAGTTACTATTAAATAAAAATAATTTACAATTTCCTAAAATATTTTGGAGTTTTTATGGAGAGTAAAGAGTACAATTGCTTTTTTCAACTTGCAACTGATATGATTGGTGGAAAATGGAAAGGTATGGTTTTATGGGCATTAAAAAAAGATGTAAAAAGAAATGGAGAACTTTTAAAACTAATACCTAATATTTCTCAAAAAATGCTAACACAACAACTAAGAGAACTTGAAGAGGTAGGAATTGTTAAAAGAGTTGTTTATCCTATAATTCCTCCAAAAGTAGAGTATAAACTTACAAAAAATGGTGAAAAACTAATTCCAATATTAGAGGATTTGCATGACTGGGGGAAAGAGTATGCCAAAGATAATAATATAACTTTAATGCTAAATGTAGATTGCGAACTTGAATAAGATATGAAAACTTTTGAAGATGTACAAAATAGAGATTTTACCTTTAGCTCTTGTTCCATATGTGATGCCATGTGTTGTGATGGAAAAAGAGGTACTACTTTCTCACAACTAATTTTAAAAGATTTTAAAGAGGTTTATGAAAACTTCCCTATAGTTTTTTTATTTGGGGATTTGGGGTTTTTAAAGCCAGTAGTTCTCTTAACAAATGGGATGGAATATTGTAGGTATTTAAAGGATTCACAGTGTAGTATTTATAAAAAAAGACCATCAGTTTGTAGAATTTATCCTTTAAGTTCACATTTTATAAATACAACTTTTATTGATACATCATGTCCAGCGGTTAATGATAAGGGAGAGTTTATCATAAGAAATGGGTTAGTTGAAGAAAAATTTATGCACACTTCCCTTGATAATTATTTAGATAAATATATAAAGATGCATGAGCATTTTGAAAAGTTTAATAATAGAGATAATTTAGAAATTTTAACTACAATAGGCACAAATAGTTTTTATAAGTTTAAAGAGGATTTTGGAGATGAATATATAAAGATTCATCTCTCCTCTTTAAAAAATTTTGATAGCTATTTTAAAGTTTAACTAAATATCTTCCTACGGCATTGCCATTTAAAAGCGTACTGTAGGCCTCTTTTATCTCTTCTAATGATATTTCAGTTGTTAATTCATTTAAAGAGTCAATTTTAAACTCATTGGCAAGTTTTCTCCAAGCCTCTTTTTTCTTATCAATTGTACACTCAACAGAATCAATACCAATAAGTCTAATCCCTCTTAGTATAAATGGGAATACATTTGTGTTAAGTTCATGGGAAGATGTAAGTCCACAACAAGTAGCAACCCCATCATATTTTATAACTTTAAGTGCTTCTGCAAGAATATTCCCTCCAACTGTGTCAATAACTCCATTATATTTTTCACTTCCCATAGGTCTTTTATTCTCTACATTAAAATCTTTTCTTAAGATAAACTCTTTTGCTCCAAGTGATTTTAAGAACTCAATTTTCTCTTCTTTCCCAGAAATAGCTGTAACATTAAATCCAAGTTTACTTAAAATTGAAACTGCAAGACTTCCAACTCCTCCTGTTGCACCAGTAACTAAAATATCACCTTTTGAGATACCATTATTAAGTAATTCATTTACGCTTAAAGCTGCTGTAAGTCCAGCAGTACCATAAGTCATAACCTCTTTATCTGTAAGTCCATCAGGTATTTTAATTATCCATGAATCAGGAACTTTTACATACTCTTGATGACCACCGTCACTATTCATTCCTAAATCATAGCCAGTAACTAATACCTTATCACCTTTTTCAAATTTATCAGAGTTTTTTTCTACTATAACTCCAGCAACATCAATTCCTGTTACATGAGGAAAGACTTTCGTAACTCCTGGATTTCCTATTGAGCTTAGTGCATCTTTGAAATTTAAAGATGAGTAAGTGACTTTTATTAGTATTTCATTCTCTTGTATAGTTGGTACATCTATCTCTTTTACATCAGATGTAAACTGCTTATCACCAATTTTTTCTACAACATATGCTTTCATATTATAGTCCTTTTTTATTTTCTTTACTTCTTTTAAAACTTTAGCTAAAATATATCAAAAGAGCAAGAACTAACAAAAAACATATGTACTATCAAAAAAGATACTATATGAATATTAGGATTTAAAATGACAAAAATTATAGAACAAAAAGAGATAATTGAAAAATGTTCTGTAGAAACGGCTCTTGATGTATTAGCTGGGAAATGGAAAATTTTAATTTTATGGTATTTAAGACGTAATACATTAAGATTTAATGAACTTCAAAAACTTCTTCCAAAAGTTACACAAAAAATGCTAATTCAAAAATTAAGAGAGCTTGAAAAAGATGGTCTTGTTAATAGGAAGGTTTATCCTGTTGTCCCTCCAAAAGTTGAGTACTCCTTAACTAAGTATGGAGAGAGCTTAAAACCTATTTTAAAACAAATGTATCTTTGGGGTGAAATTCATAAAAAGAGATATGGAAAATAGATGAAAGATATTTTAATTTCATTTCTTACTTTTTTCTTTATATCTTGTTTTGCTAGTCCAAGAGTTACTAGCTTTAAAATTTTTTATTAAAAAGTATAAAACAATACTAATCCCTGCCGTTGATAAGGTCATTGACATAATCATTATTTGATATCTTACTGCTATTAGTGGGGCAACCCCTGATAAAATTTGTCCTGTCATCATACCTGGTAAAGCTACTACTCCAACAGCAAGTAAAGAGTTTATTTGAGGTATCATTGCAGCTTTAAATGATATCTTTCTAGCCTCTTGATATTCTAATCTATCCTTTTCCTTTTCAAATCTTTCTATGCATAAAGATAGAGCATTCATTGTATTAGCAAAAATCATTCCTGAAATAGGGATAACATATCTTGGTTCATAAAAATGGTGAATATCAAGTACAAAAACAATTATTAAAATTAAGTGGATTATTACTGAACCACTAATTGAAAGTGTGATTATGAGATAGTGTTTTAAACTATTTTCTCTTAGATTTCTTATAGTTATTTGAGAAGATACTAAAGCCATAAAAAAAATTATTAACGCACCTATAACTATATGTTTATCTTCGAAGATAAATAGAAGTAAATAACCTATTAAAAGTAGTTGAACTACCATTCTAAAAGTTGCAAGTATTATATCTTTTCTATCATCAGTCCATTTATAGTAAAAATACCAAGTAATAATTAGTGGAATAACAAGATAAAAAAGATTTAATAAAGGAATTGTTTGCATATTATAGTAACTAGTTTAGCTCAATAGATTATGAATTTAAAAGATCTTTTAATGAATCTTTTGGATTTTTCCCTTCTAATATTAATTTTACTTCTTTGGCAATAGGTGTATATATGTCATGCTCAATTGATAACTTATATATTGCCTCTGCTGTTTTTACTCCTTCAGCTACCTCTCCTAGTTCTTCTAAGATAGTTTCTATGTTTTTATTAGCTGATAGACCAAGACCTACTCTAAAGTTTCTACTCATTGTTGAGTTTGCAGTAAGAAATAGATCTCCCGCACCACTTAATCCAACAAAAGAAGACTTCTTCGCTCCAAAATGTTTTCCAAATCTTTGCATCTCTACAAGCCCTCTTGAGATTAGTGAGGCTTGTGCATTTTTACCTAAATGTAAACCTTCACATATTCCTGAAGCAATAGCAAGAACATTTTTATATGCTCCTGCAACTTCTGCACCAATCACATCAGAGCTATAATAAGTTTTTATAAAATCTGGAAAAAATGGTTTAAATTTATCATAAAATTTTTTTGAGTTTGAGTTTATAACTAAAGCACAAGGAAGTCCTTGTATAACCTCTGTTGCAAAAGAAGGGCCTGAGATAAAACCGATATTAGATTCAGGTACAAAATCTGCATAGATTTCATTTAAAAACTCACCTGAAGTAGCTTCAATTCCCTTTGAAGCTACAAGGATTTTCTGCCCATTAAATTTGAAGTGCTCTTTTAACCATACTCTTATTTGTTGCACGGGTATGGCAATTACTAAATAGTCGCATTTAAGTGCTTTTTCTAAGTCAACAAAGTTTTTAATCTCTCTTTTTGTTCTTGACGTAATTAAACACTCTTGTTTAGTACTTAAGGCAAAATGAAGTGCTTGTCCCCATTTCCCTGCTCCAATAACTGCAATTTTATTACCCATTAGCTCTTCTTATAATAGTTTTTGTTTTAATAGTTCATTTACTTTTTGAGGGTTAGCACTCCCTTTAGAAGCCTTCATTGTTTGACCTACAAAGAATCCAAATAGTTTATCTTTCCCCGATTTATACTCTGCAACTTTATCTTCATTTGCAGCTAAAATACCATCAATAATTTCTAAAATAGCACTATCGTCACTTACTTGTTTTAATCCAAGTTTTTCGATAGTTTCATCTACTCCTTTATCATTTTCCATTAAGAAGTCAAGTACCTCTTTTGCAGCTTTACCAGAGATTGTCCCATCTTCAATTCTTTTAACAATAGTTGCTAGTTTTTGAGCTTGAACAGCTGAGTCTTCAACCCCTGCACCCTCTTTTAGTCTTCCTTGTAATTCAACAGTTAACCATGTAACTGCATTTTTACCTGAAATACCCTCTTTCATCATCTCATCAAAATAATTAGCCATCTCAACAGAAGCTGTGATAACAGTTGCATCATACTCTTTGATTCCATAGGTTTTTACAAATCTATCTCTTTTTTGATCTGGAAGTTCAGGAATTTTTGAGTACTCTTCAATCATCTCCTCAGAGATAATTAGCGGTAATAAATCTGGATCTGGAAAATATCTATAATCAGCAGCATCTTCTTTCCCTCTCATAGATCGAGTTTCCCCAGTGGTAGTATCAAATAATCTTGTCTCTTGGACTACTTCTTGTTCATATACACCATCTTCCCAAGCTTCAATTTGTCTATTTACTTCATATTTGATAGCTTTTTCAATAAATTTAAAAGAGTTCATATTTTTGATTTCACATCTTGTATATAATTTATCATCACCCTTTGGTCTTATTGATACATTAACATCACATCTAAAAGATCCCTCTTGCATATTTGCATCGGAGATTCCAAGATATCTAACAATTGAGTGAAGTTTTTTAAGATATAAAATTGCTTCTTCTGCACTTCTCATATCTGGTTCAGATACGATTTCAAGAAGAGGTGTTCCAGCTCTATTTAAATCAACATGAGAAACAGCTCCGGCATGGATATTTTTCCCTGCATCATTTTCTAAATGGGCTCTTGTTACACCAATAGTTTTGTGACTTCCATCTTCAAAGTCAATTGTTAGTTCACCAAGTCCAACAACTGGTACTTCAAATTGAGAGATTTGGTATCCACTTGGTAAATCTGGATAGAAGTAGTTTTTTCTATTAAATACAGATTTTTTGTTTATTTGAGAATTCAATGCCGTTCCTAGCATAATTGCTTTATGAACAGCCTCTTTATTTAATACAGGAAGTGCTCCTGGTAATCCTAAACAAGTTGGACATACATTTGTATTTGGTTCTTCACCAAAACTTGTTGCACAAGAACAGAATAATTTAGATTTTGTGTTTAACTGTGCATGAACTTCTAAACCAATAATTATTTCAAACATCTCTGACATATTTGTGATTATCCTTTTTTATCTTACTATTTTTATCTCTGCTGACAATTTTAATTTTTCAAAATAGTCTTTTAAATATTTTTTTTCTCTATCTTGCATAACAATATTAAAAATTCTATCTCTTACACTTTCAAATGCAATTGTTTGTTCATCCTCTTTTTGTAAAATTAATAAAGAGATAAACTGTTTATTTGCATTAAATATAGGAGTGAATTGATTGTTATTTGTTTCATTAATAATATATCTTAGTTGTGGATTTAGATTTTTTTGATCTAAATCTACAGGAGTTTTTATAACCTCAACTGCATCTGCATTTGGGTCTTTCATTGCTTTAATTAATGCTGTTTTATTTTTTGAACTAAATTGAACAGCTTTTACCATTGCTGCCATTTTAAATAAATTTTGATTATTCTCATAATAGATTTTTAAATCTTCTTCATTTGCTATTTTTAAATTACCTCTAACAAGTCTATTAGTTAGTTTTTGTCTAATAATTAATTGTTTTGTTTGTTCTTCATATTTTGCATAGTCTTTATATTTTTGTTTAATAATTGATTTAAAGGTATATAAATCCATACCATTAGATGCAGCTAATTTATCTAAATAGTTATTTACATCGAAGATATCAGCTTTAATGTTATACTTTTGAACTAACTCTTGAAATAAAGCTTCATCAATTAATTCACTAACTGCAAGCTCTTTTGATATCTTTCTCTCAAACTTTTTCTTTTCGATATCATAAAGTGTAATTGGCGTCTCATTTACAACTAAGGCAATTGCATCAACCATCTCTGCGAAAGAAGCAGAAAGAGAGACTAAAAAAACAAAAAGTAATTTTTTCATTATAATCCTTTTAGTATTAAGAACAGATATCTTACCAAAAAAATGGTAAATATCTGTTTTTGTATAATAAAGATTAGCTATTTTTTGTAGTTGTAACTCTATTTATAAGATAAAAAATAGAGTTATAATCTAATCCCGAAAATTCACTTAATCCAATTTCACAAGTTTTTGAAGTTGAGAATGCATATTTTGCATCTTTTACACTATTTTGTAAAGTTCTAAGTGCAGATTTGTTTAACTCTGGGAAATTAAATCCTCTATCTCCTGCAAATCCACAACACTTTACATCATCAGGAATAATTACATTTGTTGAACATAGTTCAGCTAGCTGTTTAAATTTGGTATCAAGACCCATTTTTCTTGAGCTACAAGTTGTGTGAATAGTTATAGATTCATCGATTGCTTTAAACTCTAAATTATCTACTAAAAACTCTAATGCAAACTCTATTGGTTCATAAAGTTTTAGACTATCTTTGAAGCTTTCTAACATTTTTTTAGTACAAGGACTTGTATCACAAAGGATTGGATACTCTCCAAAATTACTTATTTTATTTAATGCATGCTCTAATTCATTTGCTTTTTGTTCTGCTTGTTTTTTAAACCCTTTTGAGCTAAAAGGCATACCACAACATAAGTTATCCATTCCCTCAGGGAAAAGAATCTGAAAACCAGCTTTTTTTAGAAGTTTAACTGTTACATCAAAAAGTTCTTCCTCTACTGTTGTTTTAGAACTTCTTCCCATTGTTCTATTGATACAAGATGGGAAATAAACGACTTTTCTTTGTTTTAATTGTTGTTCAAAATCTGTTTTGATACTTGTAGGTTTTGGCAAATATGGACTCCATTTAGGGAGTTTACCTTTTGTCCAATCTCTTAAGGTATTAGTGAATCCTTCCATTCTATTAGTACCTAAAATAGAGTGAACCATATTAGCTGATGCTAAACCAAATTTCATACTAGATAGAGTTGTTGAGAAGTTATTTGCAACTTTACTTGCAATAAAATCTGCACTTGGAGTTATTTGTTCAGCTCTTAAATATTTAGTTAAGTTTCCTGTATCAATTTTAACTGGACATGCAGTTGAACATAAAGAGCATGTAGCACAAGTCTCTATTCCATCGTACTGATAAAGTTCTAAATACTCTTTCGCCTCTTCTTCTTTACCCTCTTTTTGAAGTCTTGAAATCTCTCTATTTATTACAATTCTTTGTCTAGGACTTAATGTTAATTCATTAGATGGACATGTAGGCTCACAAAAACCACATTCAATACATTTATCAACAATATCATTTGATTGTGGTAGAGCTTTTAAATTTTTTAAGTGAGCTTCAGTATCATCATTGATAATAACACCTGGATTTAGTAGGCCTTTAGGGTCAAATAGTTCTTTTATCCTTTTCATTATAGAGTAAGCAGTTTTCCCCCACTCTACTTCTATAAATGCAGCCATGTTTCTTCCTGTTCCATGCTCTGCTTTTAATGAACCCTCATATTTAACAGCAACAGAGTTTACAACATCATTCATAAACTCATCATATCTTTTAACTTCACTCTCAATTGAAAAATCTTGAGTAAAGACAAAGTGGAAGTTTCCTTCTAAGGCATGACCAAAAATTAGTGCTTCATGGTAACCATGTTTTTTAAATAGTGCTTGTAATTCTAATGTTGCATTAGCTAAAACTTCAATTGGATAAGCAACATCCTCAATTATAACAGTTGTTCCTACCTCTCTAATAGCTCCTATTGCAGGGAATAGACCTTTTCTAATCTTCCAATAAAGTGTATACTCTTGAATATCTTTTGTAAAATAGATATCTCTTACAACTGTGAACTCTTTAAGTAACTCTTCTAATTGTGCGATTTGTATATCTAGTTTTTCATCACTAACTGCTCTTGTTTCAATTAGAAGTGCAGTTACTTCTTCATCAAAATCCTTTATAAACTCAGGCATTGCTGGATCACTTTCAATTGACCTTAATCCTGCTCTATCCATTAGTTCAACTGCATCAACAATAATATTTTTCGCTTCTCTTTCAAGTTTGATTTTTGTAACAGCATTACATGCCTCTTTTACATCTTTAAAGTAAATTAATGCACTTGCTTTATCTTTTAAATCCTCTACTGTGTAGTAAGTAATCTCTTCAATAAAGGCTAAAGTTCCTTCACTTCCAATAATTAAATGTTGTAAAATTTCAAACTCATCTTGAAAATCAATTAAGGCATTTAAAGAGTAACCACAGGTGTTTTTGATTTTAAATTTTTTTTCAATTTTTGTTTTTAACTCATAATCATTTATAGTATCAAGTGCAATCTGTTTTAAATCAGCTAAAAACTTTCCATGAGTTTTTCTAAACTCTGCTTTACTATTTTCACACCCCGTATCTAATCTTGAGCCATCTTGAAAGATTAATTTCATTGATTTTAGTGTTTTATAAGAGTTATCAGCGATACCACAGCACATTCCAGAAGCATTGTTAGCAGCAATACCACCAATCATAGCAGCATTAATCGAAGCTGGATCTGGACCTATTTTTTTAGAAAATGGTGCTAGAATATTATTTGCTTCTTGACCTGTTAATGCAGGTTCAAGTGAAATCTCCCTTTTATCCTTTGATACTTTAAAGTTTCTAAAGTTTCTAGAGCTTACAACTAAAATAGAGTCACTAATAGCTTGTCCTGAAAGTGAAGTACCAGCTGCTCTAAATGTAACACTTAACTCTAATTCATTGGCAAGTTCTAAAATATCTTTTACTTGTTGGGCGTTGTCAGTTTTAATAACTATTTTTGGTATTAGTCTATAAAAAGATGCATCTGTTCCATAGGCTAATGTATGCAATTTATCAGTAAATATTTTTTCTTTATTGATTTTTTCAGAGATTCTATTATAGTACTCTTGATATTTTCCTTCTAACATTTTAAATCCTTTTTCTATTTTTTTATTTTAGTAAAAAGATTATTAGTTATTCAAGTCGTGGTACAGTATAAATTCTTTGTTGGGGATCATTAATAAATGAGTACATCCTGTCACACTGGTTTAGTATTAAGTTTACTATTAACTTTAAACAGTGTGACATATGTATCTCTTTTAGCTATTAAATATCAGCACTTAATCCAAATAGCTCAGGATAAAATGCTACTATTGCTAAGATTAATATCTGTATAGCAATAAAAGGTAATACTCCTCTATATATCTGAGAAGTACTTACTGTTGACGGAGCACAACCCTTTAGATAGAAAAGGGAGAATCCAAATGGTGGAGTTAGGAATGAAGTTTGTAAGTTCATAGCAATTAAAATTGCAAACCATACAGGATTAATTCCTAATGTTTCAGCAACAGGGATTAAAATAGGAACAATGATATATGAAATTTCAATAAAATCAATAAAAAATCCTAAGATTAAAATAGCAAGCATTGTAAAGATAATAAATCCCCATTTTTCATCACCTGGCAGGCTTAACATTGCATGTTCTACAAGCTCTTCTCCACCCGTGTAAGAAAATACCATAGAAAAAGCAGTTGCACCAATTAAAATACCAAATACCATAGAGGTGATTTTAACAGATTCTAAAGCTGCTTCTTTAATCATTCCTTTTGTAAAAGTTTTATACATTAAAGCAAGACCAATTGCACCAATACAACCAACAGCAGCTGATTCAGTTGGAGTTGCAATACCTGCAAAAATTGAACCAAGAACTAAGATAATTAAAGTTAATGATGGAATAATATCAATTAAAGCTCTAATAACTTGTTTCTTTTTATTACCTCTACTAGGATCAGCTGGAATAGCAGGAGCCATATCTTTTCTAACAAATGAAACAGCTAAGATAAATAAAATATAAGCTGCAACTAAAGCAAGACCAGGTCCTACGGCTGCTTTAAAAAGATCACCAACAGGAACTTGAAATACATCTCCTAAAATAATAAGTACAATAGAAGGAGGAATAATTTGTCCTAAGGTACCTGAAGCACAAATAGTACCTGTGGCAAGTTCTGTATTATATTTGTACTTAAGCATAACTGGAAGAGAGATTACTCCCATTGCAACAACAGAAGCTCCAACAACACCAGTAGATGCAGCAAGAAGAGTTCCAACAAGTATAGTAGAAATAGCAACTCCTCCTCTAATTTCACCAAATAAGAAGCCCATTGATTCTAATAGTTTTTCAGCTAGTCCAGTTTTTTGTAATACAATACCCATAAAGATAAACATAGGAATTGCCATTAGAATTGTACTTTGTTGGATTGAGAAGATTCTAAAAGGCATGAAATCAAACATTGCAATACCTTCTGCCCAACCATTTGTAACAATCTGCATTAAAGTTGTATTCTCTTCTGCATAAGAAAGTACTTCTGTAAAACCAGCAATAATACCAAAGAAAACAGAAACCGCTGCAAATGTAAATGCTACTGGGAACCCCAGGATTAGCATAAACAATGCAGTAAAGAACATTATTATACCAATCATTTAGAATTTCCTTTTTCATCAATATCTATAATATGATGTTTATGTTCATTTAACTCATTTTTTAGGTTTTCAATCTCACTTTTTAAATTAGATTCATCAAGCCCATGTAAACCTTTGTATACGTTTAAATTTCGAATAAAAAAACCGATAGTTGTAATGATTAATAGGAAAAATGATAATGGAATTAATGCTTTAACAATCCATCTATAAGGCAAGCCACCTGGATCACCACTTCCTTCCATAGTTGAAATTGCTTCCATCACTGGTGAGATTGAGCTTAATCCCACTAAAATTGATATTGGTAAAATAAATAATACAGAACCTACCATATTAATCATAGCTTTTCTACTAGGAGTTAATTTGTCATAAACTAAATCAACTCTTACATGACCATCTTCTTTTAAAGTGTAGGCAATTCCAAGTAGAATAATTACAGAGAATAGGTGCCATTCCATCTCTTGCATAGCAATAGAACCTGATTTAAAAAAATATCTCATAATCACATCATAAAATACATTCAAAATCATAAGAACCATTGCTATAGCTGTTATAAGTCCAATAAAATCTGCAAATTTATTGAAACCTTTTTCTAGTTTTAACAACATTAAAGTCCTTTGGGTGTTTTAAATAGGTAAGATAAATATATACTCAATTATATTTATGTTACCTATTATATAAGACATCCCCTTAAAAAAGGGGATGATTGTACAATTATTATAAGTTATCTTTTAAGTAAAGGTAATCAGACATTTTAGTCCATTCTCTAGCTTTCTTTTGGTAAGCAGCTTGAGAATCTAAAATCTCTTTTAATAATGGTTGACCTTTAGTTTTTTCAACTAATAACTCATCATTAGCTTTCTTCATCGCATCCATAACTGGTTTTGGGAAAGTTTTAATTTTAATATTTGGATAATCACTTTCAATTTTAGACCAAGCTTCAGAACTCATGTGATAGTTTTGTACATACATATCATATGCAGATACTCTCATTGCTGTAACTAGAATTTGTTGTAAATCTTTTGGTAATTTATTGAATTTTTTCTTGTTAACTAAGAATTGTAATTCTGTTCCTGGTTCATGCCATCCTGTATAATAAAATGGAGCAATTTTATGGAATCCCATGTTAATATCCATACCAGGTCCAACCCACTCTAATGCGTCAATAGTTCCTCTTTCTAAAGAAGTATATAATTCTCCTGAAGCAATATTAGTTACTGTTAATCCTAATTTTGCCATAACTTCACCAGCAAATCCTGGGATTCTCATCTTAAGACCTTTTAAGTCTTCAGTAGAGTTAATCTCTTTTCTGAACCATCCACCCATTTGGTTTCCTGTGTTACCACCAGGGAAAGATAATACATCATGTTTATCATATGCTTTTTCCATTAGAGCCATACCACCACCGTAGTAGAACCATCCATACTGTTCAATAGCAGTCATACCAAATGGCATAGTTGTAAATGGTAAAGTATTGATATCTTTACCTTTCCAGTAATAAGAAGCAGAGTGACCCATGTCATATTGACCACCCTTTACCATATCTAAAATTCCAAGAGCAGCTTTGTGCTTATTAGAAGCATCTACTCTAATTACTAATCTTCCATCTGACATCTCTTCTACAAGTTTTGCCATATTTTTTGGTGCGTCAATAAATGGTGATAAAGTTGGTCCCCAAGTTGTTGCTAGTTTCCATTTGAATACTTTTTTTGCCATTGCTGAAGTACCTAGTCCTGCAATTAATGCTGCAGCTACAATTAGTTTAGTTGGCTTACTAAACATATTCATGTGATCTCCTTTTTAAAAGTCTCAACAAAAATTGTAACGATATGAAATGAAAAAGATATGATATTTTTGTGATATTTTATAAAAAAAAGCCCAGAAAATGGCTCTCTATGAGCATATGTTCATTAAAAAAAATAAATGCTATTTTAATGCTATTTTTGACTATTTAGTCAGTTTTGAAAATGTATCCAGTATCAACTACTGTTTGAATATAATCTTTTTTTATAACTTTTCTTAATCTTCTAATTAGACTTCTAATTGATTCAATAGAAGCAAAAGAACCTTCCCAAACATAGTTTTCAATAGCTTCATATGAAAGTACATGATTTTTTTTAGTTAGGAATAGATTCATAAGAAGCCTCTCTTTTTTTGTAAGACGATGACTCTTCTTGTCAATTGTCAATACTGAGGCTTTAAAATCAAAAGAACAATTTTCATCAAAAGTAACTATATTACTTTCAATCTTACAAAGTTTTTCAATTTTAATCTCTAATTCATCTATGAAAAAAGGTTTTTTTAGATAATCATTACATCCATAATCATATGATTCTTTGATTATATCAAGCTCAACTGTTGCTGAGATTATAATAATTGGCACTTCTTTATAAAACTCTCTAATTCTCTTTAATATCTTAATGCCATCAATATTTGGAACATTTATATCAAGGATAAAACAGCTAAAGCCCTCTGTTATATTGTTTAATGCCTCATGCCCATCAATATAAGAGAAAACTTTGTATCCTTTAAGTTCAAGACGTTTTTTTATTGTACTATTTAGTTTTTTACTATCTTCAAGAAGCAATATTTTCATCTTCAGATCCTTTATTATGAGGAAATTTCAATGTAAATATAACATTATTATCTTTATTTTCTGCAGTTATTATGCCATCCATTTTATCCTCAATAATTACTTTTGCCATATAAAGTCCAAATCCTGTTCCATCCTTTTTAGTAGTAAAATATGGTTCAAAAATTTTATCAATTATATCATCAGGGATTTTGCCTCCATCATCTACTATCTCAATAGTTGTAAATGATTTACATTCGGAGATATTTATTATTAGATTATATTTGTTATTTGTATTTTTTTCTAAAATTTTATTTTTTGCATTGTTAATTAGATTTAAAAGTACTTGTTTAAACTCATTTTCATAACCATATATGAGAAAATCATGTTTATTATTATCATAGTTCAATTGAATATTTATATTTGAATAAAAAATTTGTTTACCAATAATCTCAAAAATCTCATCA
Source organism: uncultured Arcobacter sp. (assembly GCA_964480765.1). Lineage (GTDB taxonomy): Bacteria > Campylobacterota > Campylobacteria > Campylobacterales > Arcobacteraceae > Halarcobacter. The sequence continues at coordinate 59,380 of CAYZST010000009.1, read as the reverse complement.
AAAGATTTTTTTACAGAAAAGTGAATTTTTTTTGTTGATGGTTTTAGGAAGTTCCTAAAGTCATTTAATGTTTTTGACATATATTTTATTTGAATCATAGAATCATTAACAAAATCTTTTACTTGTATATCTTTTAATTCATTTAGCAAAAAAGAAGTTTGAATATCTTGTATTTGAGCTGAGAGTTCAACTAATGGTTCATTCCATTGATGTGCAATTGCTGCGACCATATCTCCCATCTCTGCTAATTTACTTTGTTGGATTAGAAACTGTTTTTGTTGAACCCTCTCTGTAATATCATCCAAAATACAAACAATCCCACCAATTGAACCATCATTGTTTAAATAGACAGCTTTATTAATAATTATATGTTTCATATGATTGTTTGAAAGATGTAGAGTAACTTCTGAAGTATTTGTTCCAAGTGTACTTAAAAGTTTTTTATCAACATCTTCGTTTCTTTTAGCAATTTCAGGAGAGAAAAAATCCTTTGCAGTTTTTCCTATTACCTCTTTTTTGGGTATATTTAGAAGCTTAGAAAAAGCTTTGTTACATCCCAAAAATTTACCATCTCGGTTTTTATAATAGATGGGATTAGGAAGTGTATCAAGTAAAACCTTATCAAACTTTATTCTATTTTGCAGATCTTTTTCAACAATTTTTCTTCTTTGAATATTTGCTTTCATTGAAAAAACCATAATTAGAAGAATTATAATAATAGTAATTGTAGTAACTACAAGTTTTGTATATTTTCTTATAAAGCCATGAGGCTCATTTATAATTTTATAATCATCAACCACAGAGTCTATATCTAAATTAAATCTATTTAGTTCATTATAATCAAAAAGATATTTATTAGGAGATTTTTCTAAAATAGGAATACTTTGAACATTAGTTCCATTTAATACTCTTAATGCCATATTTGCAACAGATTTCCCTTGTTCCGTCGCAGAAGTCATAAGACCACCTACTACCCCATAATCTAAATAAAAATCCCAAAGTCCATAAATAGGCACTGCACTACTTTTTCTAATCTTTTTTAGACTCTGTTTATAAGTAAAATATTTTCCTGTTTTATCTTTAAATAGAAGTACAAATAAAATTGCAGTATCTGAATTAAGGTTTGCTACTTTTTTTTGCAAACTTTTTATATCTATATTATCAATATACTCTATTTCTACTTTTTTTGAATACTCTTTAATAATTGGTCTTAAGTCTCTTTTTATGGCATAACCAGTTTTTGACTGATCATTAATAATTAGAAGTTTTTTTAACTTAGGTTGCAAATCAAGAATAAGTTTGAAGTTCTTCTCTAAATCAACTTGCTCAACAACCCCTGTCATATATCTTGTCATAAAATTTTCATCAAGTAGTGCTTTATCAAAATTATTGATTCCACAAAATAGTACAGGTAAGCCTTTAAATAAGTACTCATGATATCTAATGGCAAATTCAAATGCCATATTATCACTTGCAATAACTAAATCAAAATCTCTTTTTGTAAGCTGCTCTTTATAAAGGTTTGCAAGTTTATCTAAATAGATAGGTCCAACTACTCTTTTTGTATCCATATAAAGAGTAGTAAGCTCAATTTCATTAAAAGGAGAAAAGGTTTCTTCAATAGCTTTTGAAATATCATCACTCCACTTATACCCTTTGTGATAAGAGTGAAGTAATAATACCTCTTTATTTGAATTTGCATATAAAAAGTTAATAAAAAGTAGAATAATAATTATTGATTTTTTCATTCAGACCCTTAAAGGGGGTATTATATCATTATTCTATAAAAATAATATATCCTGACTTTGGACCATGTGCTCCAATAACTAATGATTGCTCTATATCTGCTGTTTTTGAAGGTCCACTTACAAATACTCCATATGATAAATTATCAAAACTAATTAATTTATAAGCTTCATGCATATTATTTAATATACTATCTTTCTCAACAACAATAACAATATTTTGTGCAATAAAATATAGACTTCTATGTCGATTATCTCTATTTTTCAACCAAACAGCCCCATTTTCTGCAACGGCAAACTCTCCCTTTACAATAGCTAAATCAATATCTTTTAGATTATGTGAATCGTTTTGTTCATTTGCATTAAAATTTCCTAAACTACACTCTTCTACATTAGAAGCAATAATCTTTTCATCTTTATAGATTGATTTAATTGTTTTATCAAGTTCTTCCTTCTTTATAAATAAGGCCTTGCCCCCAACTGCTTCAAGCATAGTGGAAAATTGCTCATTCTTATTTTCGAAAGTTAAACCAAAATTACTATAACTAGGAAGTTCAGTATCAATAGCTTTGTTATTTGTTCTTATATTTTGAAGTATTTGTTCTTTACTTGACATTTTATAAGCCTTCTTTATATAAATCTTTAAAACTCTTCTTTGGCATTGTAGGAATATCTCTTTGTCTACCCCATATATTCATCTTATTGTAGATAATTTTTCTTGGAAGTATTGGAAGAATTTTTCTAGCAATTTTTCCTGCAAGGTTAAACAAAGTAGGCTTACTCATTAGCCAAACAGCAAACTTCATTGATAGTTTTTTCTTTGTATCAATAATATCTTTTTCTCCTAAGTCTTGTCTATGTGTATAAAGTTGTGAATCAAGATCAATTTTTACAGGACAAACGTTTGAACAAGAACCACAAAGTGTACAAGCAAAAGGTAGTGTTTTATGTTTTTTAGGGTCTCTAAAAGAAGAGAGTGTTGAGCCAATTGGTCCAGGAATTACATAATCATAAGAGTGTCCACCACTTCTTCTATAAATAGGACAAGTATTCATACAAGCACCACATCTAATACAGTTTAGAGCTTTTTTGTAAGCTTCTGATTGTAAAAAAGGAGTTCTTTTATTATCTACAATTACAATATGCATCTCTCCACCTTCAACTGGTCCATGAAAGTGTGATGTATAAGATGTAATCGCTTGACCTGTGGCACTTCTTGCTAGAAGTCTTGTAAATACTCCTAAATCTTCAAGTCTTGGAATAATTTTTTCAATACCCATGCAAGCAATATGAAGTTTTGGAATACTAGCTCCCATATCTGCATTACCTTCATTTGTACAAACTACAATACCTCCTGTTTTAGCAACTGCAAAATTTACCCCAGTAATACCAGCATCTGCGTCTAAGAATTTTTCCCTTAGGTCTGCCCTTGCAGCTCTTGTAAGATATGTTGGATCATAGTTTCCTTTCTCTGTACCCATTTTTTCATGGAAAGTATCTGAAACATCTTGCTTCTTTAAATGAATTGCAGGAAGTACAATATGTGAAGGAGGTTCATTTCTTAGCTGAACAATTCTTTCACCCAAATCAGTATCTATTACTTCTATTCCCTTTAACTCAAGGTAAGGATTTAAATGGCACTCTTCGGTTAACATCGATTTTGATTTAACAACTTTTTTTACACTCTTTTCTTTTAAAATTTTATATACAATTTCATTGTGTTCTAATGCATCTTTTGCCCAGTGAATTTTAATACCTTTTGCACTTGCATTTTTTTCAAACTCTAAAAGGTATTTATCTAAGTTTGCCATAGTATGTGATTTAATTTGATCAGCAAAATTTCTTAACTGTTCCCACTCAGGAATCGATTTAGAAGCTTTATCTCTTTTTTCTCTTACAAACCACAACGCAGTATCATGCCAATGCATTCTTTCATTATTTGCTACAAACTCTTTGGCTTTTGCTGGATGATTATGTAGTACACTCATCTTAAAACTCTCCTGCTAAGATTTCTGTAATATGCATTACTTTTATTGGCTCATTATCTCTATTAATAATACCTTCCATATGCATTAAACATGACATATCTGCACCAGTCATTACTTGGGCTTGCGAATCTAAATGATCTTTTATTCTATCTTTCCCCATGGCTATTGAAATATCCTCTTGTGTAATACAGAATGTACCACCAAAACCACAGCATTCATCATCTCTTTTTAATTCAACAATCTCAATATCAGATACTAAAGATAGTAGCTTTTTTAGTTTGTTATAGTATGGCACATTAAGCTCACTTGAACTTCCTAGTTTAAGGCTTCTATGTCCATGGCATGAGTTATGAACTCCTACTTTATGGGGAAATGATGAGTTTATTTTTTCAATTTTTACGACATCATGTAAAAATTCACATATTTCATAAATTGAGGTTTTTACTTTATTATAGTCTTTATCATCATCATCAAAAAATGGTTTATAATGCTCTTTTACCATTGTTACACATGAACCAGTTGGTGCAACTATATAATCATACTCTTTAAAGTTTTTTACAAACTGTAAAGCTAAGATTTTCATATCTTTTGAACATCCAGAATTTGCCATTGGTTGTCCACAACAAGTCTGCATTAGCGGGTATTCAACATCAAATTTTAAATTTTTTAATAGTTTTAGAGTTGCTATACAAGCATTTGGGTAAAGCTCATTCATAAAACAAGGAATAAACAATCCAATTTTCATCTTTTCTCCTTAAATCACCACTTACGTCTCTAAGGTTATTTTAATATTTTGATATGAAAAAGTTATGATATTTATTTTTCAAGTAAAAAAGTTGAGTCATTATTTAGATACTCTTTTTCAATGCTCACTTTTTTACAAAAACCTTTACAAAAAGTAGCTATCTGTTCAATCTCTAATTTATGTAAAGATCCTTTTGTAAGAAAATTGAAGATAAAAGCTTTTTTTGAAACTTTATAACATATCTCTATTGCTTTTAGAAAATCTTCTTTATTTAAGATATTAAGTGTTCCACTACAAATCAGATAATCTGCACTTGGTATTTTGTTTTTTAATATATCAAGTTTTAAAAAAGTTTCATTTTCAAACCTTTTCTTACAAATATCTATCATAAACTCTTCGCAATCAATTCCAATATAGATTTCAGGTTTTATTTTTTTCTCTTTTAAAAACAAAATATAATCACCAAAACCACATCCTATATCTATTAAACTAGAGTTTTCAATATCTTTTAAGTATGAGGTAATTATGTTAAATCTAGAATATTGTGTCTGTTTTGAATACCAACATAAACCCTTAGCACTAATTCCATACTTATCATAAGCTTTTTTATAAAAAATATAATTGGTACTTGCCATCTATTTTTTCAATTGAATTATTTCTACACCATTATCTTGAATAAACGTTGAGATTACATGAGAGTTTGTATGCTCATAAGCTTTATCATAAACAATTTTTTTAATTCCTGCTGCTATTAAGTTTTTTGAACATTCACTGCAAGGTTCTAAAGTAACATATATTGTTGCTTCTTCAATAGAGATACCTTTTCTTGCTGCCCAGATTAATGCATTCATTTCTGCATGAATTTCATACGTTTTTGACCAGTCATGATGCTCTTTAGTATATTTCCCTTCCCAGTAATCACTACAATTTATGTATCCTGTTGGTGTACCGTTATAACCTGTTGATAAAATTCTTCCATCTTTTACAATCACTGCTCCAACTTGTTTTGACACACATTTGGAAGCTTTAGCGATTTCATGTGCTATATTAATAAAGTTTCTGTCACTTATCATATTTATCCTATAAATTATATATTAATTGTATAAAAGTCACAAAAAATAAAAACTTCATTTTTTGTCATATTTTTGTTAATTTTACACAAATTTTCAATAGTTTTTCATAAAAAATGAGAAAAAAGTGCAATTTTGCTAAATATACAAAAAGATTTTATAACTAAAATTATGGTATTATTCTCGAAATTTTGAAAAAAGAGGATTAGATATGGATTTTAAAGAAATTAAAGAATTAATAAGAGTTTTTGACAAGAGTGAACTAAATAAACTAAAAGTTAAAGAGGGTGAATTTGAAGTTGCAATGCAAAGAGGTTTTGAAGGTAATACTGTTTTAACAACTTCTGTTCCTGCTTCTGCACCGGTTACTGCTCCTATTGCTTCTGCACCAGCTGCTACACCAATTGAATCTACCTCTGTTGCGACATCTGGTGATACAATTAATGCTCCAATGGTTGGGACATTTTATGCTTCTCCATCTCCTGAAGCTCCTGCATTTGTAAAAATTGGTGATACAGTTAAAAAAGGTCAAACTTTATGTATTCTAGAAGCTATGAAAATTATGAATGAAGTTGAAGCTGAATTTAATTGTAAAATTATTGAAGTTTTAGTTGAAAATGGTTCTCCTGTAGAGTACGACATGCCAATTTTTGTTGTTGAAAAATTATAATAAGAGCTAGATATGGCTGAAATTAAAAAAATATTAATTGCTAATAGGGGTGAAATAGTTCAAAGAGCTATTAGAACTATTAGGGAAATGGGTAAAAAGTCAGTTGCTGTTTACTCTGTTGGAGATAAAAATGCCTCTTATTTAAAACATGCAGATGAAGCAGTGTGTATTGGTGATGTTAAATCTATTGATTCTTATTTAAATATTCCTGCAATTATTACAGCAGCAGAGATGACTGGTTGTGATGCAATTTTTCCAGGATATGGATTCCTTTCTGAAAATCAAGATTTTGTAGAGATTTGTAGATTACATGATATTAAATTTATTGGTCCATCTGTTGAAGTAATGGAGAAAATGGCTGATAAGTCAAAAGCAAAAGAGGAGATGATAAGAGCAGGTGTTCCTGTTGTCCCAGGTTCTAATGGTTCTGTACATACTGTTGAAGATGGAAAAAGAATTGCAAATGAGATTGGTTATCCAGTAATGGCAAAAGCAGCAGCAGGTGGTGGTGGTAGAGGTATGAGACTTATAGAGTCTGAAGAAAAATTTGAACAATTATTTACAGCCGCTTCTTCAGAAGCATTAGCAGCTTTTGGGGATGGTACAATGTACTTAGAGAGGTTTATTAATAAACCAAGACATATTGAGGTTCAAGTAATTGGAGACTCTTATGGAAATGCAATTCACATTGGTGAAAGAGATTGTTCTTTACAAAGAAGACACCAAAAAGTAATTGAAGAGTCTCCTGCAATTTTATTAAATGAAGAGACTAGAAGAAAACTACTTGATGTTGCAGTTAAAGCAACTAAATACTTAAAGTATGAAGGTGCAGGTACTTTTGAATTCTTAGCTGATGATAAACAAAATATCTACTTTATGGAGATGAATACTAGACTTCAAGTTGAGCATCCTGTATCAGAAATGGTTTCTGGAATTGATATTGTTGAATGGATGATAAAGGTTGCTGAGGGTGAAGAGTTACCACCACAAGAGAGTATTAAATTTAGAGGACACTCTATTGAGGTTAGAATAACAGCTGAAGATCCAAATAGCTTCCTCCCTTCTCCTGGAAAAGTTTCTCAATGGTTTGTTCCTGGTGGAAGAAATGTAAGAGTTGATTCTCATGTATATGCAGGATATGTTGTCCCTCCATATTATGACTCAATGATTGGTAAACTAATTGTTTGGGGAAGAGATAGAGAAAAAGCTATTAATATTATGAAAAGAGCTTTAAATGAGTTTGAAGTTGAAGGAATTAAAACTACTATTCCTTTCCATAAAAAAATGATGGAAAATAAAGACTTTATCTCAAATAACTATGATACAAAATATTTAGAAAATTATAAAAATATTAATGACTTATAGAAAAGAGTGGGCTTAAGCCTACCTTTTTTATTGAAGCTTAAATTTATATTAAATTAGATATAATCCGCGAAAATATACACATTTATATACTATTTTTTACTTTTGATAGAAGGTTTCAAGGTTCTGTTTAGGATACTCTTTATTCAGTTTTGTTAGCTAAATTTATTTTAGGATTTTTTATATATAACCGTGTATTTTTTTAATTAACATGCATAAAGCATGAATACACAAAAGGTAACAAATGACTTTTAACGAATTTAATTTCAAAGAAAGACTTCAAAAAGCAATTGATGAAGCAGGGTTTAAAGAGCCAAGTCCAATTCAAAGGGATGCAATACCAGTAATTCTTAATGGAAAAGATATTGTAGGACAAGCTCATACGGGTACAGGTAAAACAGCAGCTTTTGGACTTCCTATTATTAATATGATGAAGTGTAATAAGGATGTTGAAGCAGTAGTAATTGTTCCAACAAGAGAACTTGCAATGCAAGTTTCTGATGAACTTTTTAGATTTGGAAAAAATTTAAAGATTAATACAGCTACTGTATATGGAGGACAATCTTATTCAAGACAGTTAAAACATATTGAAAATGCAGGAATAATAGTAGCAACTCCAGGTAGATTTTTAGATTTACTTAGAGATGAAAAAATTTCAATCAAACCATCTTTTGTTGTTTTAGATGAAGCAGATGAAATGCTTGATATGGGATTTCTTGATGATATAAAAGAGATTTTTGAGTTTATGCCTAAAAATAGACAAACACTACTTTTCTCTGCTACAATGCCTCCTGCAATAAAAGCATTAGCAAAATCTATTTTAAATGAACCAGAATTTATTACAATTACAAAAGCAGAGATTACAAACTCTAAAATCACTCAAACTTTTTATGTTGTAGATGAGCATGAAAGAGATGATGCCTTAATTAGACTTTATGATTATAAAAACCCAGATAAATCAATAATTTTTTGTAGAACAAAAAAAGAGGTTGATAGATTAGCTACTTTTTTAGTTTCACAAGGTTTCTCTGCAAAGGGTCTTCATGGTGATATGGAGCAAAGACAAAGAGAAGAGGCTATTAATGCTTTTAAAAAAGGGAAGTTAGAAGTTTTAATTGCGACTGATGTTGCAGCAAGAGGACTTGATGTAAATGATGTAACTCATGTATTTAATTATCATTTACCATTTGACTCTGAATCATATGTTCATAGGATTGGAAGAACAGGACGTGCTGGAAAAGATGGTATGGCTGTATCAATTGTAACTCCACATGAGTTCAGAATGATTCAAAAAATTCAAAAGAATACGGGAGGAAAGTTAGAGCCTAAAGTTATTCCAAATATCTCTTCAGTAAAAGAGAAAAAAACTGATTCTCTAAGAAATAAAGTAGATGAACAAAAAGTTTATGATTCAGGAATTGAATTAGTAGAGTCTTTAAAAGAGCAATATGATTTATCTACTATTGCACATAAACTTGCTTCAATTTTAACAAATGATACATTTGTTAAAGGAAATAACTATATAGGTAAGTCACAAAATGATATTCAAAGACTTTTTCAAAAACTTCAAGGAGATAATAGAGGTGAAAGACCTAGAGGTGGAAGAAGAAATAGAAGGGACTCTTCAAGAGGTCGTCAAAATAGAGGTAACATCTCTTCAAGAAGAAGAGGTTAATCCTCTTCTTTACTATTTATAATATTTTTTTAAACTTCTTTTAGCTTTTTTATAAGCTGCTTTTGTGTTTCTTCCAAATCCTCTAAAAGCTCCGTCTTTATTAAAAAACTCTACAATTTTCAAATTTCCTTTTGTTATATGCAAAACTCTGAAAACATCAAACTCTTTTTTTATTTTTTCTATTTTGGGAAACTCTTGAGAAGTTAAAATTGTAATAGACATTGTTTTCCTTTTTATATGTTTTCTCTATATATTATTACTATTCTATACAAATTTTTATTTTTTGTCAAGTTACATTGATAAAATAAATTTTTTTTTGGTATATAATATAGAGAAATAAAATATTATAAATATTTTAGTAATAATTTTTTTAAGCTTGCTTAAAGCTGGTGTAAATAAATATCCAATATAATCCTATAAGACTTTGATTACAAAATGGTTATATAAAGGGTTACTTTTGGATATAAAAACGATTGATAAACTAAATAAAGCTACAGATCAGACACTTCCTGGTTTTGCTAAATTATCTTTAGCACTTCTATTTATGGCTATAGTATTTTTATGGTCATATACTTCACATGGTGATGTTCCTAATAATACTTTTTTAATTATTGGAGCGGTATTTGGTGCTTATATGGCAATGAATATAGGTGCAAATGATGTTGCAAATAACGTAGGTCCAGCCGTTGGCTCTAAAGCAATGACACTTATGTGGGCAATTATTATTGCAGCTGTATTTGAAGCTATGGGTGCATTTATTGCTGGTGGTGATGTTGTTAAAACAATCAAAAAAGGGATTATTGATCCTGCACTTATTACCAATCCAGAGATTTTTATTTGGGCTATGACAGCTGCACTATTATCAGCTGCAATTTGGCTTAATTTTGCCACTTCAATTGGAGCTCCTGTTTCCACAACACACTCGATTGTTGGTGGGGTAATGGGTGCAGGAATAGGAGCTGCTGGTTTTACAATTGTATCATGGGAAACAATGGGTAAAATTGCCGCTTCTTGGGTAATATCCCCTGTTTTAGGGGGTGTAATTGCTGCACTTTTCCTTTTCTTTATAAAAAAGAATATTATGTTCAAAAAGGATTTAATTGCATCTGCAAAAAAGTTTGTTCCTCTCTTAGTTGGAACGATGACTTGGGCTTTTTCTACTTATTTAATCTTAAAAGGTATCAAAAAACTTATTAAACTTGATTTCTTAACTGCAGCAGGAATTGGTCTTATTATTGCAATTATTGTATATATTTTAGTTAAACCAGTTGTTGTAAAAGCCTCTGCAAAAATTAATAATGATAGAGAAGGTGTAAACTCTTTATTTACTATTCCTTTAATTTTTGCAGCAGCACTTCTATCTTTTGCTCATGGTGCAAATGATGTTGCAAATGCAATAGGTCCACTTGCAGCTATTAATGATGCTGTTATGAATAGTGAGGTTCATAATAAAGTAGAGATTCCATTTTGGGTAATGGCTGTTGGTGCAATAGGTATCTCTATAGGTCTTGCTTTATATGGTCCTAAACTTATTAGAACCGTTGGTTCAGAAATTACAGAGTTAGACCAAGTAAGAGCCTTCTCTATTGCTATGGCAGCTGCTATTACTGTTATTCTTGCATCCCAATTAGGTTTACCTGTATCTTCTACTCATATTGCTGTTGGTGGTGTGTTTGGAGTAGGCTTTTTAAGAGAATACTTAGATTCATCAGAGAGTAGATTTATTGCTGATACTAGAAAAAGATTTAAAAGAGATAAGAAAATTTTAGACTCTTATGAAGAGGAGTTAGATAGATTAGAAGATTTAGAGAAAAAGGGCAAATCAGACTATATGAGGATTGCTGAATTATATAAACTAATTGATGAAAAAATTGATCAAGTAAAACAAGAGAAAAAAGATTTCAAATCTGCAAAAAGAGTTAAATATGTAAAAAGAGATGCCGTTAAAAAAATTGTTGCTGCATGGATTATTACAGTTCCTGCTGCTGCTTGTTTATCTGCTGCTATCTTCTTTATGATTAAGGGTATTATGAATTAAAAGCTTAGATACTACATCCATATGATAAAATTCCTTTTTTTAATTAAAAGGAATTTTCATCGAAGCATTATTTTCTGTTGCAACAATTTATTTGTTTATTGTTATAGGTTTTATTTTTAAACGTGTTTTTAAAAATGATGTAAAAGAACGCTCTTTTGTTCTTTTAAACTTATATTTTTTGCAACCTATACTTATTTTTTGGGGATTAACAAGAGCTCCTATAAATGAAGAGTTTATTATCTCTCCTTTAATCTATTTTATTGCTATATTTATTACATTGGCAATCTGCTTTATATATTCAAAAACGATAATTAAGGATTATCAAGATAGGTCTATATTTATGGCTTCATCATTAGTTGGGAATACGGGTAATTTAGGCATACCCTTAGGAATTGCACTATTTGGTGTGGCTTCTGTTCCTTATACTTCTATTCTAAATATTGCAAATGTATTTTTTATCTATATTTTTTCTGTATATTTTTTTGCTGGAGATAAATTTAGTTTTGCGAAAGCTCTAAAAGAGGTATTTAAAATTCCAGCTATACATTCAGCTATTTTAGCTCTTATTTTTAACTATTATGGATTTAAGTTAAGTGAAGATTTTGATAAGTTATTTACTATGGGAGCTTATACTGCAATTGTTATGCAATTGGTTATTTTTGGGATATTTATGTCTCAAATTAAAATTAGAACTGCAAATTGGGCACTCTCTTTAAATATTGTTTTATTTAAACATATTATTTTGCCAATAGTTGGATTTTTTGTAATTATCTATTTTGGTATTGATCCCTTTGTTAGTGCAATAATCTTTTTAGAACTTATAGTTCCACTTGCTGTTAATAATGTGAATATTTCTGCATTATATAATTGCAAGCCAGTTGATACAACCTTTGCGGTTTTAATTAGTACTCTCTTTTTTATCTTTTTTATTTATTTCTATATTCTAGCAATTGATAAGTTTTTTGGTGTATAAAAGATGTGTGGTATTTTAGGAACTAATTTCATATCTAATAATTACAAAAAAGCTCTTGAGCATTTAAATAATCGAGGACCTGATTTTAACTCTTCAATTATAATAGAACAAAAACAGTTTGGTCATACAAGACTTTCTATTATTGACTTAGATAAAGAGGCTAATCAACCAATGGTTTTTGATGATTTGATTTTAGTATTTAATGGTGAAATTTATAACTATAAAGAATTAGTCAAAAGTGAGGAGTTAGAGTGTAAAACAGCTTCAGATAGTGAAGTACTAATTAGACTTTATCAAAAGTATGAAGAGAACTTTTTAAATAAATTAAATGGAATGTTCTCTTTTTGTATTTATGATATAAAAAAAGATAAATATTTTTGTGCCAGAGATAGGTATGGTAAAAAACCATTTTTTTATTACTTTAAAAATGATAAATTTATTTTCTCTAGCTCAATACAATCAATTATTAAGATACTTGGGACTACCCCCAATCTAAATAAAGTAGCTTTATCAAAATATATGCAATATTTTGTAACATTTGGAGAGGATACTTTTTTTTCTGATATAAGTGCTCTTGAAGCGGCTACTTTTTTAACTTTAGAAAAAAGTAATTTAAAGAAAAAAAAGTTTTATAAAATAAATACCTATAAAAAAATAAAAACTGAAGAAGAAGCTTTAAAATCCCTTGAAGAGACTCTTATAAAAGCAGTAGAATATAGACTTACATCAGATGTGGAAGTAGGAAGTTTACTAAGTGGAGGAGTTGATTCCTCTCTTATTTCGGCTCTTTATAGTAAAATATCTGGAAGAAAAATAAATACTTTTTCTATTGGTTATAATGAGTATAAAAACTATTGTGAACTTGATTATGCCCAAATTACAGCAAAATATATTAATTCAAATCATCATCCAATAAAGATAGGTAAGAGAGATTTTCTAAATTATTTTGAAGATACTTTATTTGCATTAGAACAACCTCATGGAGATAGTGCGGCCATTCCTTTAAATATTATGACTAGGAAAATCCATGAAACAGGCATAAAAACAGTTTTAAGTGGAGAAGGAAGTGATGAACTCTTTTTAGGTTATGATAATTATGCAAAATTTTTATCTTATTACGATTTTGAAAAGGGACTTTCAAAATCTCAAAATGAGTTTTTAGATTCAATTATTACAGCTTTACAAAATAATACTAAAGAGAGTGAATACCTAAGAAGAATTGTTAAAAAACAGACTTTATATAAATCTTTTGGAGAGATTTATAATGATATTCAAAAGAAAAAGCTTTTTAAAAAAGTACCAACATTTAAATTTGAAACTACAAAAAAAGATCCAGTGGATTGGATGAGTTATATTGATTTGAAAATCTGGTTAGGGGAGGCTCTTTTAAGTAAAGTAGATAGAGTTTCAATGAGAAACTCTTTAGAGATAAGAACTCCCTTTTTAGATGTAAATTTAGTTGATTTAGTTTTTTCAATTGATTCAAAAATAAAAATTGGAGATACCAATAAGTATCTTCTTAAAAAAATTGCTTCAAACTATATTCCTGAAACAATTATAAATAGGAGAAAAAAAGGATTTAATTCTCCATTTAATGAATGGATTCAAGAAGAGTATAAAGAGTCAATTTTGAAGCTTATTTTAAAAGTTAATAAAGAGACAAATTTATTTAATGACGAATATGTAAAAAACATCTACACTCTAGCTCAAAATAGAAAGTTTAAACAACATCTATGGAGTTTATTTATATTCTCTAAATGGTATGAAAAAACATATTTTTAGCTAATTATATAAATAGAAAAAAGCAATTATGTTCAAAAACTTTTAACACAAAATCAAAAGAAACTCCCTCTTATTACTAGTCTATTTATAAGCTTTTTGTGTTATAATTGCATCCATCAAAAAACAAACGTAACCTTACCTACATGGGATAAGTGTAGATGTTTTAAGTTTAATTGGGTTCGGGTAGCTCAGGGGTAGAGCACTACGTTGACATCGTAGTGGTCGTAGGTTCAAATCCTATCCCGAACACCATAAAAAGTCTTACAAATACCCATTCTATTGAAGTAATATCCAAGTTAATACGTTTAAGTTGTATTGTTTTATATGCATTTAATCAGTAGTATTGTGTATCACTAGGTATTCAGATATATTACTAATAACAACACTCTTATCATCTTATAATTTACTTGTAGTGCTGTTGTTTTATCTATTGGTTTAGTAAAACCTATTGAGTACTCTTTTTTACTATCTTCTCTTTTAGATAAGAATGATGTATCAGTATCTTTATAGTTTGTTTTAGAGTATGATATTGAAGAGTTTAATATATAACTACCTAGTAGCTCATAATTATTAGATTCTGTTAGGGTAAATGTATTTTTATTTACATCAGTTCTAGAACCTCTTCTTTTTGAATCAATAGATACTGTTAGATCTAAAGCATTCATACCATACTTCTTTGTTTTAAAGTTAAGAGTGTTCTACAAAAATACCGTGTATTATTTGTTGTAGTTAATTCTCACTTAATTACAAGGAAGGGGACACAAAGGGATACTTAAGTCTGTGTTAGTAATCACTAAAGAATAACCACTACTAACAACTATCTTAAGTATATCTATTTAGTTTAAAAACTTTCCCATTCATCGTCCTTAGTTTTATTTGTCTCTATTGTTTTTAATTTTGCAGGTTCATTTGATTTTACTGGTTCTTCTTTTTTTATAAAACTTGGAGTTGACTTGACTAATGGTTTAGATTCAACTTTTGTTTGAGGTTTTGCATCGTTTTTTTTAGGTCCTTCAACTTTTGAAGTCTCCGAAGATTTTTTGATTTCAACATTTTTTGGTTTAATATCATTTTTACCAATAAACTCTTTATTGTTAACATCATCAACAATAGTTTTAGAAATAGATGAAGTTGAATTCGCTATGTTTTGTGTATTTGCTGCAATTGATGCAATAGACTGTGTTTGTCTATCTAGTGAATTGATTGCATCATTAATTTGAACGATACCAGCTTGTTGCTCTCTTGAGGCATTTTCAACATTTTTGATTAAATCGATTGTTTTAGTAATATTATTATTTAATGAGTTATAGCCTTCTATCATTTTCGCTGAAATATCTTTACCAGTATTTGCTTTTTGAGTTGCATGTTCTACTATCCCTTTTATCTCCTTAGCAGCATCTGCAGCTCTTGATGCAAGATTTCTAACTTCTTGAGCAACAACAGCAAAACCTTTTCCAGCTTCACCTGCTGTTGCCGCTTCAACTGCAGCATTTAATGAAAGTATATTTGTTTGGAATGCTATTTGATCAATTACGGTAATTGCTTCATTTATAGCAGTTACTTCATTATTAATTTCATCCATTGATGTTCCAGTTTTAGTTGCTAAAGTATGACCTTCAGTTGAAGCTTTATTTAACTCATTTGCATAGTTTGCCATTTGCGCAATATTTTCTGTACTGTTTGCAATGTTACTAGTAATTTCTTCTAAAGCTGCGGCTGTCTCTTCTAGTGAAGCAGCAGCTGAGTTCGAGCTACTATTAAGAGTTGTTACATTTGATAATAATGTAGTTGCAGTACCATTTAAAACTAAACCATTTGATTTATTTTCTTTAAGCATTTCAGTAATTGCATTTTTCAAACTATTGATATTTGTAATCATCTCATTAAACACTGTAGCTTTTTCTAAACCACTTACGTTTAAATCTTTAGTGTAGTTGTATTTAATGTATTCATTAAGTACAGAGTTTATATTATCAAAATGATTTTTAGTAGTTCTAATCATATCATTAACTTCATTTTTGAACTCATTTAATGAACTATTTGAAGTATTTGATGAAATCTCATTTCTATATATTCCTCTTTTTACACCACTAATAATATTTTTCGCATCTTCAATTAAAGCTTTATCTTCTAATAAACCTTTATTAATAGAGTCTAGATAAAGATTAAAGCTACTTGCAATTTCACCTAATTCATCTTTAGTGTTAATCTCAACTTTATTTCCGCTATTTTTTGATTTACTTAAATCTTTGATTGCATTATTTAATGTAGTTAATCCTGTAGTAATATTTTTTGCTAAAATTACTGCAAAAACAATACCAAGTATAAGAACTAAACTAATAGAGATGAAAATTACATTTTTCATATTTTTAGCATATTCTGATTGAAGAGAAGAGGCTTCTTCTAGTTCTTCTTTAACCGAAGCAATTACTTTTGAGATATCATCATCCATACTTCCAGCTGCTGCATCAATATCATCATCAAGCTTTGCAAAATCAGCTTCAGTTCCTTTATTTTCAATCAATCTTTTTAAATCATTTTTTATAACGGGTTCAAGTTTTTTAAATGACTTAATAATCTTATTCATCAACTCTTTTTCCTC
The DNA here is from genome assembly GCA_964480765.1 of uncultured Arcobacter sp. GTDB lineage: Bacteria > Campylobacterota > Campylobacteria > Campylobacterales > Arcobacteraceae > Halarcobacter. The sequence continues at coordinate 42,730 of CAYZST010000009.1, read as the reverse complement.
ATCAGTATCAGCAAGACCTACTAAAACTTTCTCATTGTCATGTATATGTTTAAAATATTCATTGATAGCATTTTTTCTCTCTTTTTCTATAACACCTGCATCTTTATCAATGATTGAATCCATTGCTGTAAGAGTGATTTGAGTATTGATTAATCTTAATTCTTTTACTAAATCAATCTGCTTAAATCTAAGTGATTTTTCTTCATTCAATTTCTCAAGTTTATTTTCTGCCGTGTAGATGTAGACTCCAACTAAAACAAAAATGACTAAAATTATTCCAAAACTTCCAAATAATTTACTTCTAATACTCATGATTAATTCCTAATTGCTAATTATTATTTGATTATTTTATCTAAAAAATGATGAAATATAATAAAGTCTCTGTATTACTATTTGTTTTTAAAGTATATAACTACTACAACTATAATTTTAAGCTTATTTATTTAATTTTAGGTTCATAAGCAATTACTCATCAGAGTCTTTATCTACTTTAATCAAGTAAGTCATCAACTGTTGTTATTACAGAACTATACTTATTATTCTTAAATCTTTTTTATAACAATTATTATGATAAACTCTCTTTTTTCATAGTTAATAAAGTTATTAACTAAAAAACTTACATTAAGGAAAGGGAATGAAACAACTTCTTAAAATTTTACTTGTACTTTCACTATTAGTATCTTCATTATTAGCACAGAGAGTATATAAGTTAAAGATGGCGACGACTTGGGGACCAACATTAACCCCACTATTTGATACTGCACAAAATGCTGCAAAACTTGCAGAAGAGATGTCAAATGGTCAATTGCAAATTAAAATTGATGCTTCTAATAAGCATAAAGCACCTTTAGGTATATTGGATATGGTTAAAGGTGGACAGTATGATATGGGACACTCTGCATCTTACTATTGGAAGGGAAAAGATATTGCAACACTACCATTTACATCAATGCCATTTGGTTTAACTGCTCCTGAGCAATATGCATGGTTTTATTATGGTGGTGGTTTAGAACTTATGCAAAAAGTTTATTCAAAACATAATGTATTATCATTCCCTGGAGGAAGTACTGGTTTACAAATGGGAGGTTGGTTTAAATCTGAAATTAAGAGTTTAGAAGATTTAAAAGGTTTAAAAATGAGAATTCCTGGTTTTGCAGGGGAAATTATGGCTAAACTTGGAGTTCAGGTAACAAATATTGCTCCTGGGGAATTATATACTGCATTAGATAGGAATACTATTGATGCTTTAGAGTGGGTTGGTCCTTCAATGGATATAAAAATGGGATTTCATAAGATTGCTCCATTTTATTATACAGGTTGGCATGAACCAGCTTCAGAGATGCAGTTTTTAGTAAATAAAAAGTCTTTTAATAAATTACCTATGCATTTACAAAAAATCTTAACTACTGCAATGAGAGTTGCAGCATATGATATGTATGCTCAAAATTATGATATGAATGCAAAAGCATGGGCAAAAATGAAAAATGAATATCCAAATATTCAAGTTAAGACTTTTCCAAAAGAGATTATGGATGCAATGAAGAAAGCTAATAAAGAATTAAGAGCAGAGTTATCTGCAAAATCTTCTGAACTAAAAGAGATTTTAGAACATCAAGATGCATACATCAAAGATACAAGAGAGTGGACTAAAATGTCTGATTTTCTTTATATTAAAGATAATATCAATTGAAAAAATACTCTTCCTTTTGGAAGAGTATTAAAAGTTATTTGGATTAAATCCACCATTTGGGTTAAATCCATTATCAAAATCATTGAATTGTAAATTAAAATCTCCAAATGCTTCCAGTGACCTATCTTCAAAGCCATTTTGAACAGATTTCATTCTAAGCTTCATAATGTCTGTTTTAGGGTCAATAAATTGAGGACAAACAAAGGTACAATTTCCACATAATGTACAATCCCAAATTCCATTACTTTGAATATTTTCTAAGATTTTTATACTTTGTGCCTCTTTCTTATCATCAACATATCTTAAAGCTCTTGTAAGAGCATATGGACCTAAAAACTCATTATTTACCTCATAAATAGGACAAGAGCTATAACAACTTTGACAAAGTATACAATTAGATTGTGTATCAATTACCTTTTCATCTTTTTTTTCTATTTTAAAATCGCTTTTTTTATGTAAAAAAGCATGGGAGTTTTTTAATAGTTTTTTTTCATGGGATAAATCAACAACTAAGTCTTTTATAACTTTACTGTTTTTTAAAGCTTCAATAAAATCATTCTCATTTATGGATGTTTTACATGCAAGTTTTTCAACTCCATTTACTCTTACTGCACAGCTTCCACAAACTCCACTTTTACAAGCACATCTATAGCTTAGAGTTGAATCAAGTTTTACTTTTATCTCTTCAAATGCTTCAAGAAGAGTTATACTCTCTTTTATTTCAAACTCTTCTATTTTTGCTTGTGCATCTATCTCTTTGTTAAATCTTTTTATTGAAATTTTCATACTATTTCCTTAAATTCAAGGAAAAGTTTTCCATTTTTTATATAACAAATACTCTCTTTTTCATACTCTTCTTTACTCTCTTTAAATTCGACTCTAAAGTGTGTGCCACGACTCTCTTTTCTATTAATTGCCAATTTTATTATTGGCTCACATAATAATAAAGAGTTCTCAAACTCTAGTAGTTCTACAAGGTTTTTATTATAGGTTTTAGATTTATCTTTAAGATGAAACTCTTTTGTATTAATATTATTAATATACTCAAGTGCCTCTTTTAACTTATTTTCTTCCCTAAATAATCCAACTTTATTAAATAGTACCTCTCCAAGTTTCTTTTTTGTTTCATAAAAGTTTTTACTTCCTTCTGTTTTAAAGAGTTTATCTACTCTTTTTTGTTCATTTATTAAATAATCCTCTTTAATCTCTGAAAACTCTTCTTTAATTGCTTTTAATGCTGCATTTTTACCTGCAATTCTTCCAAAAGTTATAATCTCTTGTAAAGAGTTTCCTCCTAGCCTATTTGCTCCATGTACACCACTTTGTGCGCACTCTCCACATGCATAAAGATTTTCTATGGATGTTTGCATTTGTTTATCTGTTTTTATTCCACCCATTGAATAATGAGCAGAAGGACTTACAGGTATTAAATCTTTTTTTAAATCTAAGCCACTAAACTCTTTTATGAGTCTTCTTTCTTGAGGTATTGCTTGATTTATTAGCTCTTCATCTAGATGTCTTAAATCTAAGAAAACTCTCTCTTTTTTTAAATTCTTTTCATATATAGCTCGTGCTACTTCATCCCTTGGTTTTAGTTCATCTATAAATCTATTTCCATTTTCATCAATTAAGTAGCCCCCCTCTCCCCTTGCGCTTTCACTTATAAGAATGTTTTTATTTTCAAGTGATGTTGGGTGAAATTGTATAAATTCCATATTTGATAGCTTAGCTCCAGCTTTAAGTGCAATAGCGATAATATCCCCTGTTGTAGCGTATGAATTTGTTGTATTCTTACTATAAATACCTGCATAGCCTCCTCCTGCTAGTATTACGGATTTTGCATTAATTTTTATTATTTCACCATTTAAGATATCTAATGCAATTGCACCTTTTACCCTATTTTTTTCTACAATTAAATTTAATAGTAGGTATTCATTTAAAAACTTTATATCCTCTTTAATACATTGATCATATAAAGTATGAACTATTTTAAGTCCAGTGTAGTCGGAACTATAACAGGTTCTTTTCTCTTTTGTTCCACCAAATTTTCTTTGTGCAATATTAGAATTTTCATCTCTACTAAAAGGCACACCAATATCATCAAGCCACTTTATACTAGTTAAAGACTCTTCACATAAAAGTTTTATATTCTCTTTTATTCCTATATTTCTTGATGCTTTATATGTATCATCAATGAACTTTTCAATATCAGCTTCATTAGCTGTTAAAATTGCATTAATTCCGCCTTGAGCTTGACAAGTCTGAGAATGAGTAGGATATGCTTTTGAGAGAACTAATATATTATTTATCTCTTTTTTTGCATTAAGTGCAGCACTAAGTCCTGCTCCACCAGAACCTATTATTAGTACATCTATAAACATTTTAATCCCAAAAATCTTTTAAGGGTTCTTTCTCCTCTTGTTTTTTTGGTGTATCTAAACTTTCTATATCAAGTTCATCTATTTGTGCTAGTGCTTCTTCTAAATCTTCTTCATTTAACTCTTTAATACTTTTTGTCTCTTCTTGTTTACTCTCTTTTATTGGTGGATCTTTAAGTAAGGGTTCTTTTTTATTTTGTTTAGATTTTAATTCAACATACTCTTTCATGATTTTTTCATATGTTTCAAAATCAAGTAACATAAAACTTGGTTTCCCATCTCTTAAAATTATAGCTTTTTCAATTTCGCAAATATTTAATTTATCAAAGATCATTTTACTCTTTCTAATTAGCTCTGTTGAGGAGAACATCTCTTTTGAGGTGTATTGTAAAGGGTTCATTTATAGCTCCTATGCGTATTATAATTTGTATTATACTATGAATTTTTTTATGTTGTCAAATGTTGTATCTACTATTTTTTTTCTTGCCTCAATTGATGCCCATGCGATATGTGGAGTTATTACAAGACGTTCTTTATTTTGAATAAAATTTAATGGATTATCTTTTTTAATTGGTTCTTCTTCTAGCACATCAAGCCCACAGTATAAGAGTTTTTCTTTATCAAGTGCATTTGCAAGATCATCTTCATTTATAATTCCTCCACGTCCAACATTTATTAATATTGCCCCATCCTTTAACAAGTTTAAATTAGATTTATTTATCATATTATAAGTTGTTTTATTTAATGGTGAATGTATTGATATTATATCAGAAGTTTTAAGTAATTCTTCAAGTGATAGATGATTGAAATTTGTATTTAAATTCTTTCCAGAGGTTGAATAATAATTTACATTGCATTCAAAAGCACGTGCAATATTTGCAACTCTTTGACCAATATTTCCAAGACCTATTATCCCCCAGGTTTTGTTTTCTAATTCGTAAAAAGGTACATCTAGATGAGTAAATATATCTGATTTCTCCCATCTTTTATCTTCAACATATTTTTTATAATAATCAAGTTTTTGAATAAAATGTAATGCGAGAGTTATTGTAAGCTGAGCAACTGTTGATTTTGCATATCCAACTACATTTTTTACTTCAATACCCTCTTTTTTAGCGTATTCAAGGTCAATGTTATTTGTTCCCGTTGCTGTTACACATATAAGTTTTATATTTGAATTTTCCATTATTTTTTTATCAATTAATACTTTATTTGTAATAACAATATCTGCATTTTTAACTCTAGTTTGTATTTCATTTGGTTTTGTAGTTTCATAAATTGTTAGTTCACCAAGTTGATTGAATCTCTCTAAGCTAATATCATTTCCTAAAGTTTTTCTATCTAATATTACAATTTTCATTTCGAATACCTTTACATATAATAATATGTAAAGGTATCAAAAAATTTATTAAGGAAGCTTTATTTATTTTTTTTAGTAAAAATTTGTTCTGCCCATTCTGTAATTGGACCTCTTAAAACTTTTTGAAGTTTAATTGCAAAGATATTAATGAGTTCACTTGAGTCTTTTGTTGATTTAAGTAGTGTTGTTAAGGAATTAGTATATTTATTGACATAAAAGTTATCTATTTGTTTGTTACTTCCTAAAATTACAACTTTACATGAATTATCAATTCTTGATAATACCATTTGCATAGTTTTATTTGACATATTTTGTGCCTCATCAATAATTACAAAGGCATTTGAAAGAGTCCTTCCTCTCATCTCTCCTACCCACATTGTTTCAATTCCATAATTTTGTATCATTTGTTCAATTCTTACACTTACTTCTTGATCGTCAAGTTCAACAATATTTTCTTGACTCTTCTTGTTTGATTGTCTTTTTTTATGTTCATTTCTAATGATATAATCTAAACTATCCATTAAAGGATGATTATATATTTTGAATTTTTCTTCATAACCTGGTAGATATCCAACATCTTCACCCTTATCAAGTGACTCTATTGAGTTTCTTATGTAGATTATTTTTTGAAAATGTTTTTGTCTTACTAATTTTAATGCACCACTTAAAGCTAATAAAGTTTTTCCTGAACCAGCTTTAGCTTCAACAACTAAGACATTATAAAAGTGAGACAAAATCGCGTTTGAAAAGAAAAGTTGCTCTTTATTTAGGGGTACAATTATTTGATTTCTAATCTCTGATTCATCTAATAAATAGACTTTTTTATTTTGTATAGTTGCTAAAATTATTTGATCAGAGCCTTTTACTTTAAAACAGTAGCAAAAGTTATGAGCTTTATATTCAGGATCTAAATCAGTAATAAGTCTATTTTCTAGAAACTCTGTTTGTTCGAATTTTATCTCAACCATTTTGATAAATTGATAATCAAATTCATCTTTATTTGAACCATTTAGTGATTCTGTTTTTATATCAAGACTTACAGCTCTTGTTCTTGCCATAATATCTAAAGATAGAAATGTTACATCTACTTTATAATATTCTTTTGCAAAACTTGCAATTTCAAGTATTTTTCTATCATTTATAATATTTGCAGCAGAATTCTTTATACTTACATCATAAGCATCTTTTGAGATTACATCAATTAATGTTTTAGTTTGAGACTCTATTTCCATTCTAATAATTTTATGTGCATCTATTTTTTTTGATTCAACTATTTTAGAGTTTTCTAATAGTCTTGCAAACTCTCTTGCTTGGAAATTAATTTCATCATATCCACTTTTTTTTATATCTATTTCATCTAATACTGTTTCTGGCAAAATAATTAAATTTTTGCAATCATCACTTAATTTATAGATATTTGTTGCATCTTCTAGAAGTATATTTGTGTCTAATACATATATTTTTTCAAAATTCATTTTGCATCTTTTGGTGTTTGTTTTAATACTTTATAAACAATAAATCCACCAAAGGCTAGTGTTATTGCTGTAAAAAGTATAGAGAATGTTTTAGTTATTGCATAAGCAACTATTAAGAGGGAAAGAATCGTTGGTATTTCATTATATGCTCTAAAAAAGTTTCCACTTCTTGTAAACTCATTGTTCTCAAGTTTTTTTCTATAATATTCAAGTGAAAATGAGTATATTGTAAGTAAAAATACAAATAATAGTTTTGCATGTAACCAACCCCCTATTTCACTTGATAGTATAGCAGGATTTAAATATATCATAAAACCACCACTTATTATTGTTGCCCACATTGCAGGAAGTCCAATATATTTATATATTTTAAACTCTTGAATTTTAACAACATCTGTAAAATCAATTTTATTTTTATGTTCAACGTGATAAACAAAAAGTCGTGGTAGGTAAAATAGCATTGCCATCCATGACATAAAAGCCATAATATGAAAAGTAAGAATCCAACTGTAATATTCCATTCTATTCCTTATTTTTAATCTTATGTACCCATTCATCTAATGTTTTTTCAAATCCAATTTTTAGTGATTCGTATAAATGCAAAGGCTCTTTTAAATACTCTTGTTTGACCCATCCTCCAAAGTCATGAGGATACTTATATCCTACATGTTGATTGTCAATATGTTCAGGTATATCTAAAATTTTACCATTTTTAACTTCACTTAGTGCTTTATTAATTGCTTTATAAGCACTATTTGATTTTGGACTACTTGCAAGATATACAAGGCATTGACCCAAAAGAATCCTACTTTCTGGATATCCAATTTTATTGCATGCTACCATTGTACTAACTGCTAAGTTTAATGCATTTGGATTTGCATTTCCAATATCTTCACTTGCAAAAATAACTAATCTTCTTGTGATAAAGTCTACACTTTCTCCGCCATTTATAAGTCTTGCAAGATAGTATAAAGCAGCATCAATATCTGAACCTCTTAAAGATTTAATCATTGCACTTGCTAAATCATAGTGTGAATCTGATGAACTTACTCCATCCCCTATTACATTTGCTCTTAACTCTTTTAAAACTTCAAAGCTTACTTTTAAGTTAATTTTAGAGGCAAAATTTAGAAGATTTAACATGGCTCTTGCATCTCCACTACTTGATATTATTAGATACTCTTTTGCCTTATTATCTAATTCTATTTGGGTATCTTTTATAGCTCTATTTAAAACTTCCTTCATCTCCTCTTTTGTAAAGGGTTTAAACTCATAAAGAAATGATCTAGAACGAATAGCACTAGTTAAAGTAAAAAAAGGATTTTCAGTACTCGCTCCTATTACGATTGCTTCATAATTTTCCATGATTGGTAAAAGAACTTCTTGCTGATTTTTTGATAATCTATGAACTTCATCAATGAATAGTATGGGTTTAATAAGAGAGTTTTTATATTTTACAAATACTTTTCTAAGGTCTTCAACTTTTATTGATGTAGCATTAAAATAGTAATAATCGCTGCCTATATGTGTGGCAATAATTTTTGCTAGTGTAGTTTTCCCTGTTCCAGGTTTACCATAGAAAAAAAGATGAGGAATCTCTTTTCTTTCCAGTAATTTATATAATGCTTTATCTTTTCCTATAATATGTGATTGTCCAATAAACTCATTTAGAGTTTGTGGTCTTAATTTTGATGCTAAATCAGGTGTCATTGCTATTTAAAAAAAGTCTTAAATCTTTATATTCATCTTTTGTTAAATACCTTGATTTCCCTGTTGGAAGATTATTTAGTGAAATCCCACCAAATTCAAATCTTTTTAGGTCCATCACATCAAGTCCAAAGTGAGCAAAAAATCTTCTAAGTTCTCTATTTTTACCTTCTGAAATAGCTACTTTTATTTTTGAGAAGTTAGTTCCATTTGAGATGATTTGGTATGCAATAAAAGGTTCAAAATTCATTGATTTAATTTTTGATTTAGCATGAGCTCCTTTACTCGCATCTTCTAATTCTAGCCCTTTTAGCATGGCTTGTTCAATTTTAGGATGAATAGCACCATTTACTTTTAATTTATAGATTCTTTCAAGTTTAGAGTGCATAAGTTTATTTGCAACTTCAACTGAATCAGTTAATAGAATTAATCCTTCACTTGAATAATCTAGTCTACCAATTGGCATAAAGTGTTTATATTTTTTCTCTAAAGAATCAAAAATAGTTTTTCTACCTTGAGGATCATTTTTCGTTACAATTTCTCCTTTAGGTTTGTTATACATTATTACTGTGTACATTCTATTTTTATCTTCTTTTATTAGTTTTTTCCCAATTCTAACAATGTCATTTTCACAGACTTTTGTTGCAAGATTAGTAATAGTTTTATTGTTTATAGTAACTTTGCCTTCTGTTATAATTTTATCAGCCTCTCTTCTTGAATAGTTACTATTGTGCGAGATAAATTTATTTAATCTTGTAAACTCTATTTCCTCTTCTTGTTTTTTTTCTTTTGCCATTATTTTATTCCTGCTTCAATTAAATCATGTATGTGTAATAGACCAGCTATTTCATTTTTTTCATTAGTTACTACTAAAAGTTGTATCTTAAAGTCTTCAATAATTTTTAAGGCATCACTAGCAAGTAGATTATTGTTATTTATGGTTTTTGGATTTTTTGTTGAAATATCTTCTACTAAACAATCAATTGAAAACTCTGGATTCATTAGAGCACGTCTTAAATCTCCATCACTTAATATGGAAGATAGCTTTCCCTCTTCATCTGTAATTAACACATTTCCTAATCTTCCTTCACTCATAATTACAATTGCATCTTTAAGTTTTGTTTCACGTGAAACAATTGGAAGATTATCTTTTCTTAATAGATCTTCAACTTTTACAAAAAGTTTTTTCCCAAGGCTTCCCCCTGGATGAAATGAAGCGAAATCCTCTTTTTTGAAATTTCTTTTTTTCATTAAACAAATTGCTAAAACATCGCCCATCGCCATTGTTAATGTTGTTGAAGATGTAGGTGCTGTATCCAATGGACATGCCTCTTTTGATACAGAGATATTAATAAAAAAGTCTGAATACTTTCCAAGTGTTGACTCTTTTGTTTTTGCCATTGCAATTAGCGGTATATCAAATCTTTTTATATGTGGTAAAAGTTGAATTAGTTCTTCACTCTCTCCACTATAAGATATTGCTAAAACAATATCATCTTTTCCTATCATTCCTAAGTCACCATGCATGGCTTCAGTTGGATGTAAGAAGAAAGATGATGTTCCAGTACTTGCAAGTGTTGCAGCTATTTTAGCTCCAACTAATCCAGACTTTCCGACACCTGTAACTATCAGTTTCCCCTTACATGAGATGATTAAGTTAATTGCCTTTTCTAAGTCAAAAGATGAGATGTTTTCAGAAGCAAGTTTTAGTTCTCTTGCTTCTATATCTAATACCTCTTTTGCAATTTTATTAAAGTCCATCTTTAACCTTTATTGTACAAAAAGTGTTGGTACAATCATTGGGTACTTTTTATATTTTCTAATACAATGTTTTCTAACTACTTTTCTAATTTCATCTTCTAAAATTTTATTGTTGTTGAAGATGCCTTCTTTCGCATTTTTTAAGAATGTAACTAATAAGTCTTCAATCTCTTTTGAAAAAGCTTTATCTTGTTTATCTGGGACTAATCCAAATGAAGTAACTCTTGGTCTTTGTTCCATTTTTCTATCACTTTCATTTACTTGACCAACAATCATTACAATACCTTCATTTGCCATAGTTTGTCTATCAATTACAATATCATCAGCTATTTTGTGATTCAATTGATTATCAATGTAAACTTTACCAGTTTTAACTGATTTAACTTTTTTAAGATATTTAGGAGTAACTTCAACTTGCTCACCATCGCTCATAATATAAGTATTTCTTTCAAGTACTCCACACTCAATACCAGTTTGAGCATGTTTAACAGCGTGATTATATTCACCATGAATAGGCATAAAGAATTTAGGTTTAACTAACCTAATCATTAGTTTCTGTTCTTCTTGTGCAGCATGTCCAGAAACATGGATTTCTAAGAAGTTTTGATATGCTACTTGAGCACCTGCTTTTAGTAAATGGTTGATAATTCCAGAAACACTTCCTTCATTTCCAGGAATAGCTTTCGCTGAAAGAATAATTTGATCACCTGGCTTAATTTTAATATGCCTATGTTCATGTATTGACATTCTATATAATGCTGACATTGATTCACCTTGAGAACCAGTTGTAATTATAAGAACTTCTTTGTCATCATATTTATTTACCTCATGTGCTTCAATAAATTGATCTCTTGGAAATTTAATATATCCTAGGCTCATTGCGATTTCAAGATTTTTTTCCATAGATCTACCAATTACGCATATTTTTCTATTATATTTTAAGCCATGCTCGATAGCTTGTGCTACCCTATGAATATTTGAAGAGAAAGTAGACATAATTACTCTTCCTTTTGATGTGGCGAATAATCTATCAAAAGTAGGACCAACAGCTTTTTCAGATTTTGTAAATCCTGCTGAATGAGAGTTTGTTGAGTCTGACATTAAAAGTAAAACACCCTCTTCTCCATAATGGGCTAACCTATGTAAATCCGTTGGAAAACCGTCAATTGGAGTATGATCAATTTTGAAATCACCTGTATGGATGATTGTTCCTGCTTCAGTTTTAATAGCTAGTGCCGAAGAGTCGATAATTGAGTGGGTTATGTGAATCCATTCTACTTCAAAATCTCCTATTTTTATAGCTACTCTTTTTTCAACTGGTCTAAATAATTTTCTATGCTCTTTAATTTTATGTTCATCAAATTTTGAACCTATCATCTCTAATGGTAATGATGTTCCATAGATAGGGAATTGCATCTCTTTAAATAGATAAGGCATTGCTCCTATATGGTCTTCATGTCCATGAGTAATTAATACACCTGCAATTTTATCCTTAATTTGTCTAATATAAGTAAAATCTGGAATTAAAATATCCACTCCATGCATATCTTCATCAGGGAAACTCATACCTACATCGATAATAACTGCACTTTTTTCTGTTTCAATTATCATCATATTTCCACCAATCTCACCTAATCCTCCAAGTGGAGTGATTCTAACTTTTGCATTAGTAGTTAGATTAAGTTTATTATGTGGATTTAATCTATCTTTATGTGCTCTTTCATTGATAGTGTGTGCTTTTTTTAAATCATTAATCCAAGCAGCATTTGATTTACTACTTTGTGTTCTGGCTCTACTATTTGGTTTTCTTTTTTTATCATAAGATTTTTTTTCATTATTACTTGAAGTTTTTTCAGTTGGTTTATTTATATTAGTTCTAGTTTTTTGATTTTCATTATTTGTTTGTCTAGACGTTGTTTGTCTAGAAGACGATTTCTTTGCTATATCATTTTGATCTTTAGCTTGATTGTTTTCCATTCTTTACCTTTGTATACATTTGGCTATACAAAGATGCGCTAACTTCATGAGGTCTTAAAGTCTCTTTTATATTAAGTTCATTATAGATATTAGCTAAAAGCTCTTTATTTATTGTTGCATTTAAGTTTTTAAATAATTTCTTTCTTGGTTGTGAAAAAGCAACTTTTAAAAAATTTAAAAAGTTTTTATCTAATAACTTTTTAGTATCTTTTGATACATATAAAATCGAAGACATAACCTTTGGAGGAGGATCAAAAGATTCAGGTGGTACATTAAAAAGTATTCTTGACTCTTTTGATATTAATTCAGTAATAACACTTAAAGAAGAGTACTCTTTATCCCCAACTTTTGCAGAGAATTTTTGAGCTACCTCTTTTTGAATCATTACAATAATATTCTCACAGTTAATATCTTCATAGGCTCTTAATATAATATTTGTTGCAATATAGTATGGTAAATTTGCTACTAAATCATATTTTGTTTTATGCAAACTACCTTGATTGGTCCAAGCTTTTAAAACGTCGGTGTGAATCAGTTCAAATCGCTTATTCTCAATCTCTACTGCAAATTTCGACTTTAATATACTGATTAAATCAGTATCAACTTCATATGCTGTCGTATCCTTGTACTTGACTAAATTTTGTGTCAAATCACCTAAGCCAGGCCCAATCTCTATTATGTGATTGGTATTATTGGGCATCGATTGGATGATCCTATTTAAAATGTTAGTATCTTTCAAAAAATTTTGTCCGAATTCCTTCTTTGCTGTTACTTTTCCCATGAGAAAAAGAGTATATCTACTTTTAACTTACAATTAGATAAGATTTTTGCCATAAATACAAAAGGAATTATTTTGAGTTATTTTGCAAAGAGAATTATTCCATGTCTAGATGTAAAAGATGGAAGAGTTGTTAAAGGTGTTAACTTTGTAGGATTAAGAGATGCAGGTGATCCTGTTGAGGTTGCCAAAAGATACAATAATGAAGGTGCGGATGAGATTACATTTTTGGATATTACTGCAAGCCATGAAGATAGAGATACAATTGTTGATATAGTAAAAGATGTTGCAAAAGAAGTATTTATTCCTTTAACAGTTGGTGGTGGAATTAGGAAGCTAGATGATATTTATAAACTGTTAAATGTGGGTTGTGATAAAGTATCTGTAAATTCTTCAGCAGTTGTTAATCCCGATTTTATTGATGAAGGTGCTAAAAGATTTGGAAGTCAATGTATCGTAGTTGCAATTGATGTAAAGAGAGTTTCAGATGGTTCATATCATGTTTTTGTAAAAGGTGGAAGAGAAGATACAGGTATTGATGCAGTCACATGGGCAAAAGAGGTTTATAACAGAGGTGCAGGAGAGATTCTACTAACTTCTATGGATACAGATGGTGCAAAAACAGGATTTGAATTAAATATTACTAAAAAAATATCATCAATTGTAGATATACCAGTTATTGCAAGTGGTGGTGCTGGAACAATGGAACATATGAAAGAGGCATTTGAACATGGTGCAAGTGCCACTTTAGCAGCTTCAATTTTTCACTTTAAAGAGATTGATATTATGGAATTAAAATACTACTTAAGAGAGAATAATATTCCAGTAAGGATTTAAAATGAGATTTTTAAAATTTTTAGTTTTCCCAATATTTGTTTTTTCATTTGAAGTTGAGTTTCATAAAAAGTTTTATCATGAACTTCCACATGATATATTAAGTGCAAATATAAGTATTACTATTAAAGATAATAGTGAGTTAAAAGTAAGTGATAGACTTGATGTCTTTAATCAAAAAATAAAAAGTTTTGATAAAGTAGAAAGAAAGTTAATTTCTTTTAATATAAGACCTAAATATAGGCATTCAGGTAATACTCCAAAGATAACTGGCTTTAGCGGAAAATTAAGATATAAAATAAATTCTCGTAAAGCAATTTATATGAACGAATTTATAACAGAGATTGCATCATTAAAGAATAATAGAGATACAGTAGTATCAGTTTCAAATCTATCTTGGAGTGTAAGAGAAGGTACTTATAATGTATCTTTGGACTTATTAAGACTTGAATCAATCAACTGGATACAAACTTATATTAGTAATCTGTCAAAAGATTTAAATAGAAATTGTGAAATAAAGAGTATTCAAATTAATCAAGAGGACAATTCAATTAGATATAAAATGGGTGAAGTCTATGACGATACTTCTTTAGCAACAAATACTTTGTCTGTCCCAGAAGCAAACCAAGAAAAAATTGTAATAAATTCTAAATATATTTTGGAGTGCAAATGATAATTTGTGCAGGTAGAAATGAAACCTTTTCTTTTGCCCAAGCAATAGGAGTTGGATTAATTGAGACATCAATAAATCTTACAAGACACTCTCTTTTTAATAAACCCGATTTTATTTTGTTTATAGGAACTGCAGGTTCATATGGAGAGTATAAAATTTTTGATATAGTTGAATCTAAAAGAGCAGCAAATTTAGAATTATCATTTTTAAGTGGAGATTCCTATACTCCTTTAGATAATGTTTTAGAATCAGAAAATAAAATGACTAAGAATGATACGATAGTTAATAGCTCTAACTATATTTCTACTAATTTTGAATTAAGTAAGAACTATAATAATTATGGAATAGGAATTGAAAATATGGAATTTTTTTCAATTCTTCAAGTGGCTCGTGAATTTGAAATTCCTGTTGCTGGAATTTTTATTGTCACAAATTATACCAATGAAAATGCCCATGAAGATTTTATGAAAAATCATAAAGAGGCAATGTCAAGGTTAACTCAATATTTGATAGAAAAGAAAATTATCAAATAGATATTTAAGTGGATACTTAAATTGTAAATCTTGAATAATGAAATATCTAAATTTTTTATTGTTTCACGTGAAACAGAGATAAATTGATATGTAAAAATAAGCATTGATGAAGATAAATAAAGGAAAGATAAAATTGAATTCAATTTATGATTATACATTGGAAGAATTAAAGTCTTTATTGAAACCAAGCTTTAGAGCAAATCAGGTTTATAATTGGCTTTATAAAAAATATGCATCTTCATATGATGAGATGAAAAATATTCCAAATGCTTTAAAACAATCTCTTAAAGAGAAGTATTTAATTAATATTTTACAAATTGTGAAAAAAGAGAAAAGTAGTGATGGTAGTGTAAAATATCTTTTTAGACTTCATGATGGACACACAATTGAAGCTGTACTACTTTTAATGAAAAAGAAAAAAGAGAGAGAAGATGGCTTAATACAAAGAAGTGAAAAGTTTACAGTTTGTATCTCTACTCAAGTTGGTTGTAAAGTTGGTTGTAGTTTTTGTCTAACTGCTAAAGGTGGTTTTGTTAGAAATTTAACTGTTGGAGAGATTGTAAATCAGATAGTTCAAATAAAAAAAGATAATGAGATTTCTGAAAATAAATCACTAAATGTGGTTTATATGGGGATGGGTGAACCATTAGATAATTATGATAATTTTGTACATTCTGTGAAAATATTTTCACAGTTAGATGGTTTGGCAATATCAAGAAGAAGACAAACTGTATCAACATCTGGTTTATCAACTAAAATTGAAAAGTTAGGGAAAGAGGATTTAGGAATTCAGCTTGCCATATCTTTACATGCAGTTGATGATGATTTAAGAACAGAACTAATTCCTATGAATAAAGCTTATAATATTAAATCAATTATTGATGCTGTTAAAAACTTTCCTGTAGATACTAGAAAAAAAGTAATGTTTGAATATTTAGTTATTAAAGATAAAAATGATGATATCCAATCGGCACAAAAATTATTGAAACTTTTAGATGGAATTAAAGCAAAGGTAAACTTAATATATTTCAATCCCTATCCAGGTACTGTATATCAAAGACCACAAAGCAGTGATATGGTAAAATTTCAAGAGTATTTAATAAATAAAGGTCTTCTATGTACTATAAGAGAATCAAAAGGTCTTGATATCTCTGCGGCATGTGGACAATTAAAAGAGAAGGAAATAGATGGAAGCTCTTGATTTAGCAATGATAATATTTATTGCAGTTGTTGTAATTTTTTCAGCAATTGGTTTTTTTAAAAGTTATAAAGATAAAGAAAATAAATAAGGAATAAGATGGCAATTACAAGATTTGCTCCAAGCCCAACGGGTTATTTACATATTGGAGGTTTAAGAACGGCACTTTATAGTTATTTATGGGCAAGGAAAACTGGTGGAAATTTTAGATTAAGAATTGAAGATACGGATACACAAAGAAATAATGAAGAGGCAATGAGAGCCATTATCGAAGCTTTTGATTGGGTGGGATTAGATTATGACGGTGAAGTTGAATACCAATCAAAAAGGCTGGATATCTATAAAAAATATATTCAACAACTTCTTGATGAAGGTAAAGCTTATTACTGTTATATGAGTAAAGATGAGTTAGATGTTTTAAGAGAAAAACAAATGGCAAATAAGGAGACTCCAAGATATGATGGAAGATGGAGACCTGAAGATGGGAAAATACTTCCTGAAATTCCTGAAGGAGTAAAGCCAGTAGTTAGAATTAAATCTCCTGATGATGGAATCATTTCCTTTATTGATGGCGTAAAATCTATTATGAATTTCGATTGTTCAGAAGTTGATGATTTTGTAATTGCTAGAAGTAATGGAATACCTACATATAACTTTGTTGTTGCAATTGATGATGCCTTAATGGGAATAACAGATGTTATTCGAGGAGATGATCATTTAACAAATACCTCTAAACAAATTGTAATTTATGAAGCACTAAATTTTGATATCCCTAAATTTTTCCATGTTCCTATGATTAATAATCCACAAGGGAAAAAGCTTTCTAAAAGAGATGGTGCTATGGATGTTATGGATTATAAAAAAAAGGGTTATCTTCCTGAGGCACTCTTAAATTTTCTTGTTAGACTTGGATGGTCAAATGGAGATCAAGAGATTTTTTCAATGGAAGAGATGTTAGAATTTTTCAATCCAGAAAATATTAATAAATCTGCTTCTTCATATAATGAAGAGAAATTACTTTGGCTAAATGCACATTATATTAAAAATGCGACAAATGAAAGATTAGCAAAAGATTTAGAGTTTTTTGCTTGTCATTTAGAAGGGCATGATAAAAAAGAGATGCTATTAGATTTATCAAAGCAAAGAGCACAAACATTAGTAGAACTAAAAGAGACGATAAAAAATATTTTAGATGTTCCCACAAAGTATAATGAAAAAGGAACTAAAAAGTTTATAAAAGAGAATACAACTAAACTTTTAGAAGCTTATTTACAACTTTTAGAGGAGAATAAAGAGAGTTTACATCTTGCCTGTGATTATGAAATTATAACAAAACCATTTATTGAAGAGTTTGAGTTAAAATTTCCTCAACTTTTTCAGCCAATAAGGATAGCTTTAACTGGAGGAACACAAGCTCCTTCTGTTTATGATATAATGTCAGTTTTGGGCTTTGAAGAGACAAAAATGAGAATAAATAGTGCAATTTCTAAAAATTTTGGAAAAGAAGTATAAATAAACTTGCTAATTATGAATTAAATGGGCATAATAATAGTACTTAATTAAAGGAAAATAGTAATGAACATATATGTTGGAAATCTATCATATAAAATGATTGATACGGATTTAGAGGCAATTTTTGCAAAATTTGGTGAAGTAAAGACGGCTAAAGTTATTATGGACAGAGAAACTGGAAGATCAAAAGGATTTGGTTTTGTTGAAATGGTAACAGATATCGCAGGAAAAACGGCTATTGAATCTTTAGATGGAAGTGACTTTGAAGGAAGAGCTTTAAAAGTAAATGAAGCTAAGCCAAGAGAGTCTAGACCTAGAAGACAATATTAAAAAAAAAGGGTCATATATTTATATGACCCTTTTTATTTTATAAAATATTCAAATTTTTCTAAATTGCTTAATATAATGAAACCTTAATTAGTAGGAGAAAGGTTATGCTCGATTATGCAGTTTCATTATATTTTCTTCAACGGCAAGAGTATTTTATAATTTTTATGTGTAGTAATTGTGTGCTTTACATAAAAATTATAAAACTTTAATGAGAAATATCACAATCTGCCATTTTCCCCTTATTTTTAAGAGCTAAAATATAAAAAATTGCTGGAATAATAATAAGTGTTAAAAAAGCTGAACTTAACATTCCACCTATCATTGGAGCAGCTATTCTTTGCATAACTTCACTCCCTACCCCATCTATATACATAATAGGAATAAGACCACCTAAAATTGCAAATAGAGTCATTAGCTTTGGACGAAGTCGAAGTACTGCACCCTTATAAATAGCATGGGCAATTTGTTTTTCATCAAAAGTTTCATATTTTTCATTTAACTCTTTCATGGCTTCATGTAAATAAACAAGCATTACAATTGAGGTTTCAGCAGCAACACCAAGAAGTGCTAAGAAACCAACAATAACTGCAATAGAGATATTAAAGTTTAAATACTCTAAATAGAAGATACCTCCTGTTAATGCAAATGGCAATGTAAAAAAGATTATCACAGTGTAAGTGATATTTTTTAATGCAAAGTAAATTAGAATAAAGATAATTACAAAGGTAAAAGGAATAATATAAGTTAATCTTTGCATAGCTGATTCTAAATACTCACTTTGACCTGCCCATTCATAGTAAAATCCAATAGGTAGTTCTAAATCTTTTAATAACTCTTGTGCTTCGGTCTTATATTCAGTAGCAGAAACACCATTTTTAGGAGTTATATATATAAAGTTTACATTTAAAGCTTTTTCAGATTTTATAATTGATGGACCTTCTTCATAATAAATGTTTGCAAACATTTCAAGTGGTTGATGACCTAGTTTAGTCTTAATTTGAAGATTTTTAAGTGCACTTATATCTTCTCTTTGCATTGTTTCAAATCTAAGAGAAATAGGATATCTTTCAAGACCCGTAAGAAATGTAGAGACTTTTGTTCCTGCAACACCTAAAGAGATAGTTGATAATACATCATTTTTTGTAATACCATATCTACTTAATAAATCCTCTTTTACCTCTACATTTAAGTAGTATCCAGAGTTAATCTTATCAGTTGATACAGAGAGAGTTTTAGAATATTTTTTTAAAATCTGCTCAATCTCTCCAGCTTTCTTTTCTAATAATTGATGAGAGTTTCCATAAAGTTTTATACCAAGTGGTGTTCTAATACCTGTAAGAAGCATATCTATTCTACCTCTAATAGGATAAGTCCAAGAGTTAATTAGTCCTGCTACTCTTAATGCATCATCCATCTCCTGCATAAGTTTTTTATAGGTCATCCCTTCACGCCATTGATCTTCGGGTTTAAAGGTAATAATTGTTTCAATCATTGCAAGTGGTGCAGGATCAGTTGCAGTATCTGCACGTCCAGCCTTTCCAAATACAGTATTAACTTCTGGAAATGATTTTAAAATTTTGTCTGTTTTTAATGTTAGCTCTCTAGCTAAATCAACGCCAATTCCATAAGGAGTTACAGGCATATACATAAAAGTTTGTTCATTCATCATAGGCATAAACTCCCAGTTTAGTTTTTTATAAACTGGATATGAAAGTAGAAGTGTTACTATAAAAATGGCAACGATAATATATCTTATTTTAAGTGTTACTTGTAGTAACGGAGAGTAAAGTTTTACAAAAAATTTATTTAATAGATTTCTATTTTCACTTAAAATTTTCCCTTTAATAAAAAATATCATTAAAATAGGAACAAGTGTAATTGATAAAATAGCACCTGAAATCATGGCAAATGTTTTTGTAAAAGCTAGAGGAGTAAAGAGTCTACCCTCTTGTCCTGTAAGGGCAAAAATTGGTAGAAAAGAGACTACAACAAGAATAAGAGCAAAGAAGATAGGACGTCCTACTTGTTTAGCTGACTTAATAATAATTTCAATACGCTCTTTATTTGGAATATTCTCTTTTCCTTGAAGGTACTTATGGGCATTTTCTACCATTACAATTGTTGCATCAACCATTGCACCAATTGCAATTGCAATCCCCCCTAGACTCATAATATTTGAGCCTAAATTAAATAGTTTCATTAATAAAAATGTAATCAATACAGTAATTGGAAGTGTAATTATAATAATAAGTGCAGATCTAAAATGAAAAAGAAAAAGTGCAGAAATTAACATAACTATAATTGATTCTTCAATTAGAGTATTTTTTAAAGTATCAATTGCTTTATCAATAAGTGAAGTTCTATCATAAGTTTCAATAACTTCAACACCATCAACTTTTAAGGTTTTTATTTTTTCTTTTACTGCTTTAATTACCGCATATGGATTTTCACCATACCTTACAACAATAATACCACCTACTGTATCCCCTTCGCCATTTAAATCTGCTATACCTCTTCTATTTGTAGAAGTGATATTAACTTGTGCAACATCTTTGATTTTTAAAGGGTTTGACTCAAAAGTTTTAATAGTAATATTCTCTATATCAGTAATATTTTTTAGATATGCTTTAGCTTGAATCATATGCTCAAAGCCATTTTCTAAAATAATTCTTCCACCTTCATCTTTATTATTTTTTTCTATTGCACTTTTAATTTCATTAATAGATAAATCATACTGTATTAGTTTATCTTGATCAATTGTTATTTCATAGTTTTTTATAAAACCACCAATAGAAGCAACTTCACTTACTCCATCTACTCCTAAAAGAGCATACTTATAGTAGTAGTCTTGTAGTGTTCTAAGCTCTTCTAATCCTTTAGTGTCAGATTTTAGAGCATATTCATAAGCCCATCCTACTCCTGTTGCATCTGGACCAATTGCAACTTTAACCCCATCGGGAAATGTTCCTTGAAGTGATGAGAGTTGTTCTAATATTCTATTTCTAGATTCATATAAATCAGTTCCATCTTTAAAGATAATATATATAAGAGCATTTTGAAATGAGCTCATAGCCCTAACAGTCTCTATATTCGGAAGACTCATAAGATTTGAAATTAGAGGATAAGATACCTGCTCCTCAATTGTTTTAGGGCTTTGTCCTGCCCACTTTACCTCCACAATTACTTGTGGAGGTGATAAATCAGGGATGGCATCTAAGCTGGTATTTTTTACAGCCCAAAAAGATGCAATAGATAAAACTATCACAGTAAAGAGTACTAAAAATTTATTTTTGATACTTTGATTTATTATAAATTCAACCATAATATATCCTACCAGTCATTATCATCAGATTGATATAAATTGTTTGTAACTGCATCTGAATCAAGTAAAAATAAAGCATTGCTTATAACCTCTTCACCCTCTTCTAGACCTGAGAGAATCTCATATTTATTTGATGAAACTCTTTTAGCTTCAATTAAAACTGGCTCAAACTCTTTTTCAGAAATAGGTTTAAATACATAAAATTTTTCGCCCTTATTTAAAACAGCTGTTTTTGGAAGAGTAAGTCTATTTTTAGCCATTGCTTTTAATTCAACTTTTGCAAACATATTTGGAAGAAGTTTTAACTCTTTGTTTTCAATAACAAATCTAACATCAACACTTTTTGTTTTTAAATCCACATTTGGATAGATAAAATCCACTTTTGATTTTATTGGAGTATCTATTCCATCAATTTTAATTAAGGCTTCTAAATCTTTTTGTATAAAGGCTAAATCTTTTTGATAAACTTTTGCAATAAACCAAAGCTCATCAAGGGAAGCAACTCTTAAAAGAAGGTTTCCTTTTTTTACAAAAGAACCGTTATTTATCTTTTTTTCTAAAATAATAGAGTTGTATGGAGAGTAAAAAGGAATATCCTTTATTACACTATTTAAAGTTTCAATTTTTTTTAAAACCCTTTTATCTATATTTAAAGCACTAAGTTTTTCAATAGAACTATTTACAATTGACTTATTAAACTTTTTTGCAAGTTGTAGTTCTTGTTGAATTGATAAAACTTCATCTGAATATATTGTAAAAAGTTTTTCATCCTTATTTAAGTATTTATATGTTTCATTTGCATATAAATTAGTAATATATCCATCAAATCTACTTACAATATCATAAATTTTTCCTTCATTTAAAGTAGTAGTGCCATAAAAGCTTTTTAAGACACCTAGAGGCTCTTTTTTCACTTTTGCAAGCTTTCTATTAAACAACTGCTCAACTTGTAGAATTTGAGCATTTAATATGGTAGATACCATAAAAAGGGCTATTATGATTTGTTTCATGGGAGTTCCTTGCTAAAATAGTATGATTTTGCTAAATTTGTAAAATATTTTTGTTTTTCATTAATTGCTTCAAGTTCATACTTTATAATTTCATTTAAGTTCTTGACTAATTCAGTAGAGTTTATACCTGAAAAACTATTGTAGTTTTCAAGATTTTTTTGAACTTGATTTAATTTTGGTAAAATTTCATTTCTTATAATTTTATATCTTTTTACAGATGAATCTAGATTTGATTGAAAAACTTGAATTTCATTTTCAAACTTGACTTTCATATCTTCAAAAGAGTTTTTTAACTCTAAGGTTTTAAATGTAGCTTTTCTACTATTTATATTTTCTGTATTATAAATTGATAAGGGTATGGCAAAACCAAGATTAACATAATCTTCAAACTTCTCATCTCTTTCAAAATATGTAAGGGATACTTTTAAATCTGAATTTTTATTCTGTTTTTCAAATTTTGCAACATTTTCATATTTTTTTATTTGTTCATTTAAATTTAGTAGTTTTGGATGTTCTTGAGTATTAGCTAAAAGTTTTCTCTCTTTTAACTCTAAATTGATATTTATATTTTCATATTTTGTATAGGTAATCTTTTCTAAACTTAGGGTTTGTACTTGAAGAAGATTATATAAATCTATTTTTTTAACTTTTATCTCATCTTTTAAAACTTGTGTTTTTAAAATCTGGTTTTGATTAGCTTTATTAAATCTATAAAGCTCTTTTAAAAAAGTTTCTAATTTTGCTAGGTTCTCTTCAAGTTCTGTGAAAAGAAGAACTCTTTGCTCAATTAAGGCTATATTGTAAGCATATAGTGCAATATCTGATTTAAACTTAAGTTTTCTATCTTCTAAATTATATTTTTGTATTTGATACTCATTTCTTGAAATCTTTTTTTTCGTTTCTAGCTTTTTTGTAAGAGGAAAGCTTTGGGTAATACCTAGGAAATAAGCTTGCATAGGTTCTGAATCTCTATTTTGAATATCACTTAACCAAATATCCGTTGCACCAAAGTTAAGAATAGGATTACTAAGGTTTGATGCCACTGCTATTTGTTGTCTAGCTACATCTAATGAAGCTTCAAGAGATTTTAATTCTTTATTTTTTTTATAAGCATTTTCTAAAAAAATAGTCATATCATCCATACCTAAAAGTGGTATAGATGATAGAAGTAAGGCTATTATAAATCTTAACTTTTTCATGATTATAGATTTACACTACCTCTAATGGTGTGTACTTTCCCATCGTCAGTTTTAAATTGAAGCTGATATTGCCATGTTCCACCCATAGAGAAATTAATCATCATTTTGTATTTATCTTCTACAAGTTTACCCTTATCTTTATATTCCATATATGGCATACCTGGCATCTCAGGCATAAAAAACTTAATTCTTACTTTTGGTGTAGTAATAGTTTCCCCATCTTTTGATAATTGAACAAAGAAGATATTATCTCCAACAACAAGCGATTTCTCTGATGTAAGTTTTATATCATAACCATTTTTTTGACCTGATTGTGATACTAATTCAGCATTTAAAAAAGTAAATACCAAAGTTAAAATAGAAATTAGTTTAACAAACTTCATGTAAAGACTCCTTTTTTAATTTTAGGAAGTCTATTTATCTTATGAGGAAAAAGTGTGGAAATCTATTTAAAGTAGAAACTAAAGGTTGAACCCTCTGTGAATTTTGATTTCACATCAAATTTTATCTTGTATTTATGGCAGATATCTTGAACTATATTTAGACCAATTCCAAAACCTCCACTTTGTGTAGTGGCTCTATAATATCTATTAAAGATATCTTTTATTTTGCTTTGTTCAATTCCTATACCAGTATCTTTAATAATAAGTTGTGAGTCCTTTAAAACTATATCAATACGCCCCTTTTTCTTATTATATTTAATTGCATTAGAAAGAATATTATTAAAAAGTCTAACAAAATGATTTTCATCTATTTCAACAATAGTCTCTTCTAATTTATTGTTAATCTTTATTAGTTTTTTTTCCGCAAGAGCTTCAAAATATTTTAGTTGCTCCTCTATACTTTTTTTTAAATCAAGTTTTTTTATATCGGTTTTTAAGGAGTTGTCTTCTAAGAATACATAGGTTAAATCTTTATAAATTTCAGAGATTTTTACAGCAGCTAGTTTAATTCTATCTATTTGGGTTTTACTTAGCTCTTTTTTCTCTGAAGACATTAAAATTGCACTAATTGGAGTATTTAATTCATGTGTTGTATCTTTTATAAAATTATTTAGTTTCTCTCTCTCATCTTTAATTGGTTTTAAAAATAGTTTTGCAAGATAAAAACCAATGGCAGAGATAAGAAGATAAATTGTAAAAAAGAGTAAAGCGATATCTATTTTTAGTTTTTTAATAGCCTTATAAAAAGAGTTGTCTTTTATTGCAATATAAGCAACACCTAAATGATTATAAGTAGAACTATCTATTAAAATAAAATATTTCTCTTTTTCAATTAATTTTTTTGAAAAATCAATTTTTTCATCTAATTTACCATAAATTTTCTCTTCTTTTGAGTTAAATAAAGAGAACTCATATCTATCTTCAAAAAGTAAGTTGTTTATATCTTTTTGCTTACCACTCATATGTGTTAGGATAATTTTAGATGAGATAATTGAAGCATTATTTTGAACTTTTGTTTTTGCTAAATCAAAATATAGTTTTTTCTCATTTTGATAATAAAGTAAGGCAATGAGTGCCATTAATACAAAAGAGCCACCTAAATATAAACTAAAAAATCTAATAAAAGTTTTTTTCTCACTTTGTGTTAAATCGATAATACTCTCCTAAAGTTTTTACGGATTATAACATAAAAGATGTTTTTCCATATACAATACACAAAAAATAGATTATACTTATATTTATGAAAATTTTACTATTAGAAGATGATACTTTATTAAATGAGATAATTGAAGAGTTCTTAACAGAGCTTGAACATGAGCTTGTTTCCACCCATGATGGACAAGAGGCTTTAGAGGCAATTTATGAAAATCAATTTGATCTACTAATTCTTGACGTAAATGTTCCTTCAATAAATGGATTTGATTTATTAAAGGGGCTAAAAGAGAACAAAATAGATATTCCAACAATTTATATCACTTCTTTGCATACTTCAAAAGATATGCAAGAAGGCTTTGAAGCTGGTGCTGATGATTTTATAAAAAAACCTTTTCATTTAAGTGAATTAGAGCTTAGAATTAACAATATAAAAAGATTAAGACAGATAGAAAACAGTGGATTCATAAATCTTTGTAACGATATTTCATATAATTATGACACAAAATATTTAGATATAAATCAAGTACAAACCCACTTATCTAAAACAGAAGCAAAAGTATTCGAATATTTAATAAAAAATAAGAATAAAACCCTTTCTATTGAAGAAATCGCATTAAACAATTGGCTTTACGATGAAGCTCCAACAGCAACAACTATTAGAACCTATATTAAAAATCTTCGAAAAATTTTAGGAAAAGATAGAATCTCAAATATAAAAGGGATTGGTTATAGGCTTAATCTTTAAATTTAAGAGTAAAAGTTGTTCCTTCCCCTTCAACTGATTTTACATCTATTTTTATATTATAACTTTTACAAATGTGATAAACAATATTAAGTCCAATACCAAAACCACCCTGCTCTTTTGTGGCTCTATAATATCTAGTAAAAATATCTTTTAATAGCTTTTTTTTAATACCAATCCCTGTATCAGAAACTGTTAGAGTATTGTTTTTTAATTCAATATGAATAGAACCTTTAACTTTATTGTATTTTATTGCATTTGAAACGATATTATTAAATAGCCTAATAAAATTCTCTTTGTCCATGATAAACTTTGTTTCTTCAATATTTGAAGTAACTGTTAATCTTTTTTTTACAGCAAATGAATCAAAATATTCTAATTGCTCTTTAATTATCTTATCTAAATCTAATAATTTTTTGTTATCTGCTTTTTCTCTATCTTGTAAAAAGAGGTAGACTAAATCTTTATAAATTTCAGAGATTCTTTTTGCACTTAGATTAATCCTTTGCATATTTTTTTCTGTTAAAGGAGATCCCTTCCCTGTACTCATCAAAATAGCTGTAATAGGGGTATTTAATTCATGAGTTGTATCTTTGATAAAGTTATTAAGTTTTTTTCTTTCACTAATAATTGGAGAGATAAATAAGCTTGCAAGGTAGTATGCACTAACAGCAATACTTGCATAGATTATAAAAAATAGAAAAACAAGTTTCTCCATTATTATAGTGATTTTTTCATTATAATGATTTTCTCTAATTACAATATAATGAACACCTAAATGTCCCCTTGGAGAAGAGTCAACTAAGATGTAACTTCCATCAATTTTTTGAATATTTTTTGATAAATCAATCTCATCCTTGATATTACCAGCTAGTCTTCTATGGTGTTTATCATAAAGTGCATAATCATATTTAATATAGTTTGCCATTTTTGCTGTGTCAATAGTCATACCAGCAAGATGTGCATAGATAATACTTGAAGATACCTTTGATGCAACATTTTGCATATTTGAGGTTATAAGGTCATATTGGAGTCTTGATTCCATCTTATAAAAAAGTAGAAAAATAATAGATAGTAAAATAAATGAAGCTCCTAAATATAAACCTAAAAATTTACGAAAGGTATTTTTTTCATTTCTTGTTAAATCTATAACCCACTCCTTTTATTGTCTCAATAAACTCTTCACCTATAATCTTTCTAATATTTTTAATATAGGTTCTAATAGTTGATGAAGTTGGTGCATCTTCATATGACCAGATGTTTGAACTTAATTCATCTTGGGAAACACATCTATTTGTATTATTTAACAAATATTTTAATATTTGTGCCTCTTTTAAAGGGAGTTTTGTTTTTATTGAGTCATAATCTATATAGTTAAGTTTTGCATTAAAACTAATATTATCAGCAATTTTTATTTTTTCATCCTCTAAATGAAGCAATCTTTTTATATTGTTAATTCTAAGTTCAAGCTCTTTTAGTTCAAAAGGTTTTTTAAGATAATCATCAGCACCTGATTTAAAGCCCTCCTCTATATCTTCAATAGAGTCAAGAGAAGTAATAAAAATTGCAGGAGTCGTAATATTGTTTTCTCTTAGCGATTTTAAAAATTGAAAACCTGTCATATTTGGAACATTTACATCTAAGATAAGTAAATCAAAATTTTCATCATAGATTATTTCACTTGCATTCATTCCATCATATACAGATACTACATTATAGCCTAAAGAGTCAAGGAATTCTTCAATAATCTCATTTAAAATTAAATCATCTTCTAATAGTAAAATTTTCATAAATAGAAGTATATCATAGAATAAAAAATAAATCTCTATATTCTCTACACAATGATTTAACAAAACTTGTTTATAATTTTGCTATTAATTATAAATAAGGAGTTTAAAGATGAGAACAATTAATAGATTGTTTGCAATATCTGTTTTAACTTTTGGTATAGCAAATGCTACACCACATGACATTGACATCTCACATTCAGAGGTTGGTTTTTCAGTAAAGCATCTTATGATTACAAATGTAAAAGGTGAGTTTAAAGAGTTTAGTGCTGATATCGATTTTGATTACAAAACAAAAACATTTAATAAATTAGATGCAGTAATTGAAGTAAAATCAGTTGATACAGGTATTGAAAAAAGAGATAATCATTTAAGAAGTCCAGATTTTTTCTTAGTAGAAAAATTTCCAAAAATTACTTTTAAGATGAACTCTTATAAAGGTGATGGTGATGAAGGTGTGGTGATTGGTGATTTAACAATAAGAGGTATCACAAAAAGAGTAGAGCTTGAGGTTGAGGATTTAGGAACAATCAGAGACTTTAATGGTAATAATAGAGTTGGATTTACTTTAGAAGGTAAAATAAATAGAACAGATTTTGGTCTAAAGTGGAATAAAGCTTTAGAATTTGGTGGCTTAGCAGTAGATGAAAAAGTTAAAATTATTGTTGAAGTTGAAGCAGTAGAAAAATAATTGGGTATAATACTATTTTTAAAACTAAATAAGAAAGGGAAAGAGAATGAAAAATAAAATGAAATTAGCAGGTATTTTACTAGGAGCAGCATTAGCTAGTACAGGTGCATATGCAGGGAATGGTTCATGTGGAGCTGGTAAATGTGGTGGTGAAATGAAAAAAGAGATGAAAAAAGAGATGAAAGGTTCATGCGGAGCTGGTAAATGTGGCGGTGAAATGAAAAAAGAGATGAAAAAAGAGATGAAAGGTTCATGCGGAGCTGGCAAATGTGGCGGTGAAATGAAAAAAGAGATGAAA
>CAYZST010000009.1:0-13777 GCA_964480765.1 uncultured Arcobacter sp. | reverse complement strand
GAAAGGTTCATGCGGAGCTGGCAAATGTGGCGGTGAAATGAAAAAAGAGATGAAAAAAGAGATGAAAAAAGAGATGAAAACAAAAGCTTCTGGTTCATGTGGAGCTGGTAAGTGTGGTTGATAAAAGGTAAATTTGAGAAATGATTAATTTAAACGGTTGTGGCTTAGGTTTAAGAAGCGACTTCCTTCTGGATATAAGTAAGAGTAACTTTCAGCCTGATTGGTGGGAAGTGACTCCTGAAAACTGGATGCATATGCCAAAACTTTATGAAAAGGCATTTGAAGAAGCAGTTTTCTCTAGAACAACTGTTGCTCATGGATTATCTTTATCAATTGGATCTGTTGACAAGCTTAATAAAAAGTTTGTCAAACAGGTTAAGGCTTTTTTAGATAGATATGAAATAGAGTTCTATTCTGAACATCTTTCTTTCTCTTCTTTAAAGGGGAGACAATCCTATGAATTATTACCTCTACCAATGACAAAAAAGATGGTAGAGCATATATCTAATAGGGTAAAAGAGGTTGAGGATATAATTCAAAGAAATCTTATTTTAGAAAATGCTACATACTACTATGTCCCATACTCAGAGATGAGGGAAGTAGATTTTATTAATGAAGTTTTAGAAAAATCTGGTGCAAGAATGCTTTTAGATGTGAATAATGTTTTTGTAAACTCTGTAAATCACTCCTTTAAATCAAGAAAATTTATTGATCAAATAGATAAAAGTAAAGTTGCTTATATGCATATGGCAGGACACTATTTTGATGAGGAATCAAATATGAGAATAGATTCCCACGGTATGCCAATTAATACAGGAACATGGAGACTTTTAGAGTACACCTTAAAACAGATAAATGTACCTGTAATGATTGAAAGAGATAATAATATCCCTCCTTTAAAAGAGCTTGCAAAAGAGTATAAGCATATGAAAAAAATAGTAAAACGAGTTAGAAATGGCTAAAATAGAAAAAAATGTACAAAATAGATTTTTTGATATTTTAATTGAACAAAAAAAAGGTTTTGCTAAAACACCTTTGGAAATCTATCAAAAGCTTGTATATTTTAGATATGAAGAGGTTATAAAAAATGCTTTACCTCTTTTAATAGAACAAATTAGTCCTAAAAAGTTTGAATCAACTATAAAAAAGTTTATAAAAGCAACACCAAATACTCCTTTTGTATGGCAAATTCCAAATGATTATAGAAAGTTTGCAAAAAAAGCTAAACTATTTGATAGTAAAAAATATCTATATGAACTTATGTATTACGATTGGATTGAAGTTGAACTTTATATGAGAGAGTATAAGTTAAAAAAGCTTGATAAATTTGAATATAAAAACTTTTATAAACTATCAAAAAGTGCTAGAATTAAAAGGTTTAATTATAATATTATAGGAAATGATTATAGCTCTAAAAGAGAAAATCATGTGGTTATTTACTATGATTTTGAGTTAAATGATATTGTTTATAGAGAGATAAATCCATTAATCTTTTATGTTTTAAACTCTTTAAATAAAAAACAATCTTTTGAAAAAAATTTAACAAAACTTTGTGAAGAGAATGAAATAGATATAAATGAGGCAAAAGAGCTTTTAAAAGAGCCATTTACCGAACTATACTTTAAAAGAGTTTTCTATTAATTAGCAATTTCATTTTTATTTGTAGTCTAAACACAAAGTTTTTTTAAGATATTTTGAGTGTAAAAATATGCAAATATTGCAGCACTATAAATCATAAAAAGAACTCCTACCCATAAATAGATATAATCAAGTGCAAGCCAAATTACAAGAATATAAGCAACTAAAAATTTAGCTATAATTTGTCTATATAAAGCAATATATAAAATCATTTTTGGCTTCTTAATAGCTTGAAGTGTTGAAACACAGATAAATAGAATAACATAAGCATAAAAAATCCAAACTTCTATAATAAGATAATCAAAACCATACCTTATAACTTCTACATCATCATCAAACTGTTGGATAATGAGTTTTCCAAAAATATATAAAAAAGTGATTCCAATGGTAGATATTATAAAACCATATTTTAGTGCTTTATTTAAAGTCTCTTGAACCCTATCATATCTTTTTGCTCCAAAGTTATTTGAGATTATTGATAGCACAGCTGAACTTAGCCCTAATGCAGGTAGAAGCATCAATTGCTCTACTCTAAACCCAACACCATATCCAGCAACTGCCTTTACTCCATATAAAGAGACAAAATACATTAAAATAAGTGAACCAAAAGCCATGATTAACATATTCATAGAGGAAGGTATCCCTTGAACTACTAAATCTTTATAAATCTTTTTGTGTGGCATAAAGTATTTAATATTTTCAAAATGAATAAGTTTTGTATCTAAGACCTTTTTTAGTAGATAGATATTGCTAATAATTTGAGTTACAATAGTAGCAAATGCAATACCTGAAATACCCATAGCAGGAATAAACCATAATCCATAGATAAATAGAGGATTTAATATTAAGTTTGCAAAAAAACCAAAAATAAGAGTATTCCTATAAGATTTTGTATCTCCCTTTGAAACAAGTACTGCATTTAAAGCAAAGTTTGTCATAAAAAAAATTGTTCCTGCAAGTATAACATTCATATAATCATATGCAGTTTGTAAATAATTGCCACTAGCTCCAAGTAGGGTAAACATATATGGTGAAAAGATAAAACCTATGATAGTTAAAAAAATAGCAAATAGTTGCATAAAGAAGATTCCTTTATGGGCATAAAGAGATGCTAAAAATCGTTTTCTCTTTCCATTTGCATTTCCAATTAGTGCAGTCATTGCTGATGAAAAACCATATCCAAGTCCTATAATAGTAAAAAATATCATAAAGGATAAAGACATAGCAGAAATAGCTTCAGTGGAAATAAGTCCAGCATAAAAAGTATCAACAACATTATACATAGTATTAAAAAACATACCTGTACTAGCTGGAATTGCTATTTGTTTTAGTAAGCTTGGAATATCATCATTTAATAGATGTTTCGTATCATTTCCCACATTACTCCAATAGTGTAAGTTTGCAAGCGGGAATAGTATCTAAAAAGAGTTCTATAAATCTTAGAATCAAGGATTAATCCTCAATTCTAATCATAGTAGGTTTTGCAGTTACTACACCAGCTTGTTCAATAGTCTCTAATGCCTCAACTACATCCTTCTCTCTTGAAGTATGTGTAGCAATTAGTAGATGTGCACAAGTTGTATTAAGCGGTTTTTGAATCATCTTTTCAATAGAGATACCTTTATCACTTAAAATAGAGGCCACTTTAGCTAGAACACCAGTTTTATCTTCTACTCTAAGTCTTAGATAATATTTTGTTTCAATATTATCCTTTGACATTAGTTTTAAATCCTCTCCATGATGTGATTCAAAACCAAGCATTGGAGAACCTTTCCCTCTCCTAGCTATATCTACGACATTTGCAATAACAGCAGAAGCAGTCGCGTCTCCTCCCGCTCCTGGACCGTAATACATTGTTTCACCAACTTTATCTCCAATAACAGAAACTCCATTCATAACACCATCAACTTTTGAAATCATCTCACTATTTGGGATTAGAGCAGGGTGAACTCTAAGTTCAATCTCACTTCCAACTTTTTTTGCAATTGTAAGAAGTTTGATAGAGTAATTAAATTCATTTGCAAAATCAATATCTTCAGGTGCAATATTTTGAATACCTTCAATTAAAATATCTTCTGGTTTCGCATCAATACCATATGCAATAGAACCAAGAATTAGAAGTTTATGTGCCGCATCAAAACCTCCAACATCAAATGTTGGATCAGCCTCTGCATAACCTAATTCTTGAGACTCTTTTAAAATAGTATCATAATCTATACCTTCACTAATCATTTTTGTAAGCATATAGTTACAAGTACCATTCATAATCCCTCTAATAGATTTGATATGATTTGCGGTTAGACCTTCTCTAAGTGCATTGATAATTGGAATACCACCAGCAACAGCAGCTTCATACTCAAATGGAGTATTTCCTGCTAAATCTTGTAGTTCATATCTATGATATGCTAAAAGGGCTTTGTTTGCAGTAACAACAGATTTACCTTTTTCTAAAGCTTTTTTTACAACTTCATAAGGTTTTTCTACTCCACCCATAAGTTCAATAATAATATCAATTGAATTATCATTTAAAACTTCATCAATGTTATCTGTTAGTTTAATTGTTACGTTTCTATCTTTATTTAAATTATTAACTACACCAATAACTGGTTCAATCTCTACACCAGCTCTTGCAGTGATAATATCTTTATTGTCTCTTAAGATATTTGCAACACTTGCACCAACAGTACCAACGCCGATTATTCCTACTCTCATTAATTAATCCTATTATAAACTATTTAAATATTTTTTAATGTTTTTTGCAGCTTGTCTAATTCTTTTTTCATTTTCAATTAGGGCAATTCTTACATATTCATCCCCATAAGCTCCAAATCCAATTCCAGGACTAACTGCAACTTTTGCTTCAGTTAGAAGCTGTTTAGAAAACTCCATACTTCCAAGGTGCCTTGCTTTTTCAGGTATTTTTGCCCAAATGAACATTGAAGCATTTGGACAATTCATTTCCCAACCTGCATCTGCAAATGTCTCAAGCATAATATCTCTTCTTTTTTTATATTTTGCGATGTGCTCTTCAACACACTCTTGTGGACCATCAAGTGCAACAGTTGCTGCAACTTGAATTGGAGTAAACATACCATAATCAAGCCATGATTTAATTCTTTTTAAAGCTCCAATTAATTTTTCATTTCCAACCATAAAACCAACTCTCCATCCCGCCATATTATATGACTTAGAAAGAGTAAATGATTCAACAGCAACATCAATTGCACCTTGAGCTTGAAAAATAGATGGTGTTTTATATCCATCAAATGTAATATCTGCATAAGCAATATCTGAAATAATATAAAACCTCTCTTTTTTTGCTAAATCAACTAACCTCTGATAAAACTCAGGCTTAACAGTAGCACAAGATGGATTGTGAGGGAAATTAACTAACACATATTTCACTTTTGGGATTGATTCTTTTAATGTCTTATTTAATCTTTCAAAGAACAGGTCTTCATCAACTTTAAAATCATCTCCAAAAGGTAATTCAAAGTTATGAATACCAGCACCAGCAAGCATAAATGCATATGAATGAATTGGATATGTTGGATCTGGAACAACAGCTACATCTCCCACATTTACAATTGCTTGAACTAAGTGAACGTACCCTTCTTTACTTCCCATAGTAGCAACCGCATGCTTGTTTGGATCTAAATAATCAACATTATACTTTCTTTTATACCAGTTACAAATTGCAAGTCTTAGTTTATATATACCAGCACTTGCTGAGTAACCATGATTTTTAGGCTTATCAGAAGCCTCTTTTAATTTATCAATAATGTGCTTTGGTGCAGCACCATCAGGGTTTCCCATAGAGAAATCAATAATATCCTCCCCGGCCCTTCTTGCTTCCATTTTAATATTATTTACTTCAGCAAACACATAGTTTGGAAGTCTTTTCATTCTTTCAAATTCAATTTCTGGAAACATATTTTTACTCCTTAATCATTACGCTTAAACCACGCTTGATATTTGTTAGCGTGTATAAATCATCTATTTTTATATATTCTGTCTCTTCAGGTATATCTAGTTGAAGAGATTTAGTCTCATTATCTTTTTTTACGATATTCAAAATATTTAAATGTTTATCATAAAATACGATATTTGGAAACCATTGATTTCCTATTTTTGATTCAATTAATAGTTCTGAAGCCTTATCTAGACTTATTAAATATGGTTTCAATGGCTTTCTAAAATAAACTCTCTCATTTGCACTTATTAATTTCGCCTTTGAAAGAATTGACCCTGATGTATTTATATCATACACCCATTTTGTATCTCCCTCTTTTCTGATATCATCAAAACTACAATTGTTTTTTGCAAGCTCTTTTGATAGCATAAGAGGGTCAATGGCGGTTTCTGTTTTAAGATTTATTGACCATATTGTATTTTTATCTTCATCATAAATTAAATTTTTTGTAAAATAATAATAGTACCCAAGAGATTTCAATGAATCAGAGATAATTTTCAATGACTTTATTGGGTCATAGTTTATGTGAAAAGTTATAGAAACATTTTGTGGTTCATTAAGTCCTACATTTAAAAGTCCATTTGCTTTTAGTTTCTCCATAAGTGCGATATAGTTCACATAACCATCTTGATAATATGCTGCTTTATCTGAAAATAGATGATCTATAAGAGTTTTGTTCACATTGTACTCTTCATAACCTATAATGTTCACAATCCTTTGGTTAAAGCTTTGAGCATATAAAGCGACAGTAGATACTAAAATCAGACATATTTTTTTTAACATTTTTTACTCTTATTTTTTTAAGTTATAAATTAATATTCCACATGCAACAGAAACATTTAGTGAATCAAAGTTATTAAACATTTTAATAGATAACTTTTGATCAAGTTTTTTTTGCATCTTATTTGAAATTCCTTCTGCTTCATTCCCTAAAACTAAAGCAGTTTTTTCATTTTTGTTTTTAAACTCTTTTAAGTCATCTCCCTTTATATCTGCTCCAAAAAGTTTAAACTTATTTTGTTTTAACTCATTTGCAACATCTAAAATATTTGGAACATGACAAAAAGGTATATCAAGTAATGCACCACTACTTGTTCTTGCAATTCCTTCATAGTTTAATTGCTTTACGTTTGTAGCAATTATTGCATCAACACCCAAAGAGTAAGCCGTTCGACAAATTGCACCAATATTACCCATATCTGTTAATCCATCAAGTACAACAATAAAGCAAGAGTCTTTTATCTCTTTTAAACTGCATGCAATAAATTGCTTAAGTCTTAGAAAAAAACCTTGATGATTTCCACCTTTTGCTAAAGCTTGTGCTTTTTTGTTGTCAAGTTTGGTAATCTTTTTATTTAATCTAGTAAATTTATTGAACAATTTTGTATCAATATCTTTTGATAGCATAACCTCTTCAATAAGCTCTGAATGTCTTTCAAGTACGTATAGTACTACTTGTTTCCCGTATATAATCATGGGCTAGATTCTATCTAAAATTTCTTGATAAATCTCTTTCGTATTTTTCCCTGTCATTTTAGCAAGAAGCTTTGCTTTGAGTTTTGGAGCAATATCAAGTTCTTGAATATCTGAAATCCCAAGATTTTGACCTTGGAAGCTTGTTGGTTCAATTATAATAACCCATTCACCTTTTATATTCTCCTCTTTAAAGTCTTCAAATAGATTTGATATAGTACCTTTATAGGTCTTTTGATGAAGTTTTGTAAGCTCTTTTGCTAAAAAAACCACTCTTTTCTCATCAATATCTTTTATCTCTTCTAAGGTTTTTAGAAGTCTATGAGGTGATTCATAAAGTATTGCCAAAGTTGGGCTTTTCATTACTTCAGCTAGTTTCTCTTTTCTATGTTTTCCTTTATGGGCTAAAAATCCAAAAAAGGCAAACTCTGTTTGTTGAAATCCACTCATAGCAAAAGCTGTTAAGAGTGCATTTGCTCCAGGAATTACATCATATTTTAAACTATTTTCAATACAGTATTGAACTAAAGAAGCACCAGGATCTGAAACACAAGGCATTCCAGCATCACTTACATAAACAATATTTTTTTCAAATGTTTCAGGTGTAAGAGTTTTTAAAACCTGCTTTTCATTATGTGAGTGAAATGATTTAAAATCAGTGCAGATAAATTTTAAGTTTTCTCTTTGAGATAAAAGATTAAGTAGTTTTTTTGTTACTCTTGTATCTTCACAAAGAATAAGTTCTGCCTCCAATAGAGCCGTTATTGAACGCTTAGAGATATCCTCTAAATTGCCTATTGGAGTTGGAACTAAGGTTAACACAACGTTAAGTAATAGATTACTTTTGTGTGTATTTAGCTTTAAACTTCTCTACTCTACCAGCAGCATCAACAATTTTTTGCTCACCAGTAAAGAAAGGGTGACAAGCAGAACAAATATCGATTTTTATAGTCTCAACATTAGACTTAGTTTCGAATGAGTTTCCACAAGCACAAGTTACAGTACAAGCTTTGTAATCTGGGTGAATATCTTTTTTCACTTGATTTTCCTTAATTTGACTAATGCCTACTAAAAGGTCGAATCTTTAGTCGCCCTTTAATAAGCTCTTTTGAAAAATTGGATTATATCGAAAAATACTTAAGAATGTCTGAATTTAAGTCCTGCATAATCTTTGAGATTCTATTTCGAAATTGACCCTTATTAAAAGTATTTTGTCTCTTAGCTAACTTTGCAGTATTTAGTGAAATTTTCTCTTTAAGTTCTTTTTTATTTAGCTTTCCATCAAGATACTCCAATGTCTCAATTATACCAATAGATGACATTGCATTTGGGGCTCTACCATAAAAACTTTCTAAAGATATCACTTCATCAATAATTCCATCTTTTATCATCTGTGAGGTTCTTAAATCGATTCTCTTTTTTAGCTCTTCCCTCTCCCAGATAATCTCAAAAATCTTTAAATCTTTTGCAATAGGCTCTTTAGGATTTAATTCAAAATATTTTGAA
This sequence comes from uncultured Arcobacter sp., assembly GCA_964480765.1. Taxonomy (GTDB): domain Bacteria; phylum Campylobacterota; class Campylobacteria; order Campylobacterales; family Arcobacteraceae; genus Halarcobacter. The sequence goes on along the minus strand of CAYZST010000009.1, from coordinate 5,187 downwards.
GGAGTATATCCTGTTTGTTTATAAATAGAGTAAGCTTTTCTCACCCTATAAGTATCATTACTTGAAATTTTTTTCATATATAAAGGATCAAGGCTTAAAAGTAGGGCATAGATATTCTCCACACTATCATCAAGTTCTACCTCTTCATTAATACCTCTTGAAAGTCCTTCCATTAAAGCTTTTAAATAAAAACCAGTACCACCTACAATGATAAGATTTTTATCATTTTTTTTTGCAAAACTCTTTGCCTTTTCATAACATTCAAAAAATCTAATAACATCAAATTTTTCATTTGGATATAAAACATCAATCCCAAAATGAGTTATATCTCTACGCTCTTCTTTAGAGGGTTTTGCAGAAGCGATATCTATTTGTTTATATACACAAAGTGAATCAAGTGATAAAATAATTGAGTTGGTTTTTTCTGCTATATCTATTGATAAACCAGTTTTACCTGAGGCTGTTGAGCCAATAATTGCAATTTCTTTCATAAATGGATTGTATCAAAAGAAGAGTAAAAATTTATTTTGATATACTTTCGCTTATGAATAAATTATCAAAACTATTAAATGACTTTAATGAACTTGTAATGTTCAAACACTCAATATTTTCGTTACCATTTATTTTTATTGGAATGATTATCTCTTCTGTTGAGGTAAATGGTTCAGCTTGGTTTGGTTTTAAACTCTTAGTATTAGGAGTATTTGCTACTATAACTGCAAGAAACTTTGCAATGGGCTTTAATAGATATATGGATAGAGATATTGATGCCCTTAATCCAAGAACTATTAATAGACCAAATGTAGATGGAAGAATTTCAGCTACACAAATGCTCGCTTTTACTATTTTAAATGCAATATGTTTTGTTCTTGTTGCCTATTTTGTAAATAATTTAGCTTTCTATTTAGCATTACCTATTTTATTTATTATTGCTTCTTATTCATATTTTAAAAGATTTTCATATCTTGCCCATGTGATACTTGGTATCTCCCTTGCCCTTGCTCCTATTGCTGGTGTAGTAGCTGTAAGTGAAACAATACCATTATGGTCTATTTTATTGAGTATAGGGGTTATGTTTTGGGTTGCAGGATTTGATTTACTCTATTCTTTACAAGATATTGAAGTGGATAAAAAACTTGGACTTCACTCTGTTCCAAGTAGGTTTGGTTCTAAAAAAACAATGCTTATCTCAAAAATTTTCCATCTTTTGACAGTTGTTTTTTGGCTTCTATTTGTGATTAGCTCAAATAGTGGATTATTTGCATATTTAGCGGTAATTGTTAGTGCTATAATGCTTAGCTATGAACACATAATTGTAAATAAAGACTTCACAAAAATTGATAAAGCCTTTTTTACAGTAAATGGATATTTAGGAATTATATTTTTTGTATTAATTGTAGTTGATACCTTCTGATACACACCTATTAAGCCTATGTTACAAGAATTAACCTTTTCTTAAAAAACATACTATTATAATTTAATAATATTTTTTATTTTAGGGATGGAAGATGAGTAATAAGTTAAAAGAAAAGACACACCTAATAGTAAAAGATCTAAAAAAGTATAATACATCTTTAGCAAACCACTATTTTACAACTTTTGAAAATACAGCAAAAAAGCTTGAAACTCTTAAATCTTCGCAAGAAAAGAAGCTTAGGTAGATATATTGTGAAGAAGAATAACAATCTACCTAAATCAACTTCAAATCCCCAAAAAGCAATTGAAGAAAAAAATGATAGAACCTTGAAAACAATTAAAACTGAACTCTTTGAAATGCAAAAACAAATTGATTTTTTACAAAAAGAACTTTTTTCAGACCCTTTAACTGGCGCACATAATAGAAAATGGTTCATTGATTATTATTTAAATAATGAAAAATTTCAAAATAAAGGATATATAGCATTTATTGATTTAAATAAGTTTAAAAAGATAAATGATATACACGGACATATAACAGGTGACCAAGTGTTAAAATATTTTGTAAAATTTTTAAAGCAAGAACTCTCTTATCCTGGTGTTGAGATAATTAGATATGCAGGTGATGAGTTTATAATAATATTTGATAAAGAGAAAACATCAATGCTAAATGTGGAATCTTTAATGAAAGATACACAAGAAAAACTTTCAATGCAAAAATTAAAATCTGCAAAAATAGAAGAAGTATCCTTTAGTTTTTCATATGGACTTACAAGTTTTAATGTGGGACATGACCTAGAATATATTTTTGAAACAGTAGATAAATTAATGTACCAAAACAAGCAAAAAATGAGATAGATTTATTCAGAGTTTCTTAAAGATAAAATTAGTATGATTCGCTTCTATTTAATATAAAAGCGTCTGTGGCTCAACTGGATAGAGCGCCGGGTTTCGGCCCCGGTGGTTGTGGGTTCGAATCCTACCAGGCGTGCCATTACAAAGCTCGATATATAGGCTCTTATAGAGTTTTTATATCGGGTTTTTTTATGCCTAAGAAATACAATTCCCACCTATATCACACTATATATTAAATTTCAATTGACTACCTATATATTTAATAACTAAATATATAAAAGATGCTATTATTTTATGAGTTTTTAAAGATTCTGAACAGTAATTGACATTTTAAAAGTAAAATGGGAAAGGTAATATATAAGTTATGATATTTAAAAAAGCCATATTGAAGGTAAAAAATTGGATTAAATATATAGGGAGAAAAAAAATGAAAGAAAAAACAGAAGTTCAAAGATTAGAAGAAAGATTAAAAAATTTATTTAAATTAGATGAACCTTTTGTTATTACATTAAATGGAGAATGGGGGGTTGGTAAAACTCATTTCTGGAACTCTTTTATTAGAACTAATCTATCTACTCAATTAGAAAATAAAGAAATTGCATATATATCTTTATTTGGTAAAGATACATTATCAGACATAGAATCTGATATTATAATGCAAGTTTCAAGAACTGTTAAAATAAAAAATGTTCTAAATAATATTGTTGGTTCAATTGGTTATGCTGGAGTAAAAGTATCTAATGTCTTATCATTAATTCCTGAATCAGATTTTAAAGATATAGTAATATGTTTTGATGACTTTGAAAGGAAGTCTGACAAATTAGATTCAAAAGATATTCTAGGACTTATTTCTCAATTTAAAGAACAAAAAAATTGTAAAATTATAATGATTTATAATCAAGAAGAAATTGAAGACACAAAAGTTTCTGATTATAAAGATAAAGTTATTGACTATGAACTTCATTATAAACCTACTGTTGAAGAATCATTCAAAATTGTATCAAATAGACTTAAAGTTTTTAATGATTATCCATTAGAATATTTAAAAAGAAAAGGTATCAATAATATTAGAGTTATAAAAAGACTTATTAATGCACTTAATGATTTTGAATTTATTTTACCAAAGATTGAAGATCACTCAGATATAAAAGAAGAATTAGTTTATTCAATAATGAGACTTTCTATTTTAAATGCGAAATTTTCAAGTTTTGATATAGAATCATTAGTTGAATATGTAAATGATAAAAGAACTTCTGAAAATGGTGAGACAAATATTAACAATGAATATGAAATAATGCTTTTTCTATTAGATATTGAAGGAAACTATTTTTTTCCTAATGCTATTTTAGAAAATATCTACTATTATATTAAAAATTCTATTATTAATAGTGAACAGCTCCTTTCAATAATAAATCAAAAGATAGCAATTAAAAATAGAAATATTATTTCACAAGAAATCTTTCAAATAAATTTCAAATATGATTATGATTTGTCTTATAGCAGGAAAAACTATGCTTCTGAACTATTCTCTGCTCTTGAAAAAGGAGGAGATTATATAGTTGATATTACTAGTGTAGAAAGCTTTATTTATTATATAGAAGAATTAATTGATATAACTGGTAAAGAAAATTATTATAAAACATATGCCAGAGAAAAGTTTCAAAAGTATATTGATCATATGTATGAGGGTGATGATATTTCTGAATTTACAGCATTTGGCAGAAAACATAAAGTTATAGATTTTGATTCTTTTTTAGAAACATATATTAATAAAAAAGAAACAGCATTAAGAAGTTTAAAAACTCAAACAAAAAAAGAAATAATAGAAATATTTAATGCTCCAAGAATAAATCAAAGTTGGGGGGATGAACCTGATTTATTAGCAAGTGTAGAAAAAGATACTTATAAAAAATATATGGAAGAATCTAGTGAATTTATGAAGGAAACTTTAAGTTTCATTAGTTGGACACAAAGATTTAGTAATGGTTCGGGATTTGATAATGTTGTAAAAATTATGACTGAAGCAATATTTGATTTAAAAGGTAATCCAGATTATGAATATAAAATTAATAAAATAATTGAGCGTTTAAAGATTGAAGATCCAAGAATATAGAATAAAAAGATATTAGAGTCAATAAAATTGTTTGAAATAACAATGATTTTAGTATTAGATTAATAAAATAAATATGTAATAAGAATGAATATATAAATTTTTAGGACATTCCTGTATCAGAAATAAAGTAGAACGTGAAGCCTTAATTAGAGCTATGAGTTGTATAAAATTAGATGATATAGACGAACTTATAAAAGAAGATATTTATTTTGAAGTAGCACCATTAACAAAAACAGAGAAAGCTAAAAAAGGTATTAGTAAAATCAAAATGGTTATATTTTAAAATAAAAAAATCAAAAAAAAAAAAATTTAGGAGGGGTTCATCATTAGAAAAGTTTTTCTCAACAAATTTTATAGATTTTGTAAAAAGCGTAAGTAAAACTTTTTTAAATTTCTGAAAAAAAAATTTGACTTATTTTTAAAAATCAATTTAGTTGAGGAAAAAAACTTTTCATTCTTCAGTGGTTTGATACTGGCATTAAATATATCAATTTAGACACTTTTATAGGGTTAAATCAAGACTTTTTAAAAAATATAATATAAATACCATAAATTAAAAAAATCGGTTTATTTTGGAGTTAACAGAGCTTTAAAATTGATTTTGGGCTAAAAGTTTGACACTTACACGGATTTAAGGGGTTCTTTTAATGTTTTCTCAATAGTATTATATTTTTTGTCTCAAAGTTGGTTTTAGTTATTCAAGGGAAATTAAAAATTTCCTTGTAAAACCAATTTATTAATTTGGATAATTTTGTAGTTGAATATTTGGCATTTTATATAAAAAATCTTATTTAAGTCTATTT
>CAYZST010000008.1:0-115917 GCA_964480765.1 uncultured Arcobacter sp. | reverse complement strand
ATAGACTATTTTTTAATTAAAAAGCCCATAAAATTAATGGCGACCCCAGTATGATTCGAACATACGTGTTCAGGAGGAAATCCTGACGTCCTTGGCCGCTAGACGACGGGGTCGTAAGAGCTTGAAATTATATATTAATAAATATTCATTTTTTCTTAATTTTTAGCTAAAGTTTATTGATCTTTATAATTTTTTTTGCTTTTTATCTCCTAAGTTTTCAGCTTTTTTTATCTATATTCAAGTTGTTTTAAAATTTTTCATAATAGATTAACAAAAACTGTATAACTAATTAATATTTTATAATAAAAAACTATTTCATATTTAAAAAAGTATTTTTTGCAATGATAATATATTTCTTTTCTAATGATGTTTCAAATTTTTCTGATAAAGTTTTTAATTTACCATAAGAGATTTGAGCTGAATCTTTATCTTCCCATAATATTTGAACAAAAGTAATAGTTTTTTTATCATACGCTATTAAGTCAATTGAATTATTATGATTATCCCACCAACTACCTATTTCATCTGGTTTATATCCTAATATATTCTCTTGGCTTTTATAAATAAACTCTTTTACACATCTTTTATAGCTTGAAAATATTGTTTTACTTATAAACTCATCTTCAATTTGCTTTCTTACATCTTTTACATCATTTTGTTTAAGATATGTTAAATTTGGATAAATATAAGAGAACCAAAATTTTAATGTGTTATCTAGTATTTCATATTTACTAGATTTTGATCTACTTTTATCTTCTCCAATTGGTACAATTTTTTCTATAATCATCATATTAACAAGTTTTTGGAGATATCTAGTAAGATAAGTAGATTTTACATTTAAAAAACTTGCTATATCTTCAATTTTTGTATTCCCTCTTGAAATTGCATAAAGAATAGAAGAACAAGTTCCAATATCACTTATTCCTGATTTTAAAATTCTAATTCCATAATTAAAAAGATAGGAGTTAGAAGATAAAAACATACTATAAATATTTTCACTAAAGCCAATTTTTGGATTATAAAACTTTAAATTTGCAGGAGTAGTCCCAAGTAATGAATAGACATAAAGCTTATCTAACCTATTCATACCAGGAAAAAACTTTTTTAAACAAATAAAATCTAAATAGTCAAGTTTTAATATATTTCCAACCGACTCAATTTCACTTTGCTTGACTTTCGAAAAAAGAACAGAGCTTATTATTACTAACTGAATATTTTTATTTTTAAGTCTTTTTTTCCAAAACTTCAATAAATCATCCAATGCATTTTTATCTACTTTCAAAACATTTTGAAAATCATCAAAAACTAAAACAAGCTTTTTTTCAATAGTTTGTTTATCTAAAAATTCTAAAACTTCAATAAAAGATTTAAAAGGTCTGTCAACACTCTTATTTTCGAAAAAATAATTACATATAGTATTAGCCTTTTGAGTAAAAAATTGAGATGGTATCATTTCATAATTAGAGAAATATATACTATCTTTTTCTTTACAGTGTTCATGTAATAGCGATGTTTTACCACTATTTTTAGGTCCAAAAATAACCTCTATTGAAGACATAGGATTATTAAAACTTTCATTTAATTGGTTAATTTCTTTCTCTCTTTGCAAAAACATGGAACTTCTCTTTTGTAGGATTATAATTACAACTTTAACTAAATTTATCTTAAGAAAAAATATATCCTATAAAAAAAATAATTCATTCTTGGTTTCAAAGTTTGAGGAATTATAAATAATTATCTAATTTTTAAAATTTTTTTATTATTAATTTTATAAATTGAAGAAGCATCTTTTTGAAGAAAACCATCTTTTGTAAACACTATTATATTAGCTTTTTTTAAGGCATACTCATATTCAAAACTATTTTTTGTAAGATTTGCTGATGTTGAAAATAATAAAGCAAATTTAGAAATAAAGCTATGAAATTTATCATTACTATCAATTACTCTAAAAGCATTTTCATTTGAGTAAATAAATGTAGTTTTTTTACTTTTTCTTACTTTTTTTCTAAACTTTTTAGGAACTCTTGTTTTCTGTTTTAAGGTACAAAAAGAGTCAATAGTTTGTAATATTTTTTGATTAGTAGGTCGTTTTTTAACAAGTGAAAGTTTCTCTTCATTTGATGATGAGAAACCCACTGTTGTATCAGTTTGAACTAAATAGATTAAATCTTTATTCATTAGTCATGTAAAAACTCTTGAATAGATTTAACACCTATTCCACCTTTTTGATTTAAAGCTTTCATAGCTTCAACGCAAGCAAGTGCAGCTGCTGCTGTTGTTACATAAGGAACATTCTCCTTAAGTACTGCTCTTCTGATATTTTTACCATCTTTTTTAGATGACTCTTTTCCATCAGATGTATTAAATGCCAATGCAATTTCACCATTAGCAATTGAATCTGTAATATTTGGTCTACCCTCACTAATCTTAAGTACTTTTTCACACTCTATTCCAGCTTCTGTAATAACCTTATACGTTCCACCAGTTGCAACAACTGAGAAACCATCTTCTACTAATCCTTCTGCAATTTTAGGAGCGAACTGTTTATCTAAGTCACAAAGAGAGATAAATACTTTTCCTTCTCTTGGTAGGTCATTTTTAGCTGCACTTTGTGCTTTTGCGTATGAAATTCCAAAGTTATCAGAGATACCCATAACTTCCCCAGTTGATTTCATTTCAGGTGTTAAAATTGGATCAGAACCAGATAATTTATTAAAAGGGAACACTGCTTCTTTTACTGCTACGTGGTTTTTTAAGATTGGTTTTAATACCCCATTATCTTCATAGACAATATCAGGATTATATACATCAAGAGCATTTCTCAAAGATTCTCCCCACATTACTCTTGTTGCTACTTTTGCTAAAGGCATTCCTGTTGCCTTTGATACAAAAGGGACTGTTCTTGAAGCTCTTGGATTTACTTCAATTAAATAAATTTCACCTTTGTAAATTGCATATTGTACATTCATAAGACCAACGACTCCAAGTCCCAGTGCCATATTTTTTGTTTTTTCTTCAAGCTCTTTAATAAGTTCAGAAGCAATTGATACAGGAGGTAAAGAACAAGCTGAATCTCCTGAATGAACACCAGCTTCTTCAATATGTTGCATAATCCCACCTATATAAACCTCTTTTCCATCACAAATACAATCAACATCAAGTTCAATTGCTCTATCAAGAAATTTATCTATAAGAACTGGTGCATCATTTGATACAGAAACAGCTTCATCCATATAATGTTTTAATTCATCAGTTGAGTAAACAATTCTCATACCTCTACCACCAAGTACAAATGATGGTCTTACAAGTACTGGGTAGCCAATTCTTTCAGCAATTAAAATAGCTTCTTCTACTTTTACTGCTGTACCATTATCTGGTTGTAATAATCCTGCTTTTTGAACAAAACTTGCGAACTTTTCTCTATCCTCTGCTAAATCAATAGTAGAAGCTGTCGTTCCAATGATTTTTCCACCAAAATTATGAATTGAATTTGCTAATTTTAATGGAGTTTGTCCACCAAAATGTACAATAATACCATCTGGATTTTCTTGTTCAATTACAGCTCTTACGTGTTCTAAATCAATTGGTTCAAAGTATAAAATATCTGAAGTATCATAATCTGTTGAAACTGTTTCAGGGTTACAATTATACATAATTGTTTTTACACCCATTTCATTTAATGCAAATGAAGCATGAACACAACAATAGTCAAATTCAATACCCTGACCAATTCTATTTGGTCCGCCACCTATAATAAGTACTTTTTTTTCATTATCTTGTTTTTGCTGTTTTGGTAGTTTTGTAATATTTGTAGTAGAATATAAATATGGTGTTAAAGCTTTAAATTCAGCTGCACAAGTATCAACTTCGTTGTATTCAAAATTAACATCTAATGCTTTTCTTGCATTATAGACTTCTTCTTCGGTTTTATTAATTAGTAGTGCAATCATTTTATCAGAGAAACCATTTGTTTTTACACTTCTCATAAACTCTTCATTTTCTAAAATTGAGATATCAATTGATTTTTCGATATTATAAATTTCTCTAAATTTAGCTAAGAACCATGGGTCAATATTACATAATTCGAAAATTTCATCATCTGTAAGACCTTTTCTATATGCTTCCATTAAGTATCTTAATCTATTTGCATTTGGTCTTCTTATTTCAGCTTTAATTTTTTCTAAATCATTGCAAATTGGGTCAAATCCTACAATTCCAGTCTCCATTGAACAAAGTGCTTTTTGAATAGACTCATTAAATGTTCTACCAATAGCCATAACCTCACCAACTGACTTCATTCCTGTTGTAAGAGTTGAGTCTGCTTTAGGGAATTTTTCAAAAGTAAATCTAGGAATTTTTGTTACAACATAATCAATTACTGGCTCAAATGATGCGGTGGTTCCAGTGATATCATTTGTAATTTCATCAAGTGTAAATCCAACAGCAAGAAGTGTAGCTACTTTAGCAATAGGATATCCTGTTGCTTTTGATGCAAGTGCAGAAGATCTAGAAACTCTTGGATTCATTTCAATAACAATCATCCTTCCAGTTTTTGGACAAATTGAGAATTGAACATTTGAACCACCAGTATCAACTCCAATCTCTCTTAAAATAGCAAAAGAGGCATTTCTCATATCTTGATACTCTTTATCTGTAAGAGTAAGTGCAGGAGCGATGGTTACAGAATCACCTGTATGAACACCCATTGGGTCTAAATTCTCAATAGAACATACAATGATACAGTTATCTTTATGGTCTCTAATAACTTCCATCTCGTACTCTTTCCAGCCAAGCATTGATTCCATAATTTCAATTTCATTAATTGGAGATGCCTCAATACCAGCTTCTGCAAGTTTTTTGAACTCTTCCATATTATATGCAACACCAGAACCGCCACCTGCTAGTGTAAATGATGCTCTTGAAATTACAGGGAAACCAATCTCTTTAGCAACTTTGATTGCTTCATCAACTGTATATGCGTTTGCACTTCTTGGTAAATCCATACCAATTTTAATCATTGCTTCATTAAATAAGTGTCTATCTTCACCTTTTTTAATTGCATCTGGATGAGCTCCAAGGAATTTTACTCCTTCTAGCATTCCTTTCTCATACATTGAAGTTGCAACATTAAGTGCAGTTTGACCACCCATAGTTGGTAAGATAGCATCAATATTCTCTTTTTCTATAATTTTTGCAACAACCTCTTCTGTAATTGGTTCAATATATGTTTTATCGGCAAACTCAGGGTCAGTCATAATAGTTGCTGGATTTGAGTTGATTAAAACGACTCTATAACCTAACTCTTTTAGTGTTTTAGTTGCTTGAGTACCAGAATAGTCAAACTCACACGCTTGTCCAATAACAATTGGTCCTGAACCGATAAGTAAAATAGATTTTATGTCTTCTCGTTTTGGCATTTAAGTTCCCCGTAATAGTTTCAATTATATAGTTAAAAATTTGGATAGTGTATCTAAAATGCACTTAAAAAATCGTTAGATTTTAAAAGGAAAAGGTAGAGCTTTTAATCTAGTATCTAAGAGATACTAGATTAGTCTGTTGGAAGGTTAAATTTTTGATTTTGTAAAATACCTTCTTGGTCAAATGATAGATAGTATAAAATATCCTTTTTAACAGGTAGACCAGTAAGATATCTAATAGCTAAATTTGCTTGAAGTGATGCAATATGCATTACAATAGGACAAGCAATACCGTTTGGTTTTCTATCATTTATTTGAAAAACTGCTTCATATGAAGCTTTTTCAAAAAAACAAACTTGTCCATGAAACTCTTCAACAGTACCATAAATCCAAGGTTGATTGTTTTGAATACAGTATTCATTTAATGCAGCTCTTGTTGGTAGATTATCTGTTGCATCAATTATTAAATCAAAAGTAAGTCCTCTTTTTGCAAAATCTTGAAAAGTCTCTTTATAGGCAGTGACTTTTGTATATGGACATCTTGATTCAACAAGCTCTTTTAGAACATCTGCTTTATATTTGCCATCATCACCTACTTTAAATCCAATTTGCCTATGGATATTGTGAACACCAACTTCATCAAAATCTACAAAAGTAAAACTACCAATACCTGAAGCACCAAGAGCAATACCTAAAGAACAGCCTAAGCCTCCACTTCCAATAATGGCTACACTCTTATTTTGTAAAGAATCTTGTGTCTCTTCACCCCATAATTTAATCTGTCTATTGAAAAACTCGTGAATCTCAATCATATCTAATCCTTACTAAATAAATATAGTTTATTTTTTATTAATTCTTTTTCTCATTTGTTGTAAGTAATGATAGCAGATTTAAATTAAATTTATATGACTTTTATCAAGTGTAATCTTGAGTAAATTGGTTTACTATAAAACAGTTGTACTTGGAAGCTTAATTGTAAATAAAGCTCCTTTATATTGTTGATTAGTTTGTTCATCAGTAAAATTAATGTTTTTTACATCTATTGTTCCATCAAGTCGTTGAGTAATAATCATATAGGTTAAATAGAGTCCTAATCCCACATTTTTGGCTTTGAATTTAGTAGTAACATATGGTTCAAAAATATTGTCAAATATATTCTCATCTATTCCTCCTGCATTATCTTTTATTTTTATAATTAGTTCTTTCTTTTTTAATGTTACTAATATAAATATTTTTTTGTCTTTTAGTGGTCTTTTATTTAATTTCTCTTTTGAGTTATTTATTATGTTAAATAGTACTTTAAAAAGTTCATCTTTATAACTATATAAAAAATAATTATCTAACATATTTATTTTTATTTCAATACCAGAGAAAGCACTATTAACTAAAAACTTATTTAGCACGATATCTAATCGAAAAAGCTCTTTTTTTCTGTATATTTTACTTCTTTCTAATTCTCTAAAATAATCTATTATATTTGAAAGATATTGAGCATTTTTATTTATCAACTCACAATCTTTTATAATATTTTTTAGATTTATATTCTTTTCTTCATAAAATTGAATGGATGTAGCTAAAAGTGTAATTACCGACAAAGGCTGTCTCCAATGATGTGCAATATTAGAGATTAAATTGTTTAATGCTCTTTGTTTTGATTGCTCAAATGAAATTTTATTTTCTACACTGCTTTCTATTCTTAATTTATTTAATCTATTTTTATAATTATTTTTATATTTTCTTAAATGGGAGTTATATTTTTTTATTCTATTTGTTAAAATTTTCCTTTTTTTTATTTGAACAAATAATAAATAAAATGTTATAAGTAAAATATTTGTAAAAATAGTCAAAATAAAAAATAATTTATTTTTATCATCGATTACACTCAATAGGCTAAAGCTGTCCTTCTTTACATAAAAAAAATAATTTAAAGAACAATACATAAGAAATAGAATAAAATTCACATATTTTTTTATCATAATTGAACCTTTAATTCTTTAAAAATAATTAAAGAATGAATTAAATTCTACATTTTGGAGAATTAATGTTCTATTAAGTAAATAATTATTTTAAATATAATTATTCAAAAAAGGGATTTATGTGGATATAGTTGAGAGAATAAATACTCTAATAATAGAGAAAAATCTCACAAAAAGAGAGTTTGCCAAAAGATTAAGAGACTTAGAACCAAAGCTTAAAACGACAGGCGAAACCCCAACAGAGAAGACAATTTATAAATATCTAGATGGAAGTAATGCAATTAAAATAGAACTTATCCCTTATATTGCAGAAGCTTTACAAATAACAGAGCAAGAGATATTCACAAGTGATAAAAAAAGTAGAAAAAAATATTTTCAAAATATAATGAAAACTATAAGTGAAGAAGAGCTTGAAGTTTTAAGACAAAGATTGAATTTAAAAGAGTGTCAAAACTCATTAATACAAGAACCAAAAACTACATACAATGAAAATAGTGACTTAGAAAAAGAGGTAATAGAATTATTACCCTATGCACCAAAACCACTACTTAAAAACCTAAAAATAAAATTAAAAGAGATAAAAGAGTTTATTAACTCTATTTAGAGTTATATCTTTATTTAAATATTTTATAACATTTTCTCTTCTTGGAAGCTGTAAAATCCTTCTTTTGTAAATATTAGATGATCAAGCAGTTCTATTCCAAGTATTTTTGCTGAATGTTGCAGTCTCTTTGTAACATATATATCTTCATTGCTTGGGGTTAGTATTCCACTTGGATGATTGTGAGCTACTATTATACTTGCACATCTTTTCTCAATGGCATAGGAAAAGACTTCTCTTGGATGAACTAGGCTTTGATTTAGTGTTCCAATTGTAATTATTTTTGTTTTCATTAAATTATTAGCCCCATCTAAATATAAGGTTAGAAAATACTCTTGTTGCTTTGTTCTATACTCTTTAAGTTCTGCATATACATCAAAAGCACTATTTATTTTATGGTTTTGTGAGTCTATAAGATATCTCTTACTTAGTTCAATTGCACTTACAAGTTGGGAAGCTTTTGCCTGTCCTAAGCCATGTATTTCTAGAAGCACATCTAAGTTTATAGATTCAAAATTTGAGTTAAAAATTTTTTCAATCTCATGGGATAGTTTTATAATATCTTTCCCTCTTACTCCACTTCCCAAAAGTATAGCTATTAACTCATGATTTCTTAGAGCACTAAGACCATATTTAGAAAGTCGTTCTCTTGGTTTATCTATTGTTTGTAACTGATTTATTGTTCGCATAAACTTCTCCCAATATTTGAAAGTAGTTTATCAACTTTTTAAAATAATTCTAAAAAATATAACATTTTGCAATATTTTTTTTAAAGGTACACTTTACTATTTTTTATCTTCTTGTACAAAAATTAATTTTGCTTCTTCTAAAAGTTTTTGTGCTTCTTCTAACTCTTTCATACCCGTTTTATAAAGTTCCAAGGAATCATTTAATGTAATTTGAGGGTTTGATAGTTTTTCTAAAATCTCTTTTGCTTTTTCAATTTTTTGTTCAAAACTTTGTTCTTCTTTTATTTCTTTACTCATTAGTTCTCCAATAGTTGTACTATATATTTATCAAATTTCTCAACTTCAACCAAAAAAGAATCATGTCCAGATTGACTCTGTATCATTTTATATGTAATTTGATTACCTTTTCCAATTTTAATCATAATATCTTTTATCTCTTCCATCTCTTCAGGGAAAAATAGCATATCATTAGAGAAAGAGATAAGATGTAGTTTGCAATTAATTTTTGCAAAAGAATTTTCTAGATTATCTTCATTTCTTCCTGCATCAAAGATATTCATTGTTTTACAAATATATAAATATGAAAGTGGGTCAAAATTTTTTGGAAAAGAGTAGGCGTTATACTCTAAATACCTTTCAATCTCAAATCTACCAAAAAGTTCATATAGACCATCAGTTCGTGAATAGTCTCTTCCAAATTTTTGATTAAATAATTCTGGACTTAAATATGCAACAAGACCAGCCATTCTACCAATTGCAAGACCAGCTAAACCATTTGCTTTTATATCCTCTTTTTTATAAAAACCATTTTTAAAGCTTGGGTCATGTCTAATTGACTCTATTGCTATTTTATTTATTGCAATTGCCCAGGGTCTTGTATAAGCTGTTGTTGCCATTGCAAATACATGCTCAGCAAAATCTGGAAACTCTATTGAATAACACAGAGCTTGCATTCCACCCATACTTCCACCTACAACTGCTTTTGCTTTTGTAATTCCAAGAGTCTTATACAATCTCATTTGTGCTTTTACAATATCTGAAATTGTAAGAATAGGAAACTTTAATCTATACTCTTTTCCAGTAGAAGGGTCAATACTTAAAGCATTTGTAGAACCAAAACTACTTCCTATATTGTTTGAACAAATTACAAAATATTTTTTAGTATCAATTGCTTTTCCATCACCAATTAATTTATCCCACCAACCTGGCTTTACTTCATCTGCATATCTTCCAGCTGCATGATGACTTCCTGCAAGAGCATGGCAGACAACTATTACATTTGATTTATCATCATTTAGTTGACCATATGTTTCATAAACTAATTCAAACTCTTCTAGAATCCTACCACTTTCTAAGTATAATGGTTCTGTAAATTTTGCTTTTTTTGTCTCTATTTTCATATCTATTTTAGTTAAGTATCCAAGTTATGTATTTAGTTAAAATTAATAATTTATATAAATATTCCCTAAATTTAAAAGTTAATATTATATCAAATTTTTGATATAATCACACAAAATTTCTTAGGAATATAGAATGGATTATATCAAACAGTTAAATGATCTTCTTAAAAATGATGTTTTAGTAGAAGTTAACGAAAATATAAAAGAGCTTGAAAAGGAATTTTCAAAAAAGAAGAGTAAAGGTATAAAAGAAGAGTTAAACTATATGAAACAAGTAAAACTATATTTTGATGAAGTTTTATTAGATATGGAAAATAAAATACTCACTCAAGAACAAGCTTTAGATATTCTTGAAGGTCTTGAAGATATGAAAATTGAGAATCAAGAAATTTAAATTTTTATTCTCTACTATTTTACTTTAAATTTATTTTTCCTTAAAAAAAAATTTTATATTTACCAAGATGATAGCCTCTTAATATAGTGTACTATAAAATACAAAAATTAACAATTTTATTCTATATAATATTAGTAAGGATTAAACTATGGAATCATTTGAAATCTTTGAAATTGTAAATATTCTAGGATTGATATTGGGTGTAATTTTTGGAATGATCGCACAAAAAAAACAGTTCTGTTTTAGTGGTTCAATCAAAGATTATATATTAACAAAATCTACAATAAGAGGTGCTTCTGTTGTGATGGCAATGATAGTTGCTATTATATCAACAGCTTTTGTCTCTTCCTATTTTAAAATAGAGTTTTTTGAAACACCATATTATAAAGAGAATATCAACTATTTTGTAATTGTACTGGGTGGATTAATGTTTGGTGTTGGTATGATGTTAGCCGATGGATGTAGTAATAGGCATATAATTAAATTTGCACAAGGGGACAAAAACTCTTTAATTAGTATTCTTTTTATTGGTATTTTTGCTTTTGCAACAGTAAAAGGTTTTTTAAGTGGTTTCTTTAGTCCTATTATAAATAATCCTACACTTATTCAATGGTCTGCATTAATAGAAGAAAAGGTTATGAATATCTATGTAGTTCTTACTATTTTAGTTTTAATTCTTTTTGTTTTAATTAAAAAAATAAAAAGAGTTTTTTCTCTTTGGGATGGAGTTTTAATTGGTCTTTTAGTAGCTACTGCTTGGTTAATAACTGCTGTACTTGGTGAAGAGAGTATTGAAAGAGTTGTAAATATGGAAGGTATTAGTTTTGTTTATCCAACTGGAAAAACAATTGAGCTTTTTATGCTTTATCAAGTAAATGAACTAACATTCTCTATTAGCTTAGTACTTGGTGTTCTAATAGGTGCTTTTACAATGTCAAAATTTAATAAAAAATATAGTTTTGGTTGTACTGCTGCTAAAGGTGAAAATAGAGTTAGAAATAATATGATTGGTGGTGCCTTAATGGGTACAGGAGGGGTTTTAGCTATTGGTTGTACAGTAGGACAAGGATTAACTGGACTTTCAACTTTAGCAGTTGGTTCTGGTATTGCTATTACTTCAATTTTTATTGGTGGAGTTATCTCTGCAATCTATTTAAATAAAAAAGATGAGCTTCCAATGTGTTTTATTTTTGAGTGGGATGATAAAGATTCAAAAGATTCAACTAATTTAAACTTTCAAATCTAATATAAACTAGAACTACATAGATTTGATGGAAGATTATTATCAAAGCATAAAGATTTAGTACATTTAAGTTAAATAATGTATACTTCCAAAAAATAAGGAATTTAATATGGATATGACAAAAATAGCAAATGTAATATTATATATGCTTCACAAACAAGTAAAACATTTAAATGATAAAAAGCTATCGATTATGCTTTTTTTAATAGATTTTAATCATCAAAAATATTGTGGAAAGAAAATATTTGATGAAGAGTATTTAAAAACTTCAAGGCAACCTAAACCAATTGTATTAGGTGAGATATTTGATATTATTGCAAATGGTGAAGATCTTGAAGAGGATGATGAGAGAATATTTTTAATTCAAGAGCTACTTGATTATTTAGATATTGAAGTTATTGAAAAAGATAAGTTTATTGAATTAAAATTTTTAAAAATGGAAGAGGAGTTTGATGAAACTTTATTTAATAAAGAAGAGATGAAAACTATACAAAAAATTATAAATGAACATTTTGAATCAACACCAAGAAAAATTGCAAATGAAACATTTAAAATTGATAAAGTTAGAAATACTCAATTAAATCAAATAATTATTTAATTTTTAGAATAAACTAAAATTTATACTAAAAATTCTCTTTAAAGTTTTCTCTATCTTCAAAAGTTAGCCTAAGATTTTCTAATTGATTTCTTTGTAAAACTGGGTTCATTAGAGCATTTTTAGCATTTATATGAGGAAGTCCTATTAAATGCCCTATTTCATGAGCCAAAATAGCTTTCAATTCAGCCTTATTACTAAAACCATAAATCTCAATTTTATCCATTCTACTTTTAACACTTTTCTCTTTTATTACTTTACCATTTTTAAAAATTGTTTTTACTTGTGTCTGTTTTAAACCAAATGTTCTACCTCTAATCTTTTTATTACTTCTGCTCATTGATTCTATATCTTTTGCTAAAAAATTGAACTCTTTTACTTTTCTATTGTATTTATCTATTTTATTGTTATTTTTATTAATTATATTTTTCAACTCATTTTGTTCTTTTCTTAAACTCTTAAAATCTTTATTAAGATTCTCTTTTTGTTTTTTTAAATCTATTTTTAATCTATTAAACTCATTTTTTTTGATATCTTTTCTTCTGTTTAACTCTTCTATATGGTCATTAAATTTTGATACTTTTTCATTATAAAGAGAACTCTTTTTTTCATAATTTAATTTTAATGAAAAAATCTCTTTTTTCTCTTTATTAAGGTAAGCTTTTAAAGGCTCTAGCTCTTTTTTTATGTGGTTTTGCTTTTTTATTTTTTTCTGTATATTTTGTTCTAATTTTGAAGGAGGTAGATAAATAAGATTTATAGGTTTACCATTATTTGAATAATCAAAAACATTTACACCAGTAGAAGATTCAAAAAGATATTCAATCTCTTTTATCATTTGACTTAATTCATATTTAGAAACTTTACCAATATAATAGTTATCAATAGTTCCAAGAGATATTTTTTCATATCCTGCAAACAAAGTGTTAATAAATAATAAAAAAATAGTTACTATTTTAAAGTCCATTTTATATTATATAATAATTTTATTTACTCCTTTTATCTTCTTATTATGATTTTTAGATATAGTACAAAATATAAACTATAAGGGAAATAAATGGCAATAAAAAGAAACCAAGTAGTATTAATGCACTATGAATTAAAAGTAAATGACAATATCATTGAGAGTAACCTTGATGCTGATCCAATTGAGTTTACTTTTGGAAGAGGAGAACTTTTAGAAGGTCTTGAAGAGAGAATTTCAAATATGAATGAAGGAGAAACAAAAGATATTATAGTACCTGCATATGAAGCTTATGGAGAATATGACAAATCTTTAACTGAAACTCTACCTATTTCTGATTTTGAAGAAATTGATTTAGAGATTGGAATGATTCTAGAGGCAGATGGAGAAGATGGTGAGATTTATAAAGCAACAGTAACTGATGTTACAAAAGATAGTGTAACAGTAGATTATAATCATCCTATGGCAGGAAATGATTTAAACTTTAAAGTTGTTATTAAGTCTATTGTTTAATATTAAAAAGAGAATTGTAGCTTGGGAAAAATATCCTAAAGCTTCTTTTTAACTAGTTCTAACAAAGAGATATACTCTTTTATCTTTTTGTTAAATTCTAAACCTACTTTTTCTTTTCCATTATAAAAAATTAGCTTAAAATCTTAAAAAACTCTTTATTTAAAAAGTTCTATTATTAAAAATAATTTCAAAGGAGTAAATATGAAAAAAATATTAATACTATTCTTAGTAGGAGTTATCTCTTTATTTGCAAAAGAGAGTTTTGTAAACTATAAAGTAAATGAACAGGATTATCAAGGTTATTTTAGTTCTCCATCAAATAATGCACCTTTAGTTTTCATGATTCATGATTGGGATGGATTAAGTGATTATGAAATAAAACGTGCAAAAATGCTATATGATTTAGGATATGCTACATTTATTGTTGATTTATTTGGAAAAGATATAAAACCTCAAACAATAGAAGATAAAAAAAGACTTACTGGCAACTTATACAAAGATAGAGATAAAATGAGAAAAATTCTATATGCAGGATTAAATGCTGCTAAAAAACAAGGTGCAAATATAGATAATGCCATTGGTACGGGATATTGCTTTGGAGGAGCTGCTATCTTAGAATTTGCACGTTCAGGAGCAAACTTAAAATCTTTTATACCATTTCATGGTGGACTTAAAACTCCTGAGAAACAAGATTATTCACAAATAAAAGGTGATATTATAGTTTTTCATGGAAGTGCAGATAAGGCAGTAAGCATGCAAGAGTTTGCAAATCTTGCAACAGAACTAGAAGAAGCAAAGATTCCTCATGAAATGATTACTTATAGTGGTGCACCACACGCTTTTACAGTATTTGGTTCAAAAAGGTATCATGAAAAAGCTGATAAAAAGTCATGGGCTAGATTTACACAAATTTTAGAAGAGAAGTTAAAATAGAAGGAAAACTTCTATTTTACACTCAATTTATAATAATGATAAGACTCAATATTTTTTATATGTGATAATTAGGTGCTTCATTAGTAATAGTTACATCATGTACATGAGACTCTCTTAATCCTGCACTTGTAATCTCTACAAACTCTGCTTTTTCTTGAAATGTTGAAATATCTTTACTTCCTAAATATCCCATTGAGCTTCTTAATCCACCTACCATTTGATGAATAATATCAGCAATTGCACCTCTATATGCAACTCTTCCTTCAATTCCTTCTGGTACTAATTTATCAGCTGCCGTTCCCTCTTGGAAATATCTATCCGTACTTCCTTTAGTCATGGCACCAATTGATCCCATTCCTCTATATGATTTAAATTTTCTTCCTTGGTAAAGAATAACTTCACCAGGACTTTCATCAGTTCCTGCTAATGCAGAACCCATCATAACAGCACTTGCACCTACGGCTAATGCTTTTGCAACATCACCAGAGTATTTAATACCCCCATCAGCAATTACTGGTACACCATATTTTGCACTTTCTGTTGAGCACTCATCAATTGCAGAAATTTGCGGAACACCAACACCTGCAACAATTCTTGTAGTACAAATTGAACCAGGTCCAATTCCAACTTTTACGGCATCAGCACCTGCTTTAATTAAATCTGCTGTTGCTTCAGCTGTTGCAACATTTCCAGCAATAATTTGAACATCCATTTCAGCTTTTATAGCTTTTACTGTATCAAGAATACCTTTAGAGTGACCGTGAGCTGAATCTAAAACTAGTACATCTACACCTACTTCAACTAATGCTTTTGCTCTTTCTAATTGCCCTACTCCAATTGCAGCACCAACTCTTAATCTTCCAAATTCATCTTTGTTTGCATTTGGATACTCTCTTTTTTTGTTAATATCTTTGATTGTAATAAGACCAACAAGTTTATTATTCTTATCAACAATTGGTAGCTTCTCAATCTTACTTTGGTGCATAATATCAGCAGCTTCATCTAAAGTAGTACCTTTTTTACCAGTAATTAATGGCATATCTGTCATTTTCTCTTTTACTAATTTAGAAAAATCTTTTGTAAATCTCATATCTCTATTTGTTAAAATACCTAATAAATTATTATCTTTATCTACAACTGGTACACCAGAGATTTTATATGATGCCATAATATCTTCTGCATCTTGTAAGGTTTGTTCAGGAGTAATTGTAACTGGGTCAATAATCATCCCCGATTCACTTTTTTTAACTTTTTTACACTGTAAAACTTGTGCATCAACATCCATATTTTTGTGAATAATCCCAATCCCACCAAGTCTAGCCATTGCAATTGCAGCTTTAAATTCTGTAACTGTATCCATTGCAGCAGATACAAAAGGGATATTTAACTCAATTTTTTTAGTTAGTTTTGTTTTTATGCAAACCTCTTTAGGAAGTACTTCTGATTTTGCTGGTACTAATAACACATCTTCAAAAGTTAAAGCTCTTTTTCTAATTTTCATTTTTTATCCTAAAATCTATTTATTATAGTTTACTGCTTTTTCTAATGATAAAGCACCATCAAATACTGTTTGTTCATCATAGGCTTTTCCAATTAGTTGTAAACCAATTGGCATATTATTATCATCTTTATGAACTGGTAATGAAATAGCAGGTAAGCCAGCTAAGTTCACTGAAATAGTGTAAATATCACTTAGATACATTTGTAAAGAAGTTTTAAAACTTCCAAACTCAGGAGCTGTTGTAGGAGCAACTGGAGAAAGAATTAAATCTGCATCTTTAAAAATAGCTTCATACTCATCTTTTATTAGATGTCTAACTTTTTGAGCTTTAATATAATATGCATCATAATATCCAGAACTTAATACAAAAGAACCAAGCATAATTCTTTTTTGTACTTCATCTCCAAAACCATGAGATTTAGTCTGTACATACATATCTTTTAATCCAGCTTCACCTTTTCTATTTCCATATCTAACACCATCAAATCTTGAAAGATTTGCAGATGCTTCAGCTGTTGCAACAATATAATAAGATGAAAGAATTTTATCTGTATCTAACATATTTTTATGAACAATTTCATGTCCAAGCTCTTTTAGTGCATTAATTGCTTTTTCAAAACCTTGCTTAATTGCAGGACTTGCTTGTTCTACAAAATTATCAATAACTGCAATTTTTAATTTTCTTTCACTATTTAATTTATCAGCTACTTTGTCATACTTTATATTTGCAGAGGTAGAATCCATTTTATCATGACCAGAGATAATATCATAAAGAATTGCTGCGTCTTCAACATTTTGAGTTATTGGTCCACACTGATCAAGTGACGAAGAGTAAGCTGTAATTCCATATCTTGAAACTCTCCCATAAGTTGGTTTCATACCAACTACACCACAATAAGCTGCTGGTTGTCTAATTGAACCACCCGTATCAGTTCCTAATGCTGCTATTGCAATACCATCAGCAACTGCAGCGGCACTTCCACCTGAACTACCCCCTGGAACTCTACTATTATCAATAGGATTTAAAGTTCTACCATAACAAGAAGATTCAGTTGAACTTCCCATTGCAAACTCATCCATATTAGTTCTACCAAAAGCAGCTAAACCTGCCTTTTCTAAATTATTGATTACTGTTGCATTATATGGAGATTTATACCCTTTTAAAATATTACTTGAACAAGTAATCTCCCAATCTTTTACATTAATATTATCTTTTATTGCAATTGGAATACCATCTTTACTAATAGAAATTTTACTATTTGTTAATTGCTCAACGTAAGCACCTATATTACTCTTTTTGATTTTTAAAGCTAAATCATCTCTTAATTTCTTAATCTCATCACTATTTAATTCTAGTGCTTCTTTTAGAGTTATCAAATGTTTCTCCTAAGAATTACGTATATTGTATTACGCTGGATTATATAAAAAAAATGATTAAAATCTGATAAATAATTTTTGGCATAAAATTAGTAATTTTTAGAAATAAAAAAAGGGACAAAGCAAAAGCTTTTATCCCTTTTAATATCTTTTTAAATATATGAATTATACAAAAGAAATAAATGCCATTGTAGTAGCATCACCTCTTCTAATTCTTGTTTTTACGATTGAAGTATATCCACCATTTCTTTCAACATACTTTGGTGCGATTTCATTAATTAGTTTTTTAGTTGCTTCTTTATCTTGTAATAATGCAAATACTGCTCTGTGAGTATTAAAATCTGCATTTCTTGCAGTAGTTACTAATCTCTCGATATATCTTCTTAGTTCTTTTGCTTTTGGTACAGTTGTTTCAATTTTCTCTCTTTCAATTAAAGCGATAGCTAAATTCTTTAGTAACGCTTTTCTATGAGAAGAAGTTCTATTTAATTTTCTATATCCGTGCTTATGTCTCATATCAAACCCTTAAATTATGCTTTAAGTTGCTCAAGCTTTCTTCTTAAAGCTGATGCAACATTTTCTGGAAGTGTATTTTCAATTGGGAATCCTAAAGATTCTAATTTCTCTTGGATTTCATCAAATGATTTCTTACCTAAATTCTTAATATTCTTAACTTCTACTTCACTCATTAGTACTAATTCACCAAGATATTTTAATCCAGCTCTATCTAAAGAGTTAAATGATCTAGCACTTAAGTTTAAGTCATCAATTTTTATAATTAAATCTTTTAACTCAACTGGCTCTTCCCCAACATCATTAACTGTTACCTCAGATAAATCAAATACTTTGTTAAATACTGACATTTGAGAATACATAACAGAAACAGCTTCTTTAAAAGCTGAAATTGGAGTAATTTGTCCATTTGTTTGTACGTTAAATACAGCCTTTTCAAAGTTAGGATTATCTTCAACTAACATTTTCTCAATATCATAAACTACTTTTTTCACTGGTGTGAAGAAAGCATCTAATGGAATGTAATCAGCTCCAACAATGTCTCTAATATCTTCAGATGGCATATATCCAATACCTCTTTGAATAATTACAGAGAATGTTAAATTACAATCTGAGTTAATTGTTGCTAAGTGAATATCAGGAGAAACTACTTCAACATCAGAGTTTACTAAGTCTTCTCCTTTAATCTCCTTTGGTCCATCAAAAGAGTATTCAACTATAACTTGGTCTTCATCACCATTAATTTTAAATTTAATGTTTTTAAGATTAATAATAAAAATAGCAATATCTTCAAGCATACCTCTTAAAGAATCAAACTCATGGCTTGCCCCTTCAATCTTAACTGCAATTGGAGCATATCCAACTGAGCTAGATAGAAGAAGTCTTCTTAAAGGGTGCGCTAATGTAATTGCAAAACCACTTTCAAATGGATATGCAGAAATCTTTGCCTCAGTTTCACTAATGGCTTCGATTTCAACTTCTGTTGGTAAAAATGGAGTGTCTGCAAATTTTTTCATACGCTGATACCTTTATTTATTATTTAGAATATAACTCTACTATTAATCTTTCTTCAACAGGAATAACAACTTCTTCTCTAGTTGGGATTCTTGTAAAAATTCCGAATACTTTATCTTTATCTACATCTACCCAATCAACAATACCAGTTTGGTTAGTTAATTCTAAAGCTCTAACAATTTGAGGGTTAGATTTAGACTTCTCTTTAATCTCAATTTTTTGACCAGGTTTTACAATAAATGAAGGAATATTAACTTTCTTTCCATCTACTAAAACATGACCGTGAGTTGTAAATTGTCTAGCGTTTGCTCTAGTTGTAGCAAATCCCATTCTATATACAACGTTATCTAATCTTTGCTCAATTAATGTAATAAGATTTGCCCCTGTATTACCATCTCTTCTTGCAGCTTCTTTAAAGTATTTTCTGAATTGTTTTTCAGAAACACCATACATAAATTTAGCTTTTTGTTTTTCTCTTAATTGTAAACCATATTCAGAAATTTTAGCTCTTCTTTGTCCATGTTGTCCAGGAGCATATGGTCTTTTTTCTAATGCAGATTTTCCGTTTAATCTTCTTTCACCTTTTAAACCAAGGTCTGCATCTAATCTTCTTTCGATTTTTTCTACTGGTCCTCTATATCTTGCCATACCTATACTCCTTACACTCTTCTTCTTTTAGGAGGTCTACAACCATTGTGTGGTAATGGTGTAACATCTTTAAACCACTTAACAGAAATACCTTCAATAGCTCCAACAGATTTAACTGCTGTATCTCTACCAGATCCTGGTCCTTGAATTTTAATACCAACGTTTTTAATTCCATGTTCCATAGCTTTAGTCATCGCATCTTCTACTGCTGCTTGAGCTGCAAATGGAGTAGATTTTTTTGAACCTTTGAATCCTAAGTTACCAGCTGATGACCATGCAATAGTATTACCTGCATTATCAGTTACTGTTACCATTGTATTGTTGAATGTTGCCGCAATGTGTACGATACCGTCAGCAATATTCTTTTTTACTATTTTTTTTCTAGTTACTTTTCTTTTTGCCATGCGTTATCCTTACTTAGTTGCTGCACCAACAGTTTTCTTTTTACCTTTTCTTGTTCTAGCATTAGTTTTAGTCTTTTGCCCTCTACAAGGTAAACCTTTTCTATGTCTTAAACCTCTATATGAACCTAAATCCATTAAAGCTTTAATATCCATTGCAACTTTCTTTCTTAAATCCCCTTCTACCATGTAGTTTTCTTGGATTTCTTTTCTAATAGCTGCTGCTTCGTCTTCTGTTAATTCGTGTGCTCTTTTGTCGTAAGAGATACCTGTAGCATTTAAGATTAATCTTGAGTTATGTAAACCAATTCCATAGATATACGTTAAAGCGTACTCCATTCTCTTTTTGTTTGGTAAATCAACACCTGCAATTCTTGCCATGATTATCCTTGTCTCTGTTTATGTTTTTTGTTTTCGCAGATTACTCTTACGATACCTTTTCTTTTGATAACTTTACATTTATCACACATTTTCTTTACTGAAGCTCTAACTTTCATCAGTCAATTCCTCTTTTGTGTTTTTTACCACATTCCAACAGGGAAGAACTACTTTTGTAGTTCACCCCGATTTTTATATTACTTAGTAATAAAAACCGACGGAGCCAAACTAAACAACCTGTATAAACAAAGGTCATCTACTTTTTTAGGTTCTGCCCAACTCTTTATAAAACACAAAACATTTTATAAAAAATTCCTTTATGGTTGGAAAAATGGAAGAGGATTATAATTAATTATTGCTTAAATATAGATTAATATTCTTTTTATATATATTTCACAAAATTAATAATATTCTACAAAATTAATAATATTTTAGAAAATATTATTAAGAAATTTATTTAAATTAAACTACTTTTTTATATAATATTGAGAATAATTTTTAGAATTATATAAAAGGATTAATTAAATGCTATTAGAAAATTTTAAAGCCGTTTATATTGATGATGAAGAAGTTAATCTTATGCTGTTAGAAGCATATGGAAATGAGTTTAACTTAGATATTACTACATTTGAAAATCCTCATATTGGTTTAGATTATATATTAAATAATGATATTGATATTCTATATACGGATTATATGATGCCAGAAATTGATGGTATTGAGTTAATAGAGAAATTTAGAAAAATAGATAAGGAAATTCCTATTGTTGTAATTACTGCTGTTGGAGATGATCAAGAACTAAAGATTAGAGCATTAGAAGCAGGTGCTACTGATTTCTTAACCAAACCCATTGATATGACTGAATTTAAAGCAAGAAGCATAAATCTATTGACTTTAAGATATGCTCAGCTTAAAATTAAAGATAAAGCTTTATTACTTGAAGATGAAGTAAAAAAGGCAACTGCTGAAATTCAAAATAGAGAGCATGAAACACTAATGGTATTAGGGAAAGCTGCTGAATACAAAGATGCAGAAACAGCTAATCATACAATAAGAGTTGCTCACTATTCAAAGATACTTGCTAAAAAATATGGACTTGAAGAAACTCTTCAAGAGATAATCTTCTACGCTGCACCATTTCATGACATTGGTAAGGTAGGAATTCCTGACGCAATACTTTTAAAAAAAGACAGATTATCAGAAGAAGAGTTTTTCATTATGAAAACTCATGTAAAAATTGGTGGTGAAATTTTAGCAAATACAAAAAGTCCTTATCTAATTGAAGGAGAAAAGATTGCAAGAAATCACCATGAAAAGTGGGATGGTTCTGGTTATCCTTTAGGTCTAAAGGGAAATGATATTCCTATAAGTGCAAGAATTGTTACAGTAGCTGATGTTTTTGATGCCTTAACTTCAATTAGACCTTACAAAAAATCTTGGTCTTTTGAAGATGCAATTCTCTTTTTAATAGATGAAAAAGATAAACATTTTGACCCTACTTTAATAGACTTATTTATTGAATCTATTAATGAAGTGAAAGAAATTTATGATGAATTTCAGTAATAAATATATTAATATACAAATAGAAGAGAGTGAAGTTCCTTGGCTTAAAATTTTTACTAATGAAAAATATAAAGAGTTATCACACTGTCCTAAAGAGGTGAAAGAAGAGATATTTAATACTCTTGATATTATAGAAAAGCTAATGCTTGAATATTATAAATGTGACAAGATAAATATAGCATCTTTTGGAAACTATGTACCCCATGTCCATTTTCATATTATGGCAAGATTTAAAAAAGATTCCTATTTCCCAGAACCAATGTGGGGGAAAAAGCAAAGAGAATCAAAACTACAATTACCTTGTTTTAAAAAATTCTGTATACTTGTACAAGAAACATTAAGTAAAGAGGTTAATTAAGAAACCTCTTTATATTTTTCCTTTATCTGTTTTACAAATTTTTTTAAATTTTCAAGTTTCGACTTATAGTCTAAATTTAAGTTCTCCTTTGCACTAAGCTCAATCTCTTTTGTAATTTCATATATATTATTGATTTTTAGATTTCCTGAAGCACCTTTTATCTTATGAGCAACTTGTCTTATCTCTTCTTTATTATTCTCTTCAATTTTGATTCTTAAAAGTTCTAAATCTTTATCTATTGAGATAATAAAAGTTTTTAAAATTGTTTTAAAAACTGAAAGTTTTAAACCAAGAGCATTTGCAGCCTCTTCAATAGAATACTCAAAATTCTCATTTCCAAAATTCGCAATAGTGGCTTTTCTCTTTACTTTCATTTCTATATATTTTTTCAAAACTCTATCTAACATATACTCTTCAAAAGGTTTAGGAATATAATCATCCATGCCTTCTTCTAGAAATTTCTCCTTATCTCCTGATACTGCATTTGCTGTAAGTGCTACAATTGGAGTATGATTTAAACCATTCTCTTCTTCATAATTTATTATCTTATGAGTTGCTTCAATACCATTCATTACTGGCATATTTATATCCATAAAAACAATATCATAAATAATCCCACTTTTAATTTCGTCAACTGCTTCTTGTCCATTATTTACTATTTTAGTTTTAACACCTTTTTGTGCAAGCATTGCTTCCATTAAATGTTGATTTACAGGATTATCCTCAGCAATTAGACAACTAATATTAGAATGTTTCATTTTTTTAGTATCAATTGCAACTTCATTATGTACATTTGGATTAAGGATATCAATTATTGTATCATAGAGTTTTGATTGATTTATTGGTGATTTTAAAACTTTAAATTCATTTTTTATATCAAATTCTCTCTCTTCATAATCACAAATAAAGATTAAGGGCACGTCTATTTTCTCTAAATCTAGATTTATTAAATCTACATACCTACCAATTACTAATGAAAAATCATTTAGAATTTCAAATTTATCAGTAACCACTGGTTCACTGTAATTAGAGAGATATTTTTTAACCACTCCAAGTTGTGATATACAATCATACTCATAACAAAAAATTGCAATCTTTGAGTTTATATCAATTTGAGGATAAAGATTTTTTGTCTTTTCATACTCTAACTCTAATTCAAAATAGAATTCACTACCATGTTCTTCTTTGCTCTCTAATTGAATTTCTGACCCCATTAAAGATATTATATTTGAACTAATTGATAATCCAAGTCCAGTGCCTCCAAACTGTCTAGTTACACTTGAATCAGCTTGTGAGAAAGGGTTAAAAATGCTTTTTTGTTTCTCTTTAGCAATCCCAATTCCTGAATCTTTTATACTAAATAAAACTACTATTTTTGAATCTGTTTTATGGATAAGCTCAATTCTAATAGAAATATCTCCATTTTTAGGAGTAAACTTAATTGCATTTCCTATTAGATTTGAAAGAACTTGCTTAATCTTAAGGGAATCACCAATAATTGCACTTGGTAATTTTGGATCAATATAAAAAAGAATATCTATATCTTTTTCATTTGCTTTTGCAACAAATAACTCTATTGCAGGTTCAAACTCTTTAAAAGGATTAAATCTTCGTCTTTCTAATTCAAACTTTCCACTCTCAATTTTTGATATATCTAAGATATCATTTATAATTCCCAATAAAGATTTTGCACTACTATTAATAATATCAATATAATTTTTTTCTTTCTGTGGTAAATTAGCATTCTCTAAAAGTTTTGCAAAACCTAATATTCCATTTAGAGGTGTTCTAATTTCATGGGACATAGTTGCTAAAAAAGTTGATTTTGATGCTTCAGCCTCTTTTGCTTTTTGTAAAGAGTGAATATGCTCTGTAATATCAATTGAAAAAGATAGAAATTCTAAAATATCATCATTTGAATCAAGCATTGGAACAATAATTGTAGAAATATAATACTCTTTTAAATTCTTGTTTTGATTTTTTATCTCACCTCTCCAAATCTTTTTAGAGTTGATAGTTCGCCAAAGTTTTTTAAAAAAATCATCTTTCATATCTTTATGTTTTAAGATATTATACTCTTTTGAAATTAACTCACTCTCATCTTCATATTGAGAAATTTTTAGAAATTTATCATTTACATAGGTAATTTTACCCTCTTTATTAAACTTTGAAATAATAGCAGAAGCATCAACTGCTTTTTGATATTCTGCAAGTGATTTATTTGATTCTTTTAATGTCTTAATTAAGCTATTGGATTTTTTATCTTTATTACCCAAATAATCAATTAATTTATTTATTTGAACGACAAAATTATCAATATCTTGGTTATAAAACTTTTTTGTAAACATTTCATATTGATCTTTTTCTATCTTATCTAAAAACTTGGTTAACTCTATCATTGGTGTTTTTACAAATTTATTAGAGACAAAAGTAGCAATAATTACAAGTGTAATTAAAAGTAAAGTCATATAAAAAACTAAAAAGTTCTTCATTTCCATTGATATTTCTGAACCAAAAGCTAAATCTATACCAATATATAAACTTACAATAAAAACAAAACCTGATAAAATTACAGGTATTAAAATCTTCTCTAATGTATCTAACTCTTTCATCTATATATCCATTATCATTTAATTTTCTAATAAGTTTTTCTAAAACTTTTTCTGCACTTGGTGCATTAGCATCTATAATATAATTAGTTTTTTCAAATCTTTCAAAATTTCACTAAAATGATGGTCAAAATATATAAATAAATTCATCTCATCTATTTTTTCTAGATACTTTAATAGAATAATACAGACTAAACCATTTATATCATTTTTTGTAATTAATTTATACTTATCCAATACATAAGTTCTTCAAACTTAAAGAATAAAAAATTTTAGCATAAAAAAGACTAAAATAGAATAATTTTACAACTTATTATATTTTGTAATAGAAAAGAGACTCAAAAAAGAGTCTCTTAAAATGAAGTTTTATAACTAAGATTAGTTAATGTTATTTGCAATAATATCACCCATTTTTGAAGTTTTAACTACCTCTTTAGCATCATATGCTGCTAAATCACTAGTTCTAAATCCATCTTTTAAGGTTTTTTTGATTGCTGCATCAATTTTATCTGCTGCTATTGACTCATTTAAAGAGTATCTTAACATCATTCCAGCAGACTCAATAGTAGCAATTGGATTTGCAATTCCTTTTCCTGCAATATCAGGTGCTGATCCATGAATTGGTTCATAAATTGCTGTCTTATCTCCCATTGAAGCTGATGGTAATAACCCAATAGAACCAACAACCATAGAAGCAGTATCAGAAAGAATGTCTCCAAAAATATTCCCAGTTACAATAACATCAAACTGTCTTGGGTTTCTTACTAGTTGCATTGCAGCATTATCTACATACATATGAGACAATTCCACCTGAGGATAATCTTTTGCAATCTCTTCCATAGTATCTCTCCATAATTGAGAAACTTCAAGAACATTAGCTTTATCTACTGAACAAACTTTTTTATCTCTTTTCATTGCAAGTTCAAATGCTTGTTTACCAATTCTTTCAATCTCTGGCTTAGTATATACCATTGTATTAAAAGCTTTAAAACCATCATTATGTCTTGGTTCACCAAAATAGATACCACCAATAAGCTCCCTTACAATCATAATATCAACACCCTCAATTACTTCAGGTTTTAGTGTTGATGCATTTACTAATTCATCATAAATAATTGCAGGTCTTAAATTTGCATAAACCTCCATTGCTTCTCTAAACTTTAAAAGTCCAGTTTCAGGTCTAAGCTCTCTTGGTAAAACATCCCATTTTTCACCACCAATAGCACCAAATAGACAAGCATCTGAAAGCAAAACACCATCTATTGTTTCTTGTGGCAATGGTACACCTGTTTCATCAATTGCAACACCACCCATTAAATACTCTTTATACTCTAATTGAAAACCACAAACTTCTGAAACTCTATCTAAGACTTTAATCGCTTCTGTTATAATTTCAGGTCCAATCCCATCACCTTTTATAATAGAAATATTATATTTTTTCATTATCTATTAACTCCCATTTCAGTTTTTGCATAATTGATTAAGCCACCTGTTGCAATTAACTCTTGCATAAACTCTGGAATTGGAATAAATTTATAAGTTTTATTTGTTGTATTATTTGTGATTACACCTTCATCTAAATCAATTGAAATCTCTTCACCCTCTTTAATCTCTAATGACTCAGGTAATTCAAAAATTGGTAATCCCATATTAAAAGCATTTCTATAAAAAATTCTTGCAAAAGATGGAGCGACTACAGCAGCAACTCCTGCAGCTTTCAATGCAATTGGTGCATGTTCTCTTGAGCTTCCACATCCAAAGTTTTCACCTGCAACGATAATATCACCTTTTTGTAACTTACTAGAAAATTTAGGATCTGCATCTTCCATTACATATTTTGCTAAATGCTCAGGATCTGAACTATTTAAATATCTAGCAGCAATGATTATATCTGTATCAATATTCGCTCCAAAACTCCATACCTTCCCTGTAATTTTACTCATTATATTTTTCCTTGTCTAATCATACTCTTTTCAGTAAAAAGTAATCAAATAGTTTTTCTAAAGTCGGATATTTTATCTAAAATTTCAAAAATAGTAGATTAAATATAAAATAATTAATTCTATTTTCAATTAATTTGGATATAATATTTGACTTATCTTTAACCAATGAGGAAAATCCATATATGAGTGCAAAAGATTTAAATAAAGAAATAGAGACGACAGTAAAAGAGTATAAAGACTCTATACTTACTTTCGAAAAGCTTATTAAAATCTTTCCAAAAGCACCTTCAGTTGCAAATATAAAAAAACTTTTAGCTTTTATTCAACTATATAACGTAACGTTAATTAGTTCTCAAGAACAAGCAAAAAGAATGAATGCTGAAGAGGCGAAAAAGAAAGAAGACTTAAGAAATAAACTAAAAGAGAATGATGAAGATGTTTTTGATTTATTAAAAAGTAAAGAACTACTTGAATGGTCAAGATCAGATTCACCAGTAAGAATGTATCTAAGAGAGATGGGACAAATTCCTCTTCTTACAAAAGAAGAAGAGATTGAAATCTCTAAAAAGATTGAAATCGGTGAAGATATTATTCTTGATGCTATTTGTTATGTTCCATACTTAATTGATTTTATCTTAGAATATAAAGAACCCTTAGTAAATAGAGAAAGAAAAGTAAAAGAATTATTTAGAAATTTCGATGATGAAGATTCAGATGATTCAGATGATTCTGAGGAGATTGAAGAGGAGGAAGTATCTGAAGAGGACGATGATGATGATAAAAGCTCTAAAAAGAATAAAAAATTAGATAAAAGAGCTGAAACTATTATTGAAGCCTTTAAAATTTTAGAAAAAGCTAAAAAAGATTGGCTTAAATTCCAAGCAAAAGAGTCTGCAAAATCAGATGATGAAACTGATTTAATGCAATTTAATTTATCAGTAGCTTTTAAAAAGAAACTTTTAAAAGAGGCTTTATTAGATTTAGGACCAACTTCTAAACTTATTACAGAGATTGTAAAAGCTATGGAAACAACTCTAAAATCTGATACAGGTTTTGAGACTGAACTTAAAAAATTAGAGTATAAATTACCTCTATTTAATGATATTTTATTAAAAAATCACCAAAAGATTTTAGATAATATTGTGAATTTATCTAAAGCACAAATTACAGCAATGGTTCCTGAAGCGACTATGGTTTCTACTTATATGGAAATTAAAAAACTTTTTCAAACAGCTGAAGCGTCTAAAGGTGGATTTGATTTAGAGCCTGAAGAACTAATGGATGTTCTTGAGCAAATCAAAAGAGGTAAAAAAATTACAGACCAAGCAAAAACAAGAATGGCAAAATCAAACCTTAGACTTGTTGTATCTATTGCAAAAAGATATACAAATAGAGGATTACCTTTCTTAGACCTTATTCAAGAAGGGAATATTGGTCTTATGAAAGCTGTTGATAAGTTTGAATATAAAAAAGGTTATAAATTTTCTACATATGCAACTTGGTGGATTAGACAAGCAATTTCAAGGGCAATTGCAGACCAAGCAAGAACTATTAGAATTCCAATTCATATGATTGAGACTATTAATAGAATTAATAAAATCATTAGAAAAGGTATCCAAGAGAATGGAAAAGAGCCAGATGTAGATGAGATTGCAAAAGAGGTTGGATTACCTGTTGATAAGGTTAAACAAGTAATTAAAATTACTAAAGAACCCGTATCTCTTGAAGCACCTATTGGTTCTGATGAAGATGGTAAATTTGGAGACTTTGTACCAGATGAAAAAGCTCCAACACCAGTTGATAACATCATGAAAGAGGATTTACAAGGACAAATTGATCAAATTCTAGCTCAATTAAATGAAAGAGAGCAAGCTGTTGTTAGAATGAGATTTGGACTTATGGAAGATGCTTCTGATAGAACTCTTGAAGAAATTGGAAAAGAACTAAATGTTACAAGAGAGAGAGTTAGACAAATTGAATCAAGTGCTATTAAGAAGTTAAAGCACCCAAAAGTTGGTAAAAATCTGAAGAACTATGTAGAAAGTTAATAGATGAATTTTTTCGAAGAGTGGATAGAATTAGATTTAAATCCCATAATATCATTTTCATCAAGTGGTAAAATAGTCTACTCTAACCAAGAAGCTCAGTTTTTGCTTACTCGAATTAAGCAAAAAGAGCTTTTTGATCTTACATTAAAATATGCATCTAAAACTTTTGGTACAATAACTACTTATATTGATTTAAATATTAAAAACTATACCTTTTATGCTATTACTGTTAAATATGAAAATGATGAAGAGATTCATATGAAACTTTATAAGAGTACAATTGTTAAAAAAAGTTCTGAATTAAATACTAAAAATACAAATATAACAAATATATTTACCTTAGTTGATTTAGCGATATCTACTAAAAAGATAAAATCATCTGCTAAATTTATAAAAAACTATGACCCCTCAATTCCAGAGTTCAAAATAAATGCAAGTGAGTTTATAAAAGTACTTAATATCATTTATGCAAGTTTTGAAGAGACAGATATTTTAACAACATCTGTAATCTTAAAAATTGGAGAATATATAAGAATTGAAGGGAAAAAACACTCAATTATAAGTGTAGAAATATCATCAAACACAAGTTTAAATAAAGAATTAAACTATAAAGATGAAAATGCTTCTTTTATCGTTACTTGTGACGATAACAAGGTTACTATTCATTTACCTCTAATTTTAAAATAAATTTAGATATTAAGACAGATAAAGGAACAATTCCTAAGCCTATTAAAAAAGGAATCGCCATAAATAGTTTATTATTATTTAAAGCAAAAAATCCAAATAATAAAAAAATATACCCTGCAATTCTATAAATAGATACAAATCCTCCTACACTAAAAATAGTATTTTTAAAAGAGTTCTTTTTTATCTTTGATTTCTCTTCTTTAATAATCTGTTTAATTTTTTCAGTACTTAACTCCTCTTTTGGAATCTCCTTATATTCACTATATAAATCAAAGGGATCATCAATTTCATCAATCTTATCTCTATCTTCAATATCTAAATTATTTATATGCTTTTCATAGCTAGATAATCTATTTTTAATATTTCTTCTATATGATAAAAATGATGCAAGAGTTACAAATAAAGAACCAATAAAAGCTACTTGAGTATTTAAAAGCCAAATTGTATTATGTGCTAATAAGGAATAAGCGATTATGCAAAAGTTTACTATAAGAAAAACCTTTGCAAAACTAAAAATAATAGTTCTAGTCCTCATTATCGTCTTTTGATTTATCTCCATATTTTGCTCTATGGGCATATCTTGGATCATTTTCTAAACCTTCAAACTGTTTTTGTGCTCTTCTATATGCCCTATAGATATTAAGTCCTGCTGCTGCTAGTCCCCAAAATATACCAAGCCATAATGTCCAGTTATATCCAGTTAAAGTTTTAAGACCATATCCAATACCAAAGCCAATAGCAATTGCTGCAACTATTGAAATTCCTAAAGATAAGTTATCAAGTGCTTCTAACTTATCTTGATGTTTTGGTCTATTTTGTTCTTGTTTATTTTGCATTATCTAAACCTATTGAAAATAAGTACAACAGTAGTCTGTTATCTCATTTACTTTTATTTCAAAGCTTGAATTGCCAGGTACTTCAAATACATCACCTGTTTTAAATGTCTCTAAATTACTATCTACCCCAGATAATAAAACATCAACATTTCCTGAAATAATCTCTATCTTCTCTGGTGCTTTAGTACCAAAAGTATACTCTCCTGGTAACATAATACCTAATGATTTAACTAAACCATTATTATCTGTATAATTTCTACTTGTAACCTTCCCATCAAAATATATATTTGCTTTTTTTAATAAATCAACATTTTTTTCAATAATATCACTCACTTCCTCTCCTTATAAGCTTTTCATAACTTCATCTGCTGCTATAATACACTCATCAATCATCTCATCAGTAATAACTGTTGAGATAAATCCTGCTTCATATTGTGAACAAGCAAAATAAAAACCTTTTTTAATCATCTCGTGATGAAATTTTGCAAATCTTTCAAAATTACAAAAATTACTTACCTCTTTAAAATTCTTTGGCATTTCATCTGCAAAGAAGAATCCAAACATAGAGCCTCTTGTATCAACTTGAAGACCTATTCCATTGTTAATAGCAACTACTTTTAATCCATTTACTAACTTTACAGCTTTTTTATTCAAGTCATTATAAATATCTGGATTTGCTTTTAGTTTTTTAAGAGATACTAAACCTGCCGCCATTGCAACTGGATTTCCACTTAATGTTCCTGCTTGATATACTGCACCATCAGGAGATAAATGTCCCATTATCTCTTTAGAAGAAGCAAAGGCACCAACAGGCATACCTGCACCAATTACTTTACCAAATGTAATAATATCAGCTTTTGTTTCAACTACTCCATGTGCACCTGTTAAAGATGCTCTAAATCCAGACATTACTTCATCAAAAATTAGTAAAGCTCCGTTCTCATCACAAAGTCTTCTACACTCAGTTAAAAACTCTTGTGTTGCAGGAACTAAGCCCATATTTCCTGCTATTGGTTCAATAATAATTGAAGCAATATCATTTGAATCTTCAAAACATTTTCTTAGATTTTCAATATTGTTATACTCACAAAGAAGTGTATGCTTTGTTAAATCAGCTGGAACACCTGGAGAACTTGGTGCTCCAAATGTTGCCATACCAGAACCCGCTTGTACTAGAAGTGAATCAGAATGTCCATGATAATTTCCTTCAAATTTTACAATATCATTTTTCTTTGTAACACCTCTTGCTAATCTAATAGCAGACATAACAGCTTCAGTTCCCGAGCTTACAAATCTAACTTTATCTATATTATCATACATTTCAACAATCTCTTGAGCTAATTGTGTTTCAAGTAGAGTTGGTGCACCAAAAGACAATCCTTTTTTTGCTGTTTGAATAACTGCTTCTTCTATATCACTATCACTATGTCCAAAAATCAAAGGTCCCCAGCTTTGTACAAAATCTAAATATCTATTTCCATCTATATCATAAAGGTAAGCTTTATCACCTCTTTGGATAAATGGAGGTGTACCACCTACACTTTTAAATGCTCTAACTGGTGAATCAACACCACCTGGTATTACCTTTTTTGCTTCTGCATAAGCGTTTATAGATTTTTCAAACATTATATATCCTATTTTATGTAAATCATTTAATATAAAAGCAACATTGTACTATAATCCCGTTATGAAATTGATTATGCTAGCCTTTATTTTATCTATAACTTTACATATTCTATTTTTTTCATTATATAAAAATATTGAACCTAAGCTTAAAACACCACCAAGTACTTCAAAAAAGATAGATAAAAACTCTAATACAACAATAAAATACGTAAAGCTTGTACCAAGAGTTCAAGAGATACAAAAACCTATAGCAAAACCTATTAAAAAATCGATTGTTAAACCAAAAAAAGAGAAACTTAAAAATTATAAAAAAGTAGAAAATGTTTTTCCTGAAAAGAAGCAAAAAGTAGTAAAAAAAATTGTTCCAAAATCTATTAAAAAAACTGAAATAAAACCTCAAAAGAAGAGAGAAACAATTCCTAAAAAATCCCTTGAGAATTTTTTACTATCACAACCTGAACCAGTAGATATAGAAATGTTAGATGACATAACTAAAAAGTATCTAA
Source organism: uncultured Arcobacter sp. (assembly GCA_964480765.1). Taxonomy (GTDB): domain Bacteria; phylum Campylobacterota; class Campylobacteria; order Campylobacterales; family Arcobacteraceae; genus Halarcobacter. The sequence goes on along the minus strand of CAYZST010000008.1, from coordinate 83,184 downwards.
AACTTTATGGGGAGGAGTATAACTCCTTTACAAAAGTTCAAAAAGTATTTTTAGAGAATAATCTTAGAAATATAGGAAAAATTACTGAAAAATATTTAAGGTATCCAAAAATTGCAGCCAACACTGGTCAACAAGGAATGAATATTGTTGAATTTTTCCTTCATTCAAATGGAGATATTAGTGAACTCAAACTATTGAGCTCTTCAGGTCATTCAAGTTTGGATAAAAATTCAGTAGAAACAATTGAAATTGCTTATAAAGATTATCCAAGACCTAAAACAAAAACAAAGATTAGAATTTATGTATATTACAACTTGTATTAAGTAAAATACAAAAATTTTTAATAATTATTAGGGTAATAAATGTTGGTAGAAAAAATAAGAAATAAAGAGAATGGAATATTATTATACGGTATTACTCCACCAAAAATAAATCATTCAGAAGAAGAGATTAAGCAAATTGCAAAAAAACATATTGAAAGAATCTCAAAATTAAATGTTGATGGTTTAGTATTATATGATATTCAAGATGAATCAGATAGAACAAAGGAGGAGAGACCTTTTCCTTTTATTAAAACTTTAAATCCCTGTGAATATTCAAAAAAGTATTTACAAGATTTAAAAACTCCAAGAGTTGTATATAGAGCTGTTGGAAACTACAATAAAAAAAGTTTTTCTGATTGGTTAGAAGAGACAAAAAAAAGTCAAGTTCACTCTGTTTTTGTAGGTGCAGCCTCACATGAACAAAGAAATCCACTCTCTTTAAAAGAGGCATATTCATTAAAAAAAGAAGTAAACAATAACTTATGTCTTGGAGGAATTGCAATTCCTGAAAGACATATAAAAAAACATGATGAGCATATAAGAGTATTTTCTAAACAAAATGATTCTTGTGAATACTTTATTACTCAATGTGTTTATAATTTAGAAGCAGCCAAAATCTTTTTAACTGATTATGCAAGATATGCAAGAGAAAACAATTATGAGATGGTTCCAATTATTTTTACACTAACACCTTGTGGAAGTTCTAAAACACTTGATTTTATGAAATGGTTAGGCATTAATATTCCAAACTACTTAGAAGAAGATTTAAAAGAATCAAGAGATATTCTAGCTGATTCAGTTAAATTATCAAGGGATATTTTCGAAGAGTTATATAAATTTGGTTTAAAAAAAGGTATTCCTATTGGTTGCAATGTAGAGAGTGTTGCAATTAGAAAAACTGAAATTGAAGCTTCTATTGAACTTCTTGAAGAGATAAAAGAAATAATAAAAAAGAATTCTTAAAGTTAGAGGCTTACTTTATAGTAGCTAAAGTAAGCTCTCTTAAAACTTTACATGCAACAGCTGTTGAAACACCACTTGCATCATATTTTGGACTAAGTTCTACAATATCCATACCTACTACATTTTCTAGTTTGCTTAATGTTTGAATAATATTCATCATATCATGAAAGTTAATTCCACCTGGCTCTGGAGTTCCTGTTCCTGGAAATACTGAGGGGTCAAGAACATCTAAATCAATAGTAATATATACGGGTTTATTTTTAAGTCTTCTAACACATGACTCTAAAGTGTTATATGTAAACTTCTCTAGATGAGAGTGTTTTTTTGCCCATTCAAACTCTTCTTTAAGCCCACTTCTAATACAAAACTGATTAAGTTTTCCATCACCTACTTGGTCATAAATTCTTCTTAAAACAGTAGCATGACTTAGAGCTTCACCAAGATAATCTTCTCTTAAATCAGTATGAGCATCAAAATGTATAATATGCAAGTCATCATACTTTTTTGTTAAAGCTTTTACAGGAGCTAATGAAACTAAATGCTCTCCTCCAATCATAATAGGAATTTTATTATCACCAACAATTTGCTTTACATGGTTTTGAATTATTCTTAAAGCATTTTTCTTATCTCCAAAAGGAACTTCCAAATTACCATAATCAAAAAGTTTTAACTCTTCTAAATCTCTATTAAAATATGGACTATATGATTCAATTGCCCATGAATCTTCTCTCATTGCATTTGGTGCAAATCTTGCCCCTGGCTTAAATGATGTTGTTCCATCAAAGGGTACTCCAAAAAGTACTGCATTTGACTCTTTATAATCATTATCAAAACCTATAAAACAACTTTTTTCAGCTTCCATTTATAATCTCCTCTCAAAACTATACATATCCATAAATCTAAAGGCAAGTAAGTTTTCTAGAATTGCGAATAGTACTATAAAATTAACAAAAGAACTCCCTCCATAGGAGAACATAGGTAAAGGAAGCCCAACTACAGGAGCATAACCCATAACCATCAATACATTAACACTCATATCTAAAAATATTAAAAGTCCCAAACCGGAGGCAAAAACACGAATAACATAATCATCATAAAAATAGTAATTTAAAGCCAATAGATGAATAATCAATAAGCCATATACAAAGATTAAACCAAAAGATCCTATAAATCCATATCTTTCCACGAAATACGCAAAAATAAAATCACTAGTTGCAATAGGTAAAAACTTTAACTGTGTTTGAGTTGCTTCATCTGTTTTTTTACCAACTAAACCTCCATTTCCAATTGCAATAATAGATTGTTGCACTTGATAACTTGGCTCTCCTGATAAAAAGTCGTGAATTCTTTTTTTCTGATAATCTTTAATTAAATAGGTATAAATTAAAGGAGAAGTAAGTCCAATTGTAATTAAAATAACAAACCAAATTCTCCAATTAACTCCAACAATAAAAAGTATTCCATAACCCATAAGAATTAGAACTAATGCCGTACCTAAATCTGGTTCTTTTGCAATTAGAATAAAAGGAAGAAGTATATAAAAAGAGAAATATATAAAATCTTTTAGTTCATAACCATTTTTATCTGGTTGTCTATTTTGGATTAAATAACCCATCATCAAAATAAAAATAGGTTTAAATAACTCACTTGGCTGAATAGTAAAACCACCTGGAAGAGAGAGCCATCTCTTGGCTCCAAGTCTTACTTCCCCAAAAAACTCAACAGCTAAAAGTAAAATAATCCCTAACCAATAAAGAAGTGGTACAAGTCTAATATATCTTCTAATTGGTAAAATAAAAACCACAATAAATGCCACTAAAGATATAGAATAGTATATTAATTGTTTTTTTGCAAGGCTTGTATTAATTTCACTTATTAAGTTATATGAAAGTAAAATCAAAGGTAAAATAAATATTATTAATAAATAATCAAAATGAGATATAATTCTCTTATCAAATAATCGCATAGTGAAAGAGTATCAAAATATGGATAAAAACTTTATTGTTCAAGAGCCAAATAGATTAGATAAATTTTTAAGTTTAAATATTGGTGCCTCAAGAAATCAAATAGAACAGCTTATAAAAAAAGAGTATGTAAAAGTTGATAAAAAAAGAATAAATAAAACTGGATTAAAATTAAAAGTAGGTCAAGAAGTAGAAGTTCATTTCCCTGAAACTGAACTAAATCCAATAAAAGATGAAAAGTTATTAAAAGAGTCATTAGGAGATAAAAAAATAGAGATTATTTACGAAGATAAATATATTTTAGTAATTAATAAACCTTACAATTTAACCGTACATGATGCTCCAAGTGTTAAAGATGCTACTCTTGTTGATTGGCTAAAACTGAATAATATCACTTTATCAACTATAAGTGGTGAAGAAAGACATGGTATTGTCCATAGGCTTGATAAAGGAACTAGTGGTGTCATGGTTATTGCAAAAACCAATGAAGCCCATAGTGCACTTGCTAGTCAATTAGAGGATAAATCTATGGGAAGATACTATTTAGCAATTGTTGATTTACCTTTAAAAGATAATTTAGTTATTGAAAAATCCATTGCAAGAAATCCAAATAATAGACTAAAAATGGCAATTATAGAATCTGGGAAAAAGGCAAAATCTGCCTTTACTAAAGTTGCTACTTCAAATAATGGTAAAAATGACCTAATTGCATGTAAGCTTTTTTCTGGTAGAACGCATCAAATAAGAGTACATCTAGCTTCGATAAATAGGCATATTTTAGGTGATAATTTATATGGTTTTAAGGGCGAATTGAATAAAATAAATAGATTTTATTTACACGCATATATTTTATACTTACTTCACCCAATTACAAAAGAAAAAATGAGTTTCAAAGCCAACTTGAGTGAAGATATGCAAAACTATTTAGATAAAAATTTTGATAAGGGAGAAATAGATGACAAGATTGCTGAAACTAACATCATTAGCAGCTTTAATTTTATTAGTTAGTGGTTGTAACCAAAACAATTTAACAACACCAAAAAAACCAAAGATTGACGAAACTTTAGAAATTGTAGACTCTTCTTCAATTAGAACTATTGCAGATATTAAGGCTATTGGATTTGAGTGGAGAAAAGTAGATGATCCAAGAGTTGTAGGATACCATTTTTATAGAGCTAATATGCAAAAAGATGGTACTAAATTAAAACTTATCGATACAGTTAAAAACAGATATACAACTCATTATGTAGATAAAAACTTAGAACCAAATACAAGATATATATATAAAATCTCTGCTGCAACCAATGGTGAAGTAGAGTCAAAAACAACTTCTGACTATGTTGTTTCTACACTTCCAAGATTAGAAGGGGTTAGTTTTATTCAAGCTATTTCTAATCTTCCAAGACAAATTAAAATCATTTGGAGACCTCATTCAAATGAAAGAGTTGAGCAATATAAGATTGAAAGAAGTTCGCCTGAAACTTCTGAATGGAAAAAAATTGCTACTATGAAAGGAAGATTACAAGCTGAATATATTGACCTTGATTTAAATGATAACGTAATCTATAACTATAGGGTTATTGCCCAAACTTTTGATAATATTGATTCATTTCCAAGTCAAATTGTAAAAGCACAAACTAAACCACTTCCAGAAGGAATTCTAAGTTTAGACGCAACAAAAACACTTCCTAGAAAAATTGCACTTACATGGAATCCTTCTGAAACTCCTGACGTAACTAGCTACAACATTTATAGAAGTACACTTGCAACAAGTCTATTTAGCAAAATTAAAACTGTAAATGCACAAACTTTACAATTTGAAGATTTTATTAATGAAGATGGGAAAATATACTTTTATAAAGTTAGTTCAATAGATAAAGATGGTTTAGAAAGTAGTTTACATATTAACTCTGTAATGGGTTCAACTTTAACAAAGCCAAGTAAACCAATTATTACATTAGCACAAATTCAAGGTGAGAAAGCAATTTTAAATTGGCAAGCAGGAGATAAGAGAAGTGTTTCTTATAATATTTATAAAACAATTAAAGAGGGCTTCTTTTCATCTAAAACAATTAAAATTGAAGGTATTCAAGCTTTAAGATTTGAAGATAAGGATATAGTAAGAGGTGTTGAGTATAAATACTCTATTCAAGCAGTTGATGAAAATGGTATTGTTTCTGAATCAACAAATAAAACAGAACTTGTGTTACCAAAATTGAAAGAGTTAAATTAATATATGCCACATATAGTTTTTAATAAAGATAAAGATTTAAAAACACCATCAACGAAGGATAACATCTCTTTTAATTTTATAGCAAAATCTTATAACTTTACACAAAAACCAAGAAAAGTTGAGTACAAGATATGTGCGTCAAAAGAGAATAAAGAGTTTCTATTAACACTTAAGAGTAAAGAGGAAAATCTATTACTAAAAGCTGATAAAGTTACAAGAGTTACGCCTGTACAAATAGTAAAAGATGCAATAAATGCATATGCAAAACAAGTTAGTGCAAATATTGTTTTCTCAAATACTCAAAACTTTAATCAAAAAGTAAAAACTACTCAAGAGTATTTGAAAGATATCAACTATTTTATAAACGATTTTCAAACAGATAAAGAGATTTGGATAGAGATTGGATTTGGTAGTGGAAGACATCTTCTTCATCAAGCAAAAGAGAATCCAAACATACAATTTATTGGTTTAGAAATACATACACCCTCAATTGAACAACTACTTAAACAAATAAAAATTCAAGAAATAGATAATATTCTAATTGTAAACTATGATGCAAGGTTATTTTTAGAGTTTATTAACTCTAATAAAGTAGGAAAAATTTTTGTTCATTTCCCTGTACCTTGGGATAAAAAACCCCATAGAAGAATCTATTCAAATGCTTTTATTAATGAAGCATTAAGAGTTTTAAAAAAGAGAGGAACATTAGAACTTAGGACAGATAGTAGAAAATATTTTGATTATTGTACACAGCTACTTACAAATCTTCCAGCAGGAAGAGTTATTATTGATATAAATAAAGATTTAAAAGTATCTAGTAAATATGAAGATAGATGGAAAAAGCAAGGTAAAAATATCTATGATGTAGTACTTGAGTGTAACCAAGAAAATGAGGATATTAATCTTGAATATAACTTTACTTTCGATGAAAAAATAGACTATAACGAAATAATAGAAAAGTTATCTACAAAAGCGATTGTAAAAGATGACTATTTTATCCATATTGAAGATTTATTTATTATTGAAGGCAAGGAGAATTCTGGTCTTATTCAAATTACTTTTGGAAGTTTTGATAGACCATTAAGTAAATATATTCATATAGAAGAAGGCGAAGCTAGATATTTCCAAGATTTACCTCTTCCAACAAGTTCAAATATCAAGGCTCACAATAGATTAAAGGATATGCTAAGAAAATGATTGAAGCTAAGAATATATATCTTTCTTATGATGAAAATAAATATATTATCAAAAAAGGAAATTTCTCAATTAAAGAGAGAGAATTTATATTTATTGGTGGAACAAGTGGAAGTGGTAAATCAACTTTACTTAAATCATTTTATGGAGAAATTCCTTTAAAACACGGAAGTTTAAAAATTGCAAAACAAGAAATATTTGGGATAAAGGGAAAATCTCTTAGAGGACTTAGAAAAGATATAGGAATAATTTTTCAAGACTATAAACTAATTAAAGAGTGGACTATTGAAGAGAATATTATGATTCCATTAAAGATTAATGGATACTCCCATGATATTTCAAAAGAACAAGCAACAAAATTACTTGCCCATGTAAAACTATCTCATAGAGAAGGATACTATCCAAATGAACTAAGTGGTGGAGAACAACAAAGAGTTGCAGTTGCACGTGCCCTTGCACATAATCCTAAGATTATTATTGCAGATGAACCAACAGGAAATTTAGATGACTACTCTGCAGATGTTGTTTGGAATTTATTAAAAGGTGCCAATGAACAACTTGGTATTACAGTTGTAGTAGTAACCCACCGTGTTCCAAAAAATTTTGGAATTAGATTTAGACAATTATCAATCGAAGATGGAATAATCTATGAAGTTTCTTAAAAATACATTTGCCTTTGTTGTTCCCTTAACTGCAATGTTAATTTCATTTATTATTTATCTTTTTGCCTCTAATATACTGCAAAATTATAGGGGAATAATAGCAAATGACTATTCCATTGTAATAATTACAAATACACCTTTAATAAAAGAGGACATAACAAAGTTAGGTGGTATTGATGTGGGAAAAATTATAACTCTTCAAAAAGATAAAATCATTAGAAATATTAAATCAAATCTTTCTGAAACATCAGTTGAATTACTTGAAAGAAAACTTCCACATTTTTACAAAATAAAATTAGAAGTTTTTCCTACTACATCAGAGCTAGAAACAATTAAAAATCAACTATATCAAAATAAAAATATTAGAAAAGTTGAAACTTTTAGTAAAAACCATAATAGTATTTATCTTCTTCTTTTATTATTGAACCAAATTAGCTTTATACTATTTACTATTATTACAATTTTTGCAATTATTATTATTTCTAAGCAGATTAGAATTTGGTTTTATGAACACCATGAAAAAATTACTATATTAAAGTTACATGGAGCTTCAATTTTATATAGTTCATCAACTATTTTGAAATATGCTATTTTAAGTTCATTAATGTCATTTTTAATAGTCTCATCTATTTTTATATATTTAATTGAAAATATTGGTATTCTACTTCCTACTGATTTAAAGAATATTGTTGTTGTAAACTTAACTGTTGAAAACTCATTAATTAAAGTTTTCTTATTATCTTTTGGTATTTCAATTCTGACAATACTTGGGGTACTACTAAAATATAAAATGAAACATGATTAAGTTAATTATTCCTCTAGTTTTTATTTTCTCTTTATTGAATAGTTCTACTAAAATAATTGATAAGAAAATTCAAAGTAATAAAGAAATTTTAGAAAAGAATCAATCAGTTACAGAAAAAAAAAGTTTGCAAATTAAAATACTTGCAAAACAGATTGAGAATCAAAATAGTGAATTAACTAAACTTGAAAATGAAATAGAGGTTAATAATAAAGAGATTGAAGAGCATAAAAAGAAATTGGAAGAAGCAAACTCTATTTTAGAAGGACTTCAAAAAAACTCTACAAGTTTAATGGAAGAGAAAAAAGAGAATGAGAAACAGATTGTAGAAGTTATTATTAATGAATTCTCTTCATCAATTGCTTTAAAACTTGCAGATGAAAGCTCATTAAAAGAGTTAATTGATAGTGAAATATATACAATACTTTCTCAGGGTTCAAAAGATGAAATTTTAAAGTTAAATAACTCCTATGAATTAATAACTAGAAATCAAAAGGATAATCAAAAAAAGATTGAAGAGATTAGTGACTATATTAAACAAAGAAAAAAGAAAAAAAAAGAGTTAATTGCACTTAAAAAAAAATATGATAAATCATTAACTACTTTAGAAAAAAAACATGAAGAGTACCAAGAAGAGTTAAAAAAAACAGTTCAAAAACAAGAATCATTAAAACAACTCCTTGCTAAACTAAATATTCTTAGAAAAGAAGAACTAGAAAGAGAGAAACAAAAACAAATAGAAAGAGCTAAAAAATTAGCTGCACTTAAAAAGCAAAAAGCAAAAAAACAAAGCTCTTCATCTACTAAAAATTATGAGATTGATGAGTCAAGAAATAGTAAATATGCAAAAGATATTGATTTAGATGTAAGAATGATTGGTTCATCTACCTCAGGTGTTAAAATATCAAAGTATAAAGGTAGAAAGACTATTGCTCCCCTTGAATCATTTGTAGTCGTAAAAAACTTTGGTAAATATTTTGATCCTATTTATAAAATTGAACTATTCAATGAATCAATAGTATTAAAAACAAATAAACCACAAGCAAAAGTAAAATCAATATTCAATGGAAAAATTGTATATGCTAAAAGGGATGCTGGAATGTTAGAAAATGTTGTGATTATTCAACACTCAAATGGTCTTCATACAATTTACTCTCACTTAGATAAAATATCTCCATCATTAAAAGTTGGAAGATGGATTAAAAAAGGTTATGTTGTTGGAAGAGTAAATGACACCTTAACATTTCAAGCAACAAAAAATGAAATGCATGTAAATCCAGAGGAACTATTTAGAATTTAGATATAAAAAAGGGTAACAGTTAAAACTGTTACTCTTTTTTTAATGCAAATCACTATTTAATTTAACTTCTCTTGTACTTCTCATTGCAATTATTTGACCATTTACTGAATTTTGTCTAAAGTGAACCCCATTTACACCTTGGAAATCCATACCTCTCATTAACTCTTTAATCTCTTTATCTGGATTAATCTCTTTTAATGCAGCTACTGCTTTTTCTGATAATGTAATTTTAGTTCCTGGTAAAATTGTAACCCCTGCATCTAAAATACAAGCATCACCAATTGCTGTACCAGTACAAGAGTTTGCACCTAATAGTGTGTTCTCACCAATTGTTACAGGTACACCATCAGTTCCAGATAATACTCCAAGAATTGAAGCTCCACCACCAACATCAGAACCTGCTCCAACTTTAGCAGAAGAAGAGATTCTTCCTTCAACCATTACAGCACCTTCAGTACCCGCATTAAAGTTAATATATGCAGCTCCTGGCATCACAGTAGTTCCACTTGCTAATTGTGCTCCAAATCTTACTTTAGAAGTCTCTAAAATTCTAGTATTATCAGCTGGAATTACATGTGATAAGAATCTTGGGAATTTATCTACCATTGTTACCTCTGGATACCTTCCAGTTAACTTTAATGAAATTTCATTCTCCCTTAACCAATCTAACTCTAAAGGTTCATTCCCAATCCAAGCACAGTTATGCAATGTACCAAAAATTCCATTTAGATTTAAACTTCTTAATGCTGCTTTACCAGTTGAAAGTGCATATAATTTTAAATAGGCTGCTTCAACAGACTCAACTGCTTGGTCTTCAAAAATAAATACTACTTTATAGTCATCAGCTGTAAATCCAGAATCAATTGGTAAAGAAGCTAATTGAGAAATAACTTGAACATTTTTATGCTCTTGTCCTTTCGATTCAGGAATATATGGTCTAAATGACTCAATACAAGAAGTTAAAAATTTATCACTAACTTCACATACTATTTCTGATTTAGTAGTATCAACTTCTACACCTGCTTCTTTTAATGCATTTAAAAAAATTGCTGCACTTCCAAAATTCTCTTCCCAGTTAACAACAGGATATGTGGCTTGTAAAATTTTTTCAGGGTTTAATTGTCCTCTATCAACTCTTGCAATACCAAATCCAATTGGATTTTTATACCAAGATTGTGCTTGGATATCTTCAACTTTTGCTTTAAAATCTTCTTTTGTGAATGCCATAAATTTTCCTTAAATTTTTCGGGGATTATACATTAATAATACATAAAGACGAATTAAATTATTTTAATAAATTGTATCCATATCAATAGATACCATTGTAGAATCGATTGAGTGTAAAGCAGTCAAAAGTGCCTTTATATTCGAGCTTCTTAATATAATTTCATATCTATATTTATTTGCAAGTTTAAAAATTGCACTCTCACCAAAACCAACAATTTCAATCTCTGTTTTCTCTTTTAATAATCTAAGATATTTCTCAAGCTCCTCCTTTACTTTCAAACCATTTTTATGTGCAAAAACTATTTTTGCCATTTTCACATAAGGAGGATATAACCCCTCTCTAAACTCTAATTCACTTTGTAAAAATTCTTCATAATCACACTGCTTTAAATAGAAATCAAAAAAATCTTGATTTTGAGTCTGAACTATAACTTCTCCATCACCTTTTCTACCACTTCTTCCTGCAATTTGAATAAGTAAAGAAAGAGCTCTTTCTCTTGCTTTATATGAATTCATATTTAAAACTGAATCAATTCCAAGTACAATAGCTAGTTTTACATTATGATAATCATGCCCTTTAGAAAGCATTTGAGTACCAACTAAAATATCAATTTTATTATTGTTAAACTCATTTAAAACTGATTTTAGTTTACTATCTGTTTTAATCTCATCCCTATCAAATCTTTTAACTACTTTATTAGAAAAAAGTTCATTTAGTTGTGTTTCAATCTCTGCCGTTCCTACTCTTAAGTTATGGATAATTCCTGTCTTACAAGAGGGACAAAATTCAGGTATTTTTTGTGCAAAACTACAATAATGACACTTTAAAGCCTTATCATTTTTATGTAAGCTCATTGAAACTGAACAGTAAGGGCATTGAACTGATTTACCACAAGAGGAGCAAATTTGATATTTGAAATTTGCTCGTGTAGGTAAAAAAACAATTACTTGATTACCATTATTTAAAGTTTGTGAAATTTTATTTAAAATTTTAGGAGATAATTCTAAAGATGAGTCATCAAAAATGATTGTTTTATTTGTATCAAAAAAAGTCTGTTTTAATCTAAAAAAAGGTAGTTTTTGAAAAGATGAAAGAGAAGCTGTTGCACTTCCTAGAATAAGCCTTATATCATATTTTTTTGCAATATATAAACTTAAATCTTTTGCATGATATCTAGGTTTAGAATCACTTTTATATGATTCATCATGCTCTTCATCTACTATAATTAATTTTAAATTATCAAAGGGCAAAAAAAGTGCAGATCTTGCTCCTGCTATTAATTTTATTTTTCCATTTTGAAGTTCATCTAAAATCTCTTTTTTCCTTTTTTTTGTTATCTTTGAATGCCAAATAGCAGTATGTTCACCAAATACTTTTTCTAATCTATTTTGCATCTGAGGAGTTAATGAAATTTCAGGCATTAATAAGACTGCTTGTCCATGTTGATTTAAAATATCTTCAATAGTTTTTATATAAATCTCTGTTTTTCCACTTCCTGTATTTGCAAAAAGTAAAGCTTGTTTCTTCTGTTTACAAAATTCATAAGCTTTAATTTGTTCAGTGGATAATTTAATATTAGATTCAAAAACTTTATTCTCTTCTTTTTTTTGTTTATTATTATCAAAAGGTGAATATAAACTTAATGCTTCACCTAAAGAGCAAACATAATATTGACAGATAAATTTTGAGATTTCTAAAATCCTCTCATCAACATAAAAAGAGCTTATTTCTTCTATATCTACACATTTAAACTTTGGTTTTTCAACTTCTTTTATTACTATTGCTTCACATAATTTTTTTCTATTTCTTAGTGAAACAAGAACCTGTGTACCAATTTTAATACTCTCTTTACAAGAGTAAGTTAAAGGTGATAAAGGAGATTTTAGAAGTGCTACTTCATAATATTTCATATAGTTTACTCATACTTCTTACACAATAATTTACTACTTTTGCACTCAAAAAGATTATCTTTAAACTCAAATTTTAAAAACTCCTCTTTTGTCAAATAGATTTTATAACTATTTTTTGAAGTTTTAATCCATTTTCCAATCTCTTTTTTCTCTTCATTTGTAGAGATTAACGGTAGTTTTAAAATATTATCAAATAGCAGTTCTTCTTCTTTATTTATAGTTGCCTTATCTAAGAAAAATATTGTATTACTATCTTTTAATATATTTTTTGAATTTTCCCTTGCTATTGCACTTCTTATTAATGCAATATCAGACTTAATACTACTCTTTTTAGTAATATCAATTGAATCTTTCCAATTAATAAAAAGATAAGATACTATAAGAGAGATTATGGCAAAAACTATTATCAACTCAAATAAAGAAAATGCTTTTTTCATAAACTATAAGTTTGGAATCTTATTTGATATAATCTCCAACTCTTTTTTTAAAATAGTATGTTCTTGCGTCATTCTTATATATGCTGCTAGAAGTTCTTTAGTAGTATTATTTTTATTTATATCTAAATATTTAGTTAATTCTTCTACTAATATTTCATCTATTTCAATTGTATATGCCATATTATTAATATGAAAGGTTAACTTATTTTCCACTATTTTTAGCCTCTAAAAATGTAACTGTACTATCAATTTTTAACAACATATCTTGATTATTTCTTTCTAATTCATCATTCTTATTTTTTAAGTTTTCTAAATCTTGACGTAAATTTTGATTCTCTTTTTTAACTAGTTGATATTCGTGTATTAATTTTTCTATTTTCATATTTAATTTGTCAATGATTTTCATAGTAGATATTCTATCAAATTTAACCTAGAAAAAAACTAATTTAATTCATTCTCAATAAAGAGCATCCCTTGTGAATATAAAGCAGCAACACCTTTTCCCCATTGTGAACAAAATTCAAGATTATTTGAAGACAATTTAAAAATATCATTTATTTTAGAAATAAGAGCTTTCTCTTTCAAATCAAATCTATCATCTGCATAAATTAAGATCATTAGTTCTAAAACAACAATTTTTTTACTCTTTTTTGATTTGAAATCTTTTAAAGTTTCCTCTAAACAAAACTCATTAATATCAAAATACTCATCATTTTCAATACCCATTTCTGCACAATATTCTAAAATAATTTCTTGTTCTTTTTCGCCATAATTGTTATCAATACGTGCTAAATAGTGTGCTAATTGTAAAAAAGAGAATTTCTCTTTTGGTTCAAGTTTCATTAATAACATTGTTTTCCTAATTTAAATAATTGTTTAATACTTAGGTAGTTTAAGCACCTAAATATTTTTTTCTGATTTCATCAGAATCAATAAGTAAAGAAGCATTATCTTCAAGTGCTACTTCACCATTTTCTAATACATAAGCATAGTCAGATATTTCAAGTGCAGCAAAAGCATTTTGCTCTATTAATAAAATAGTAATCCCCTCTTCTCTAAGCTTAGTAATAATCTCAAAAAGTTCTCCAACAATTTTAGGTGCAAGACCTAGAGATGGTTCATCTAACATTAAAAGCTTTGGATTACTCATTAATGCCCTTGCAATTGCTAACATCTGTTGTTCACCACCTGACATTGTACCAGCTAATTGTCCTTTTTTTGCAACAAGTCTTGGAAAAAGTTTAAACATTCTTTCTTGATACTCTTCATATAAGTCATCATTATTAAAAGCACCCATTCTCATGTTTTCTTCTATTGTTAAATTCTGAAAACATCTTCTGCCTTCTGGAACTAAAGAGATGCCTTCTTTAATAATTTTATGTGTTTTATAAGTAGAAATATCTAAACTATTAAATACAATTTTTCCCTTTTTCTTAACATCATTTACGATTGATTGTAAAGTTGAAGTTTTTCCAGCACCGTTACTTCCAATTAAAGATACAATTTGACCTTCTTTTACTTCAAAATTAATCCCTTTTACAGCTTTAATTAAACCATAATATACTTCTAAATTTTTTACACTAAGCATGTTTAAAATCTCCAAGATAAGCTTTTATTACTTCTTCATCTTTAATTGCATCTTTTATGTGTCCTTCAAAGATTGTTTTTCCATAATCTAGTACCATAACTCTGTCACATAGTTTATTAACAAACTTCATATCATGTTCAATAAGTAAAATAGTAGCATCAAACTCATCTCTAATTTTAAAAAATAGCTCTGCTAATTCATCTGTTTCTTGAGGATTCATACCAGCAGCTGGTTCATCTAAAAGAAGTAATTGTGGAGAGGCTGCTAATGCCCTTGCAATTTCTACTTTTCTTTGCTGTCCATATGATAAAGAGTTTGCCATTTCATCTGCATATTCTGAAATTCCAAGAATTTCCATAATTTCAAAAGCCCTTTTCCTAATTCTTTTCTCTTCTACAAAAAATCTTGGAAGTCTAAACATCGCTTCAATATATGAATATGAAGCTTGATAATCAAAACCAATAAGAATATTATCTAATACACTCATTGAGACAAAAAGCCTAATATTTTGAAAAGTTCTTGCAATTCCTCTATGAACAATTTTATGAGGTTTTATACCGTCAATTCTTTGTCCATGAAATTTAATTGCACCTGAGGTTGGTTCATAGTTTCCAGTAATAATATTAAACATTGTAGTCTTACCAGCACCATTTGGACCAATAAGACCATAAATCTCCTTAGAGTTTACATGAAAAGATGTTTCATTTATCGCTGTAACTCCACCAAAGTTCTTAGTTACATTACAAACTTCTAGAATCATTTATCACCCTTTTTTCTTTTAAACCATTTTAATTCAAACAATTCTTTTTTACCTACAAGTCCTTCCCTTGCAAATAACATAACTACGATAAGAATCAATGAGAAAACAACCATTCTCATACCTGGAGTTCCTTCGGTTTGGAATCCAAGAATATTGATAGGTTCATCTAAGAATCTCATCCACTCTAAGCCTGCCATAACAAAAACTGTTCCTAAAATTGCACCTGTTGTTGAACCAAGTCCTCCAAGTACAATGATAATTAGTAACTGAAATGTTAAGAAGAATGTAAATAAGTCTGGTGAAATTGATGTTAATAAGGCTGCTAATAAACCACCACCTATACCTTCAAAGAAGGCTGAAGTAGTAAATGCTAAAGTTTTAATTTTAAATGTATTTATTCCCATTGCAGTAGCTGCATCTTCATCATCTCTAACAGCTTTCATTGCTCTTCCATATTTAGAATAGATTACATTCAAAATAGTAAGAACCGTAAATATAGCAAATCCACCTGTCCAATATAGATTTGAGTATTCAGGAATATCGTTAATACCTAAAGAACCATTAGTAATCTGAGGATTATTAATTGCTAAAATCTTAATAATAAATCCAAATCCAAGTGTAACGATTGCTAAATAATCACCCCTTACTCTAAATACTGGAAATGATAATCCAAGTGCAATTAAAGCAGTAAAAGTTCCAGCAAAAAACAAAGCCCAAGCAAACTCAGTTTGTAAAGCTAATACCCACTGAGATGGATCTTCAATATCATACTGATAAAGCATAGTATCTGCATCGACTATTAAAATTGCTGTAACATAAGCACCAATTGCAACAAATCCATTTGGTTCAAGTGAAAACTGACCTGTTACACCGTTAATTAGGTTATATGAGACTGCTAAAACAATAAAAATTGCAACATTATTAATGATTCTTATAGTATATGGATCAAATGTATTTTGTGCAAAATGTGTAAACCAAATAGCAATAACTATTAATGCTAGATTTATTAATCTTTGTCTTGTAAAAATTGAATCTTGTACCATAATTAGAACCTACTTTTTTCTAAATCTTCACCCATGATTCCTGTTGGTTTAAAAATAAGTACAAAAATCAAGAAAATAAATGCAAATGCGTCTTTAAACCCACCAAGCTCTGGCCAAAATGCAATAACAACAACTTCAGTAAATCCAATAATAAATCCACCTAAAACTGCACCTGTAACTGAACCAATACCTCCCACAACTGCTGCTGCAAAAGCTTTCAATCCAACTAATACACCCATCATAGGTTCAACAGAAGGATAATTAACCACCCAGAAAATTCCACCAACAGCTGCTAATGCTGAGCCTAAAGCAAATACAATAGAAATAATCATATTTGCATCAATTCCCATTAAATTTACAGTTTTAATATCAAATGATAAAGCTCTAATTGCCATTCCATATTTGGTTTTATAAAGTACAAATAAAATACCAAGTAATAAGACTAAAGTAACAACTGGTACCATAATTGAAGATACAGAAAAAGTAATTCCTGCAACATTAAAAATATTCTCCATATAATCTGGAACTGGAAATGCTCTTGGAACTCCCCCTGCAAATACAGTAAAAGCATTCTCTAAAAAAAATGAAATACCAATTGCAGTGATAAGTAAAGATATTCTAGGTGCATCTCTTAAAGGTTTATAAGCAATTTTATCTGTTAGAATACCAGCAAGAGCAGATAAACCAACTGCCATAAGCACTGCAACAGGAAAAGGCAAACCTAATATTACAATACATGTATAACCAAGAAAGGCACCAACCATCATAATATCCCCATGTGCAAAGTTAATAAGTCTAAGCACTCCATATACCATTGTATAACCAATTGCAATAAGAGCATACATAGACCCTAATGAGAATCCATTTACCATTTGCTGTATAAGTGTTAGTAAATCCATCAAGTCTCCTGAAAGTTTGTAAAGCTTTTACAATAGAAAAAACTTATTACTTTTTCTATAATAAAAAAAAAGCCTAGCAAAAAATTTGCTAGACTTTCTTATTAATAATTAAAATTATGGGTTAACTGTCGCTTTAAATCCAGCTTTACCATCTTCTATCACTTTGATAACTGCTGATCTAGTTGCATTACCTTCATTATTAATAGTAATCATACCAGATGCACCATCAAAATTAGTAGTCTTTTTAATTTCATTATTAATACAAATTGAATCCGTTGGATTTTCACATCTGTTCATTGCATCAATTAAAATATTATAAGTATCAGCACCTAATGCAGTAAATGAATTTACCTCTTTTTTTCCAGTCTCTTTTTCATGGAAAGCAATAAATTCAGCTGATGTTTTTGATGGAGGATTTGTATAATCAAAGAAATCTGTAAACATATAACCCTCAACAGAATCTCCACCTAAATCAATAAATGTTTGATTTGCAACACCATCTCCTGAGAACATTGGTTTACTTAAACCTAATTGTTTAGATTGTCTTGCAATCATAGATGCTTCAGGGTGATATAGTGGTAAGAACATAAAATCAGGATTTAAATTCTTAATTTGAGATACAACTGCTTTAAAGTCTTTATCTCCTGAAGTAATTTTAATCTTTTTAACAATTTTTCCACCATTCTTTTTAAATGCTTTTTGGAATGCTTTTGCTAAACCTAAAGAGTAAACTTGTGCTTGATCAACAATAACAACTGCAGTTTTATACCCTTGTTCTTTTGCATAGTTTGCTACTACTTCTCCTTGGAAAGAATCTGTAAAACAAACTCTATTTGCAAACTCTCTTCTCTCTGTTAATTTGTCATTTGTAGCAACCGAAGCAATTACAGGAATCTGTTTTTTATCAGCAATTGCAATTGTTTGAGCTGTATTTGTTGATGTCAATGCTCCTAAAATAGCAACAACATTATCAGAAGAAATTAGTCTTGTAGTTGCATTTGCCGTCTCAACTTTATCTCCTTTATTATCCACTAATACTAGCTTAATAGTATCACCATTTTTTAATGTTGGTTGAAGTTTATGTGCTAACTCTACCCCTAAATTAGTCACTTGTCCATATGCTGCTAAAGGACCTGACATAGGCATTACTGCTCCAACTTTAATCTCTTTTGCTAATGCTACACTACAAGTTAATGCAGAAGCAACAGCTAAGCTTAGTAGTTTTTTCATTCACTCTCCTTAAAATTTATAAAAGATGTTAGCATAAAAAACAAAAAGTTTTTATAAATCCCGTATAAGTTTTATAGAAAAATTACTCTTTTCTTAGAATTAATTAGCTATTTGTTTCAAACTATTGTATTTAAATCACTCCATTTTCTTTCATACAACTTAATATACTACATTTTAAAAATTTAACACCTTAACTTATATTAAAACATTTTTTTGTCATTTATGTATAACGTTCCATTCTTTACTTTAGCAACAACTTCATTAAGCCCTTTAGTTTTTGACTTAACAGGTTTTATACCTTGAGATAAAAGTATTTGTGATACAGAATTTGTAACTTTATTATCTGCTAAAACTTTAATAAAACTACCATCAAAATATTTAATAAAACCTTGAAAATCATATTTTAATGAGCTTAGGAGTTCATCAATACTATTAACTTTATCAAGTTTTAAATCAACATCTACTTTAAATTCTTTAGATAATTCTTCGTTATTAACAATCATTCCATTTGAATTCATGTTTATCTTTAAATTAGGCTTATTTGATAGAACACTGTCTAGTACAATTTTTAATTTTTTAGTATTATTTTTTGAAGTAGGATCTATATTTTGTAATCTTCCAAATTCTTTTGTACTCAAATCAATACTCATTTTAAAATCTGTTTTATTTATAATACTTTCATTTAATGTGTCAGCTAATGAACTAAGTTTATGTATACTTTTAAGCTTATCTAAACTTATAAAGAAATCACTTTTCATACGATTATTGCTTATTTTTAAAGAACTACCTGTATTAAGATTTTCAAGATTGATACCAGTTTTATTTTTAAAAAGTAATAAGATTTTATTTATTTTTAAATTACTTTCAAAACTTATTGGACCTTTAACATCAGAGCTAAATCTTAAGTTATCAAAATTTATAATAAAGTTATGTTCTTTATTCTCAATAAAATCAATATTCAAAGCTTTTAATACCACATCTTCCTTTCCAAGTTCAAAACCAACTAAATTAAAGTTAAATGAATCATCATCTTCGATAAAACTTTCTTTTATGTCATTAATTTTTAGTCTATTATCTTTAAGGATAAACGAAAATTTTTTATTACTAATAATATAATCGATTTCTTTAGCACCTGAAGTTTGAACTAGCAGCTCTTTTTCAAGAACATCAGGTAACTTTGATATATAGCCATTAACAATAAGTTTTGTACTTAAATTACTAATAGTAGATGAGTATTTAATTTCCATTCCATTTAAGAACTCATTTATATCTTCTTTTTCACTTTCACTTAATCCTTTTAAGATTCTTTGTATCATAAAACCTACAGCTACATCTTCATCTATATAATTTTCAGATAAATTCTCTATAAACTTTATACCATTTTTAACAATAATTTTACCATCAGATATTGTCTCTAGATAACTAGATTTTGTAGTGTTTTCAACTATTATTCCTTTCTTATTCATCTCTTTGATTGAGTTATTAATTTTTGACTCAAAACTCTTTCCCATAAAATAAGGGATACTTATAACTCCTAATCCTACTATTCCACCAAAGATAAGTGATTTCTTCAATTTTTATCCTTTTATTTTCCTAAAGTTTAACATTAGTATAAATACTATTTAAAATTTATATCATTATTAATTATAAAATAGTTTTTATAAAAATTATATAATAGATGAAACATTTATGAGAAAATATTAAGATACAATTTTGAAATAAAAAAATATGAAGAAAATAAAAAAAGAAATAACCCTATACTAAAGCTCTTAATGAAGGTTAAAAAAAAATTATTCTCATATTTTAGGTATTTTTACTCACACCATCTCTAAACTCATAAGAAACATATCTTCACTATTTCTAACAATAAATAAAAATTTCAAAAAAATACTACATATTCACCTATTTTTATCAATAAATATACCTAATTTTATTCTAAATCAGAGTTTTTATGGGGTAAGTTATTAACTTTAACTATAACGTCATTTAATATCTATCTTTTCCAGTAACTTGAGCTGTAAACCTTGTCATAATATGTATCTTAGATAAATTAATAGGATTTTATACTACACTTATAAAAAAATATACTATTTATATAATTTTTTATGTACCTGAATAACTAATTTTTAGGATTAGTCTGTAATATATCTGGTAAAAAATACCAAAATGCAACTATAGATAGCAATAAAATAAGTAAAGGAAACTTACTATATATATGCCATAAAAAGGTATCAAAGATTGTACCTTTATTATGTTTATCACAATTTATTGAATTACACCACATCTTATAATCGATATCATCGTGATTTAATTCTTCCTCAAGCTCATGATATTTAACTGATATATCATCAAGGTCTAAACCATTTTTAGCAAGTTTTAACTTTCGTAATAAGTAAGAAATATTTGTTGCATTATCAAAAATTTTATTTACTTTCAATTCAAGAATTGGTAAATAAAAAGATACAGAAAATATATAAATTGAAATTATTAACAAAATAATATCTATTTGTTTATCATATTGACCATTAAAAAAATCATATGAACCAATTTTATATATAGCTATTATAATTAATACAAAAGAAAAAACTGTGTTTAAACATTTCAAAATACTATGTATAGAATTATACTTTCTATAGGTTAATAATCTTGAACCTTTAGTAACCCACATTCCTTCGTCTAATTGATTGAAAAGTTCTTTACTATAAGAATATCCCATTTAATTCCTTTTTTATGTTGTTATGACATACGAAGATAAAGTTACTACAAATTTGGTAATACCATCTAAGTGACATTATAAAATGACTTTTACAAAAGTAAATATACTTGGTTATACAACCGTTTATACATATGTCATAACAATAAAATTATACACTTAATTCTGTTAATGCTATCTTTGTGTTATTGTATTAATAATTTCCAATAGAACCTTTAATATCCTTACTTAATATATCTAAGTTTTTTTGTTTCATTTTATTAAAATAAAAATATATTTTATTTCTTAGAATAAACCCCTCATACTCTTCAATTAAATGTTCGTAATGTTCCTTATCATATTTTTTTAAAAAATCTTCTGGCGATAGTTTTTTTAATGAGTTGTAATAATTAGTCTCTGTTTGAGTTTTTTCTTTTCCAATTTGTTTAACATATTCTTGGTAATTCATATATTCATCAAAGTTTATTTCTATAGTTCTTCTAAAAAAACTTTCATTTTGAGTACTAAAAAAACAACTGATTGGATTTTTTATTTTCTTTTTTAAAGAATTTTTTTCAGCACTATTAATAACTTTTTTTGTATGTATTTTTTCTAATTCTTTTTCAATTAGATTTTTTACCTGATATGCTAAAAATGGTGTGGATACTTTTGAAAAATAAGTAAAAAAACCAAATCTATTTCCACTTGAAATACAACCAGCAATTGCAATATTTAATCGAAATACAAAATTAATTTTTAAAAGCTTTTTTCTTTTTGTTTTAGTTTCTGAACTTTTTAACTTATTTATTTCTTCAAGATTTCGTTTAAACTTAGTAAATAGCGATAATATTGATTTTAAAAAATTACTAGCAGTTCTCTCTCTTGGAATAATCACAAAGTTTGATAACTTTAAATGCTTTGATTGATAACCATTTTTATATGAAAAAACATAACCTAAAAAATCAAGTTTATTATCTCCCTTTGATAAATCAACAAGTTCTGTCTTATCTTTATGTAATTCGAGCTTATATCTCTTAATTTCATTTTTAAACATACTTTCCATTTTAGAAAACTCAGTTTTTTTACATATAATTAGAATATCATCAACATAACGATAATAACCTATCATTCCATATTCTTCATTTTTTATAAAATAATTCATCTTGTAATCAAACTCTAGCATATACAAGTTAGCTAGAATATTTGAAACAGACAATCCTTGAGGAATTCCATTTTTATTTTTTACTTTCTTTTTTAATTTCTTACTTCCAAATTCAACAGTAGGATTTTCTATGATTGTTTTTATAAGATTTATTAAAATCTCTTTTTTAGGATCTTCTTCTAATATTCTCGAGATTTTTTCGATTAAAAGGTTATGATTTATACTTCCATAATAGTTTGTAATATCTGTTTGATAGAAAACATAATCTTTTATGTCACTTATATTACTTAAATTACTAATGACATCTTGTATTAAATCATTAGCTTTAACTGTGATGGAACCCTGTATATTTTTTTTAAAATACTCTTTTGCTGTATATATAGCTAAAGAGTCTCTTACAGTTGCTTTAGAAATAATTCTTGGGTTTTTCCCCTTCCCTTTACTAACTAATATCTCTTGAAAAGAATGAAAGACATACCTATTGTTTTTGAGTTTTCTTAAAAGCCAAGATATATCACTTGTTCTTTTTCCATAAGATTCAATTTTTAAATCTGAACCTTTTTTTCCGTCAAGACCTCGCGTTTTTGAATATTGAAACTTTTCAAGATATACATTAATTAAAAATTCTTCTTGAAGAAAGTGCTCGTAAGACTTTTTTATTTCAGTCTTTACAAAATAAATATTTTTTAATTTATTTTTATAATTAATCAGCTTAGTAACAAATCTCTTATTTGTTTTTAAATGTGTTGGTATTTTTTCTAAGTAGTTCTTGGTCTTATATTTTTCTAGAATATCATCTTTACTTCTTTTAATTAATCTTAACACAGAATCTCCCAAAACATAAATAATTATAAATGTAGCTAATATTAGCAAAAAGACAAATTATCTTGTTAGTTATTTATAATGATTTTTAATAAATGTATATTAAAAGTGTAAAAAAACTGAAGTAAGTTCAAAAAAATATATACTACAAATATAGTGAAAATATACTACATTTTAGAGAAATTTCTTATTTTTATTTTTAATAAACCCCTATTTTAGGGGCTTATGGACTATTCCATTACAAGTGACATTAAATACATATCTTCTCCATCAATTACTTTTAACTGAGTAGATTGACATTTCGGACAAGAAAATTCATATTTTTCCAAAGTTGATTCTTCACCACAGGAGAAGCAAGCAACAACAATTTTTTGATGATTTATTATAAATTCAGCACCATCACAAACAGTTTTTTCTTTAAAAGTATCAAATGCTGTTTGAAGTAAATCTGGCTCTACTCCACTTAAAACACCGATTTTAACTATTACTTTTGTTACTTTTGTTGCACTATTTTGTTTTACGTGTTCTTCGCAACTTTCTAATAATGACTGTACAATAGAGTATTCATGCATTTATAAATCCTTTAATCTCTTAATACTATTTATATGTTCTTTTTTATAAACAAATTCATTTCTTAATTTATGAAAAGAGCTTTTCTCCTCCCAAAATTCTGGGTACATTTTTTTTAATTCTTTTTCTTTTAATTTTTCAATCTTCTCTTCATTTTCATAAAGAAAATCATTTTTCTTATCTATAAAAGTATTAAAAGAGTATTCATCATTAATTAGTTGTTTACAAAACTCTTCAAGTTTTTGTTTATAATTTTTACTTGAAAATACCTCATCAAGCAATCCAATTCTTTTAGCTTTATTACTTCCAATTGGAATACATTTATCTAATATTTCATCGGCTATTTCTCTTTCAACTCTTTTATAAAAAGTATAAGTGTGAAATTCACTTCCAGATAAGCCCATTGTTCTATAATGAGGATTTAAAACAATCCCTTCTCTTCCTATACAATAATCACAAGCAAGTCCTAGAAAAACTCCTCCTGCACCTGCATTTTTAGAGAAAGAGGCAACAGTGATAATATTTTCTGAAAATAGAACTGATTTTACAACATCATTCATGGCATTTATATTACTCCAGCCATCTTCTCCTTGCTTTTTACTATTTTCAAGAATATTTAGATGAATACCATTTGAAAAAAACTCTTCACCACCCATTAAAACCAATACTTTGCACTCTTCTTTTAAATAATCAACTGTATACTTTAGTCTAATTGCTTGTTCAGAACTCATTGCACCATTATGAAAATCAAAATATACATATGCAATTTCATCTTTTTTTTCCACATAAATTTCATGATAAGTTAATTTTTTATTTTCAAGTATTAGAGGTATTCTAAGCTCTTTTATCCCTTTTAACTTCTCTTTTAAAACATAGGTTGCAGGTAATTTAAATCTATTCTTCTGTTTTAAATGGCTTATCCAGACAGCACCATCAATTGTTCCTAAACAAATTGCACCATCTCTTTTTGCAACTATCTGTTTTGGTTTTGCTCTTAAACTATCCTCTTTGTATGCTCCATACATATAACAAGTAAGTCCCAAGAAACTCTCTTTTACACCGGGATAAGAATCGCTCATATTAATCTTTTTAATTATGGTATCACTATTATCTTTTTCCCAATTAATTTTTCTATTTTCTTGACTTAATTTTTTATGAATCTTATTTTTAATTTGAGGAGTTGGTTTAAACTCTTTATTTTTAAAATTTTTAAGTAATTGTTTTAAAGCAATTAAGCTAGAATCACAAATCTCATTTCTATAAATAGAGCCTTTTGTTGCTACTCTCATAGGAAAATTTGAAGATGCATAAATATCCCCTCCATCTAGCTCTTCATTTGCTTTAAGTATTACAACACCCCACTGTTTTTTTTCATCACTTATTGCATAATCTAAAGATTGATTCCCTCTATCACCAATAACTCCTGGATGTAAAATAAATGTTTGATAGTTTTCATATATCTCTTTTGATACATACTCTTTTAAATATGGAGCAAATATTAAATCAGGATTAAAAGTTTTAATTTCTGTTATTAGATTTTTATCTTTTGATAATAAAATTTTAACTTCATAATTTAACTCTTTTAACTCACAATACACCCTTTGTGATAAAGAATTAAAAGAGCTAATTAATAGTAGAATTTTCATAAAATACTCTTAGCAAATTCTTGGAAGTAATTCCCCTGTTGGAAGTTCTAAAAATCTTTTTGTTCCCCATTCAGAGTTTAACACTACTTTTCCTATGTGCTTACTAGTTACTTTTCCAATAATTGCAGCAGTGTCATTTGTCTTTTTCAAAACCTCTAAAGCTTTTTGTGCATCCTCTTTTTTAATTGCAAGTACAAATGTTCCTTCATTTGCTAAGGACATTGCTTCAAAGCCTAGTAATTCACAAATACCCTTTACCTCATCTGAAATTGGTATTTTCCCCTCTTCTATTTCTATGCAAATATTTGATTGTTTCGCCCACTCATTAAGAACTGCACTAACTCCACCTCTTGTAGCATCCCTTAAAGCTGTTATTCTAATGCCACTATTAATTAATGCTTTTACTTGAGGATATAAGGAAGCACAATCTGATTTAAGCTTGGTATTCATATCAATACCCTCTCTACTTGCAAAAATAGTTGCACCATGTGCTCCTATGTCTCTACTTACTAAAATTGTATCTTCATTTGTAATATTATTTGAGCTAATACCTTTATATTCAATCTCCCCTATACCTGTTGTATTTATAAATATTTTATCTACACTTCCTCTTGGAACTACTTTTGTATCACCACTTACTATAATTGCACCATTAATTTCAAGTTCCTCTTTCATACTCTTTACAATCTTATCAAGAACTCTTTTATCTAATCCCTCTTCAATAATAACTGAGCAAGTGAGATATTTAGGCTTTGCACCCATCATTGCCAAATCATTACAGGTTCCACAAACTGCCAGTTTACCAATATCAGCACCATTGAAAAAAAGTGGACTAACTGTAAAAGAGTCCGTAGAAAATGCTAAATTACCATCTTGAATAACAGCTGCATCTTCACTCTTTTCTAAAATATCATTTTTAAAAGCTTTATAAAAAACTTTTGAAATAAGTTCATTATTCTCTTGTCCACCATTTCCATGAGCTAATGTTATTGTTTTCATTTTTTTCTTCTTATTTAATTTTTATATCTCTATAATAAATTTCCATACTTATAGTATGCAGCACAAGCTCCTTCACTTGAAACCATACAACTTCCAATAGGAGTACTTGGCTTACATGCCGTTCCAAAGATAGTACACTCAGATGGACTTGCCATACCTCTTAAAATATCACCACAAATGCAAAGCTTATGATCTTCTATTTCAGCAATTGGTAAAATCTTTTTATAAATAACTTCTGCATCATATTTACTATATTCATCTCTTAACTTAAGACCTGAATCTTTTATATTACCTAAACCTCTCCACTTAAATAGTGAGATTTTTTCAAAATATTTATTGATTAGCTCTTGTGCTTTTATATTCCCATCATATGAAACTAATCTTTTGTACTCAATTTCAAGTTCACATCTCTTTTCAATAAATTGTTTTACTATCATTGAGATTGATTGCATTACATCCACTGGCTCAAACCCTGCTACAACAACTGATTTTTTATAATCTCGAGGAAACTCTTCATATATTTTACTTCCACTAATTACAGAAACATGAGATGGTCCTAAAAAAGCATCTATTTGATGGTTATATGAATCAATATGTTCATCTCTACTATCTATTAACTCTCGCATTACTTCTGGAATTGTTACATGATTTATATGAAAAAAGATATTCTTAATATTCTGTTTTATAACAACATCTAAAAGGGCAGCTGTCATTGGAGTAGTTGTTTCAAAACCTATGGCAAAAAAGATAAGCCTTTTATTTAAATTTTCATTTGCAATTTTTATGCAGTCCATAGGAGAGTATACAAATCTTACATCTGCTCCTTTACTTCTTGCATCTTGCAAGCTTCCATTACTTCCAGGTACTTTTATCATATCCCCAAGTGTTACAAGAATCACATCTTCTTGCATACTTAAAATGTATGCATGGTCAATTCTCTCTTTTGGCATAATACAAACTGGACAACCTGGACCATGAATAAAATTTATATTCTTAGGAAGTAACTGAGGAATACCATATTTCATAATTGTATGAGTATGACCTCCGCAAACTTCCATAATATTTATAGACTTTTCTAATTTTTTAGCATCTTCTTCTATTATTCTTTTATACGCTTTTATTGTATCAGGGTCTCTAAAGCCTTCATATAGGTCTTTTAATTTTAATTCAGACATTTTACCCTCTATTAGGACAGGCATCATCATCTAATATAGCTTGATATCTATCTTCCTCTTCCATTTTCTCTATAATTTCACGATAGACTTCTAAAGAGGCAAGGGCATCCTCTTCGTCAATCTTGTTCATTGCAAAACCGATATGGATAAGTACATAGTCTCCAACTATTACTGGTTGATCAATTAAATCCAATGAAGCTTTTCTTTCAACTCCCATTGTATCAACTGTTGCAATATTATTCTCTTCATCAATATAAGTTATTTTTGATGGTATTGATAGGCACATAAAATATTTCTCCTAAATCTCTTTCTATTCGTTGGTGCTAAGGCACATCAATTTTAAATCAAATCTAAAAAAATAAACTGCTTTACTCTTTTAACGCTTATCGCATCCTTTTTTTAAAATTAATCCAATCAACAACTGCTTTTAAACTATTTACATCTTTTATTGATACATCTAAAATATCAACATTTGGTTTTAATTTTCTTGCACTGTCTTTCTCTTTTTCTAAATCATACTCAAAATATGGAAGAAGATCCGTTTTTGTAAATAAAATCAAATCTGCTGCTCTAAACATAACAGGATATTTTGCAATTTTATCTTCCCCTTCTGGAACAGATACTAAAACAATATTTAAATGGGTTCCCACATCATAAGAAGCTGGACATACTAGATTTCCAACATTTTCAACAAAACATACATCCATATCCTCTAAAGGCATATCATGTAAACCTTTGTGAACCATAAAAGCATCCAAATGACATGCACTACCCGTTTGAATCTGTACTGCTTTAATTCCTTTTGCTTTTAATCTATCAGCATCTCTATTTGTCTCTAAATCACCTTCAACAACACCAAACTTGAAATCCACTAAGTTAGCTAAGTGTTCTAAAAGTGTAGTTTTCCCACTTCCAGGGCTACTCATTAAATTTATACCTAAAACCTTATTTTTATCAAAATGAGCTCTATTATGGGCTGCTTCATGATTATTCTTATCTAAGATTTTTTTAATAACAGAAATTGTTTTACTATCATTTAGTTGTGGATTATGATGTAAAGTTTCATGGGCAGCTTGATGAGAGATTGAATTTCCATGAGAGTGTTTATCTTCATGTTCTGTGATGCTACATCCGCAATCTGTACACATTAGTTATCCTTTTTCTTTTGAATATTCATTTAAATTTAAACAAGTCTATTAGAAGAAAGATAAAACTAACCTGACAAAACTATAAACTTGTGTATTATTAGAACAAAGATAATTATGACAATTAAAATAAATAATTATAACAATTAAAACAAATAATTATATTAATTAAAAAAATATAATAAATTAAGCTACTTTTAATTATTTTTTTTAAATAATGATATTAATTAAAAAATATAAGGAGTTTTTTATGTTAAACAATTTATCAACGAAATTAAAATTACTACTTTTACCCGCAATATTTGTTATTATTGTGATTACTTCAGGTATTATTTTTAACTACTATAATTCAATTGTTGGAAAAAGGATATACCTGGCTAATGAAACAGCTATTTTTATCCAAGAGGTATTAAAAGGACGTATCGCAGTTTATCAATTTTTAAGAGGTGCTAATGAGAAACGTGCAAATTTAGTAAGAAGTGAATTTAATACACTTAATAAACATATTGAGGAGCTAAAACCTATCTTAGGTTCAGAAGAGAACATTAAACTAGCAGATGAAATTATCTCTTTGTCAAAACTCTATATTGAAAAGTTTGATCAATTTGCAACACAAAGAATAGAAGAGTTTAAAGTGGGAAAACTAGAGGAGAGTGAAGAGATTTTAAATATTATAAAAAGTATGGTTGAAATAGGTCTTGATTTAGAAGAGAACCTCTCAGCTATCAATGAAAATGCAATTGATTCTAAAAATGAAGCTGAAATAACTATGAATAAAGTTTTAATTTCAATTGCTCTTGTTTCAATTATTATTTTTCTAGTTATATCGATTCTACTTTCAAGACAACTATTAAATTCAATCAAAAGCTTTCAAGATGGTCTTCTTAGCTTTTTTGAATATATAAATAAGCAAAGAGATGATATAAAATTACTTGACAATTTAAATAGAGATGAATTTGGAACAATGGCAAAGATAGTAAATAGTAATATAGAAAAAGCAAAAGATACTATTGATGCTGACAATAAGTTTTTAAATGAAATAAATGAAATCGTAAATATTATCAAAAATGGTTTTTTAAATAAACGATTAGAAAACAAAACAAAATCAGAGAGTTTAGAAAATTTAAGAAAACAGATAAATGAGATGCTACAAAGTTTACAACAAAAAATTTGTACAAATGTAAATGATATATCATTCGCCTTAGAAAAATATGCTAATCTTAACTTTACTCATAGAATCCAAGGATGCAAAAGTGGTGTTACAGAAGGATTAAATAATCTTGCAGATATTATCAATGAAATGCTTGTAGAAAATAAAGCTAATGGTCTAACACTTGGAAAAAGTAGCTCAATATTACTAAAAAACGTTGATACTTTAAATAAAAACTCTAATGAAGCAGCAGCTTCTCTAGAAGAAACAGCAGCAGCAATCGAAGAGATAACTAGTAATATATCTAGTAACACAAAAAATATTATTGAGATGTCAAAACTTACAGAAAGTGTTACAAGCTCATTAAATAAAGGGGAAGATTACGCAACTAGAACAACTACTGCTATGAATGATATTGATTCTGAAGTTAACGCAATTAATGAAGCAATCTCTATAATTGATCAAATAGCCTTCCAAACAAATATTTTATCACTTAATGCTGCTGTTGAAGCTGCAACTGCAGGAGAAGCAGGAAAAGGTTTCGCTGTTGTTGCACAAGAAGTGAGAAATCTTGCAAGTAGATCTGCTGAAGCTGCAAAAGAGATTAAAGAGATAGTTGAAACAGCAACACTAAAAGCAGATGAAGGGAAAAAAATCTCTGAAATGATGATTTCTGGTTATCAAACTCTTAATGAAGATATTAAAAAAACAATTACTTTGATAAAAGATGTAGAATTATCAAGTAAAGAACAATTAACAGGTATTGAGCAAATTAATGATGCTATTAATCTTTTAGATAGACAAACTCAAGAAAATGCAATGATTGCAAATCAAACTTATGATGTAGCCGTACATACAGATAAAATTGCAAATATAGTAGTTACAAATGCCAATACAAAAGAGTTTATTGGAAAAGAGGAAGTTAAAGCAAAAGAGCTTGAACTTATTGAAGTTGCTTCAAAAGATGAAAAAAGAAAGAAACAGAAAAAAGGAAAAATAGAAGAACAGAAAAAAGAGACTGACGAATGGGAGAATTTTTAAAATACAAACTAAACAACATTAACACTAAATAGTGTTAATGTTGCTATTCTTACAACTCTTCTACATTTAAGAAAGGATGGTTTTATTCTTCTAATTATGTTTAAAATTTCTTTTTAGTCCCATTTAGTTTTTTAGGCTTAAAAAAAATTTAGTATAATTAGTTATGAATATTACACATTGTCCTTTTTGTCAAAATAAAAAATTATATCTACTTCAAAATGATTATATAAAATGTAGTTCTTGCCATAAAAAGTTTTCAATTAAAAAACTAAATACTGATTATAGGGTAATTGAACTTTTTTGTAGTAACATAAGTGCAAATAAATGTGCAAAAATCTTAGGTTTAAATTATAGAACTATACAAAGTAGATATATGCTCTTTAGAAAAATCATTGCCTTATATCTTGAAGAGTTACACTATAGTATGCCAATAGATAATAGTTCATATGAAGAGTTTTACTATTTTACAAATAATCAAAAAAAAGATAAGAAAAAATCACTTTATAATGCTATTAACATTATAGGGTTTTACACAAATAAAAAGATATTTACTCTTTTAATGCCAAAACTTCCCCTTTATGACAATATTGAAGATACAAAAACATTTGAACAGTATCTTAAATGGCATAAAATACACTCAATAAATGCTTATTCTACTCCAATTTCAATTTTTTGGAAATATTTAGAAGAGAATCTTAAAAAATATAAAGGTGTAAATGAAAAAAACTTTTTTTATTATCTAAAAGAGTGCGAATTCAAATTTAATTTTTTACATAATAAACAAATAGAGATTTTAAAAAAACTATGCTATTAAATTATAAATATCACCCAAGTTTAAAATATATATTAATTATACTATTTATTACTACTTGCTTTACTAACTAATTAAAATAAAATATATATATTAATATTCAATATAAAGAAAGTATAAATATTTTTCTATATAATGCGATGAAAAATTTAAGGAAATTTATGCTTAATTCAGCACTTATACGTTTCAGAATAATCTCTGCCATAGAAGGTTTATCATATTTAATTTTAGTTTTTATTGCTATGCCCATCAAATATTTAGGAGAAAATCCTATTTATGTAAAAATCTTTGGAATGATACACGGAATTCTTTTTATACTTTTTATAATTTCACTTTTTGAAGTAAAAACAAGAGATAGATGGTATACAGGTTTTATGTTTCAAATGTTTGTTTTATCATTGATACCATTTGGAGTTTTTATTATTGAATCAAGAGTAAAAATTTTAAAAAAATAGTTTAAAATTTTCATTTTTTATGAAAAATCTCACTATATTTCTATATCTTATTCTTAAATTCGAAAATTAATTTTTAAATTTAATACCATAGATTTTTTTCATTTTTTTAAAAAAAAAAAATCCTTATAGCCTCCATAATATCATTATTTGGTTATACGAATGATTTTTTAATAAATAATAAATACTTATATTTATTTAAAAAATATTTGATAAAGATTATCAATCTTTAACTAAACTTTAACTTTTCTTAATTATAATTGTACATTTTTTAAACAAAGGATAAAATTATGTACAATCTAAAGAATGGAGTTATGAACAACTTAAAGATAAAAACAAAACTTGTTTATTCATTCATTATCATAACAATTTTAATTTGTATCATGGCGTTTTCAAGCCTTTTTGGAATTAGTAAATCTGCTGATGGTTTTACCTCTTATAGAGATATGGCAAGAGACAATATACTTGCTAGTCAAATACAAGCAAATATGCTAATGGCCAGAATGCAAGCATCGCAAGGAAATATTGATTCATTTAACCACTTCTTTAAATTAAGTAAAGAAGATTTACAAAAAGCCCAACAATATGTAGAGGAGCCAACAAGAGCTGAACTTGTAAAAGATATAGAAAAAGATTTAAGCTCATATGAACAAGATTTTAATCAAATTGTAAACTATGAAAAACAGAGTGATGAACTACTTGCAAACTTAACTATTTATGGAAACAATATTGAGAGATTATTAACTTCTATTATGAATAGTGCATATAAAGATGGTGACAAAGATGCTGCACTTTCAACTGCAAAAGGTATTAGAGTCTTACTTTTAGCTAGACTTTATATTTCAAAGTTTTTAATCTCAAATAATAAAGAAGATAATCAAAATGCTATTAATGAATTTAAAATATTAGAAAAAAATCTAAAAAATATTCAATCAAATATTCAAGACAAAAAAAGAATTGCTCAACTAAAAGAGGCAACAGAATACATCCATAAATATAATAATGATTTAAATAAGATTATCTCTGCAATTAATCTTAGAAACAATCTTATAAATGGACTAGATATTTTAGGACCTAGAATTGGAGAAAATGCTGAAAAAATTAAGCTATCACTAAAAGAAGCACAAAATAAGATTGGTCCAGAAGTTGCAAAAAATAATGCACAACTTGAGATATTTACTATTTTTATCTCATTACTTGGTATCTCATTTATTGTTTTAATAGGAATATATATTCCTAAAAATATAAGTAATGAAATCAACTCTTTTCAAGAAGGCTTATTAAACTTCTTTAAATACTTAAATAGAGAGATTCCAGATACAAAACTTTTAGAAAATGTTACTGACTCTGAAATAGGAATTATGTCAAAAGTTGTAAATGAAAATATTATAAAAACTAAAAAAAGTATTGAAGAGGACAGAGCTATTATTAATGAAACCGTAGAAGTTTTAGCTGAATTTGAAAAAGGTGACCTATGTCAAAGAATTACCGCTCAGGTATCTAATCCTTCATTAAATGAACTAAAAGATGTACTTAATAATATGGGAAATAACTTAAAGCATAATATTGATAATATATTAATTGTTTTAGAAGAGTTTGCTGATTATAACTATCTTAAGAAAGTTAATACTGATGGAATAAAAAAACATTTAGAAAGATTAGGAACAGGGGTTAATAGTCTTGGAGTTTCAATTACAAAAATGTTAATTGAAAATAAAAAAAATGGACTTATTCTAAATGATAGTTCTTCAACTTTATTAAGTAATGTAAAGATATTAAATGATAGTTCAAATAACGCAGCAGCATCTTTAGAAGAAACAGCAGCAGCTCTTGAAGAAATTACAAGTAATATTTCATTAACGACAAATAAAATTATTAAAATGAATGAATTAACTACAGACGTTAATAATTCAGCAAATACAGGGGAACAACTCTCTATAAAAACAGACCAAGCAATGAATGAAATTAATACTCAAGTTAGCTATATAAATGAAGCTATAACAGTAATTGATCAAATTGCCTTCCAAACAAATATTTTATCACTTAATGCTGCTGTTGAAGCTGCAACAGCTGGTGAAGCAGGTAAAGGTTTTGCAGTAGTTGCACAAGAGGTTAGAAATCTTGCAACAAGAAGTGCTGAGGCAGCAAAAGAGATAAAAGATTTAGTAGAAAATGCTACTAAAAAAGCAGAAGAAGGAAAAGAGATTGCAAATAGGATGAGAGATGGAAATACTAAATTAAAAGAGAATATTAATCAAACAATAGAGTTGATTTCTGATATCTCACTTGCCGCAAAAGAGCAACAAATAGGAATAACACAGATTAATGATGCAATATCTTCACTTGATCAACAAACGCAAAATAATGCATCTATTGCTGCAAAAACTAATGAAATAGCAACAAAAACTTCAAGTATTGCAAATAATATTGTTTCTAGTGCTGATGAAAAAGAGTTTGAGGGTAAAAATAATATTGATATAAATTCATAAAAGAAGGTATCTATTTAGATACCTCCTTGTTTATATTAAATAATATATTTGTCCCACTGAAATGCCTCCATCATTTACAGGAAGCTTTTTGTTAGTATAAACTACTCTTTTTTCTAATTTTTTTAAGAGTAGTTCCAAAAGAGTTTTATTCTGAAAAACTCCACCTGTTAATATTATAGGAAGTTCTTCATATCTATTTGAAATCTCAAAAATAATCTCAATAAGAGTATTAATAAATTTTGAACAAATTGTTTTAGAATCTTTACTATTAACTATTTGCTTTATCATCTTATTTAAGATAATTTTAGAATCATCCAATTCATATTCATAAAACCCTTTAATTTTACTATCAAATGCCATCTCCACTTGAAGTCCTGTTTCTCCTTCATAGCTTTGGGTATGTGCAAGGTTAGAAAAAGAGGCAATTGCATCAAAAATTCTACCACATGAACTTGTATATGGTGTATTTAGACCTTTTTGCCATATTGTATACATAAGCTTTATTTCATTTATAGTAAAAGCTTTTACAGTAGGATTATCTAAACTTATTATATCATCTAAACAGTAGTTTTCAAAAAGTAAAGATAAAGCAACTCTTTTTGGCTCTTTTACAGCTTTTTCTCCACCTAGAAGCTTGAAATAATCAAAATGATAAACTCTTTCGTATAAAGATTTATCTCCTATAAGAACCTCTCCACCCCAAATATTTCCATCATCTCCAAAACCTGTTCCATCAAAACAGAATGTTAATACTTTTTCATCTAGGTTGTATTCAGCCATTGTTGAAAGCATATGAGCATAATGATGTTGAATTTGTACAAGTTCTATATTTTGTGATTTTGCCCATTTTGTACTCTCATAATTAGGATGTTTATCACAAACAATAATATCTGGGATAAAATCATAAAATCTTTTAAAAGTATCAATTGTTCTTACAAAATACTCCATTGAGGAAATAGAGTCTAAATCACCAATATAAGGGGATAAAATTAGATTGTCATCAAAAGCTATTGATATAGTAGACTTTTGATTTGCTCCAAGTGCTAATATCTTTTTTGATGTACTATTTTTTAGTTTTAATGAAGTAGGAGCATAACCTCTTGCATTTCTTAAAACTTGTAAATCTTCATTTATTAACTGAACAACTGAATCATCACAAGCGTTTATAATATCCCTATTAAAATCTAAAACAAAATCAACTACATTGGAAAGTTTTGAAATTATTTCATCTTTATCTCTAATTATAGGTTCTGTTGATAGATTTGCACTTGTTGCAACTATTGGATTATCTAAATGTTCAAAAAGAAGATAATGTAAAGGCGTATAAGCAATAAAACACCCTATTCTATCAATATTTGGAGCTATTAATGTACTTAGGGTAAAGTTAGATTTTACCAAAGTTATTGGCTTGTGTTTTGAAAAAATAATCTCTACTTCTTTTTTTGTTAAAACTGCATTTTGTTTAATTTGTTCTAAAGAACTAAACATAACTGCAAAAGGTTTTTTAGGTCTATTTTTTCGCTCTCTTAATAATTGTATTACCTTATCATTTTTTGCATCACAAACTATATGAAAACCACCCAAGCCTTTTAAAGCTACAATAAAACCTTCTTTTATCTTCTTTGCTAGTAATACTATTGCTTCATAATCTTTTGCTATTATCTCATTTAAATTGTTATATAAAAAGATCTCTGGTCCACATTTTTCACATGAGATTGGTTGAGCATGATATCTTCTATTAAGTGGATTTTCGTACTCTTCTTTACAATCTTCGCACATAATAAACTCTCTCATAGAAGTATTACATCTATCATAAGGAACAGTATTTATAATCGAATATCTAGGACCACAATTTGTACAATTAGTAAGTGCATAATGAAATCTAAAATTATCTCTATTATTTATATCATCAATACAGTCATCACAAATAGCCATATCAGGACTTATTATTGTTGATTTATTTAAAGTAGTTTCACTTTGTATTATTTCAAAAGAATTAAAATTTTGGAAGTCTATATTTTTTATATCTATTGAATCAATTTTTGCAAGTGGAGGTGGAGAGTTTTTTAATATAAAAAGAAAAGTTTCTATAGAAGAGTCATCTCCTTCTAAAACAATATTTACACCTCTATCATCATTATTTACCCAACCTAAAAGACTGTTTTGTAAGGCAAGATTATATACAAAGGGTCTAAATCCAACTCCTTGGACTATACCTTTTATTTGAATTTCAATACACTTCATAAAATACTCAAAACTTTTTTATAATTGTATTGGAAAATCCTTATTATAAAATAATTTGAAATTTTTTGCGATTGCTTTTTTAATCATTTTATAAATAAAATCATCTACAATTAGATCCCCACATAAAGAGACTCCATCTAATTCAAATTCATTATTTACTTCATCAGCAATATCAGCTAAAAAGTAAGCATAGCTTTCTACATATCCTAAAGAAAGAGTTTTTTCATCAACACCTGCTAATTTAAAACTAATACCACTTTTTATAAATCTAATAATATCAAACTCCTTATTATATAGTTTGTTATTTGGTAGTAATTTATAATCTACTCTTGGTCCTTTTTGAAATAAAGCCTTTTTCGCATTATCTAAAATTGAGTTTTCCAAACCAAGTGCTAATGCTGCTACGCTCCAAAGTGAAAATATAGAGCTATTTACAAATTTAAAATCATCCGAATTTATAGCATTTTCATACTCTTTTGGAAACTTAGTTTTATAATTTTCTAAAAGTCTTTTTCCTGTATCATCTAAAGAGATTTTTTCAAAAATTTCATTTATATTTTTTGGCATTTTATAATCTAAAATATCAAGCATACCATCTATTTTAGGAGAATAAAGACTTATTTGTTCATCATATTTTGTTGAACAGTAAAAATTTAAAATAGAGTTATCAAAAAAATTGTTTTCACTTAGTAAAACCATAAACTGAGCTTTTGATTTTTTATCAAAACTCTTATATATCTCTTCTAACTTTAAATCTATATATGAATTTTTTAAAATAAATATTTTACTATCAATAAGTGAGAGTTCTAATTTTGTATCTTTACTTTCTTCATCTGTATTTTCAAGCATAAAATCATACTCTTCACCTTTTTCATACTCTAAAAACTCAACACCTAAATTACTTAATTCTTCAGCTAAAAGAAAAGTTATTAAATCCCTTGATAAGCAAACACTTACTTTTTGAAAATCTATATTATTCGCTTTTTTATATATTTCATTAATATTAAAAATAATAGAAGGTTTTTCTACACTTGATAATAATATTTTCTTCTCTTCTGAAGCCACAACAAGTTTTGACAGCGTATCGAGTGATGTTGCAATAATATTTTGATTGTTTTTTCTAATTGTTCCAAGTTTGGATAAACAGTAATCAAAGTGTTTAGTTTTAAGCCTCACTTTTTTATTATTTTTAATTTCTTCTGCAATTTGTACAAATAAATTTTTTATTGATGTATAATTTTTTTCACTCTTTTTTTCATAAAATTTTAAACTCTTTACATCATAAGTAGTACCACAAATATCACATTGAAAAGTTTTATTACTAAAAATAGATGAATACTCATTTTTGATGTTGGCTACACAATTTGAACAATATGACAAATTAGTATAATCTGTCATTTTAACAAAACTTTTTTCAGGTACTTGTGGTACTACTTCTAATGTAAAATTCTTTAAAAAAATAGACATAGGAAGCTTTAAAGATAATTCATTTGAAATCTCTAATAACTGTTCTTCATCAGCTTGAATATATAAATATATAAAATCATCTTCTCTAAAAATTTTATAATCTAATTCTTTTGATTTTAATATATTATTTAAAAAACTAATATAATTATTGTTATTAGACAAATATTCAAATCTATACTCTAGGATCATTTATAATTTCCCTTTTATAAGAGATTTGAGCCATCTTTTTAATTGTAACTTCACTATTTCTTACTTTGACCTTGACATCTAAATCTTTGAGTGCATCAATTATTGTATGTTCCATTGTAAAAATAGCTTTTACAATCTCTTTGCTTAAATCAAATGTAGTATCATTAGCAACTCTTTTAGGAATAACTCCTAAAACATATGTAGAAGGAAGATCACCATTCATTTTAATCATATTCAAAGTTTGTAACATCTCAACTTCATGGGCACTTCCTTGCCAATCAATTTCAGCAGGTGCTTTTAAATAATCAAAAAAATAGACATCCCCAGGTTTTGAATTAAGTGCATCAATACAATCAACAACAAAAACCTTGTCATATTTGACTATAAGAGGAATCAGTCTTTGAGCTAAAGTTCCACCATCAACTATATCTACACTATGTTCACTTGAATAAAACTCATATTTTTCATCTAAATAGTGAATAAAATGAGCTCCTATTCCTTCATCTTGAAATAGGATATTTCCTATTCCTAATATTAAAATATTCATTTATCTTTTTTACTCTTTTTAATCCACCTATAACCAGAAATAATAGAATCCATAGCTCCACTTTTTCCATATAAAGAATTAAATACTGCCAAATAAATATGCACTGGTAAGAAAAGAATAAATACCCACATAAAAATATGATGTAACTCTCTAACCCAAGCAAGTCCACCTAACATAACTTCAATTGGTTTTAAAATATCCCATAATAATCCACCCATACCTTCATGATATACATTAATATATAAAATAAGTCCAGTTAATGAAATCATAAAAATTGATATATAAACCCCTAAATATGCAAAGAATTGCAAAGGATTATATACACCTTTTCCATGAGGGTGCTTAGTAATTAACATATAATATCCAATTTGTTGAATCCAAACTTTAGGATTAATAAAATCTGAAAAAGATGCTCTTTCAATTGAACTTTGCTTATCAAAAACAAACAAATACAATTTTCCTATTGTCACTGCAATTAGCAAAAATCCAAAAACTATATGCCATGCTCTTGAAAGTGCATTTAAAAAATTGACTGGTTCACCACCACTATTAGCTGGTGCAATAAAAGGATATGCTAAATAAAACCCTGTTACAGTTAGAATTACAATTGTCAAGGCTCTAACCCAGTGAGTTATTCTAATCCATTGTGAAAATTCATAATGTTTTTTAATCATAATATTCTCCTG
Source organism: uncultured Arcobacter sp. (assembly GCA_964480765.1). Taxonomy (GTDB): domain Bacteria; phylum Campylobacterota; class Campylobacteria; order Campylobacterales; family Arcobacteraceae; genus Halarcobacter. Next base: position 43,361 of record CAYZST010000008.1, on the reverse strand, counting down.
ATTAATAACTAGTTCCATAAACAGGATCAACTTTATACGTTCCTAAATCATTACCTTTCCTATCCATAACATGAACTGCACAAGCAATACAAGGATCAAAAGAGTGAATAACTCTAATAATCTCTAATGGTTTAGAAATATCTTGAATTTTCATTCCAATTAAATTAGACTCATATGGACCTTTTAATCCTTTTGAATCTTCTGGTCCAGCATTCCATGTTGAGGGAACAACAGCTTGATAGTTTTCTATAACACCATTTTTAATTCTAACCCAATGAGATAACATACCTCTTGGAACGTCTCCAATAAATCTTCCTTTATACTCTTTTTTCTTATCAATTACATAAGAAGTACAAGTATCTTGATCCACTTTTAAGTTTTCAATTAAAGTATTAAAAGTTTCTAAACCATTATCAATAATAGCTTTTGTTTGAAGTGCTCTTGCTGCTGTTCTACCTAAAGTTGTAAATAATGCTTCAACTGGCAAACCAGTAACAGATAAAAACTCATCTACAATTTTAACAATCCTTTTATTTCCACTTGCATATGAAACTAATACAGAAGATAAAGGACCAACTTCCATAGCTTTACTATCATATCTTGGAGATTTAATCCAAGAGTATTTTCCTTTAGTATCTATTATTTTTGAATGAATCTCTTTTCCATCTGGACCAACTGTCATTGCATCTGTCATACCAGTATATTTAGGATTTGTTTTCCCTTCATAAGGGTGTAAAGGCTCATCATCTTCATACCAAGAGTGAGTTGCCTCCTCTGTAATTAAATCTTCGTTAATTGGATGAACTTTTGATAAATCACCATTTAAGATAATACCTGTATCAAATAAGAACTCTGTTCTATTTAATTGCATCTCTTTATGAGACATAAAGTTCATTGTTCCAGCTTCTGCTGTCACACTTGGTTCTTTAGCATATGCTTGACCAGCCATAATAATATCTGCATAATATGCATTTTCAATAAAGTCTGCTACCTCTTTATATTTAACTAAATATTCACCCATTCTTGAAGGGTCTAATAAATCCATAATACAAGTTACACCACCAACAGTTAAACTTTGTGGATGTGGTTGTTTACCACCAAATATTGCCATTAGTTGTGCTGCTGTTCTTTGAACTTCTAATGCTTTTAAATAGTGAGATAAAGCAATTAGATTTTGTTCAGGAGTTAACTTAAATGTATTATGTCCCCAATATGCATTTGCAAAAGGTCCTAGTTCCCCTTTTTCTACAAAAGCTTTTACTTTCTGTTTAACTCTAATTAAATCATTTTCACCTGTTGCAATTGGATTTTTAGAGTATTTAAATGCCTCTTTTGAAGCCTTCGCAGGATCTGCGTCAAGAGCTGAAACAACATCAACCCAATCTAAACCATGCAAATGGTAGAAATGTACAACATGATCATGCATAAATAGTGCTTGATTCATTAAAGACCTAGTAAGCTTTGCATTTAATGGTGGTACAATTTTTAGTGCATTTTCAACTGCTTCAATACCTGCTCTATAATGAGAAAAAGTACAAACACCACAAATCCTTTGCATTAAAAAACCTGCATCTCTTGGGTCTCTATTTTTAACAATTGTCTCTAAACCTCTCCAAAGTGTTGATGAAGAGAAAGCATTTTGAATTACATTATTTTCATCAACTTCAACCTCAATTCTTAAATGTCCTTCAATTCTTGTAATTGGGTCTATAATTACTTTCTTTGTCATAATTAATGCTCCTCTTCTTCTTGTGGGTTTTTAAATTTTGAAATTGCTGCATGTGCTGCTATACCTATACCTGTTACAGCCAATATTCCTACACCAATTTTATCAGCTGTTGCATCAGCTCCTAATCCACTAAACACAGTGCTATAAAGCCTATTTGCAACTGGTTCTTCAAATGGTCCCATAGTATCCCAAAAATCAGGTTCTGTGCACCCTATGCAACCATGACCTGCTTGAATTGGCCAAGAGATATGTTGATTAAATTTGTTTTTAGAACAGTTACTAAATGTATAAGGTCCTTTACAACCTACTTTATATAAACAATATCCACTTTTAGCACCTTCATCTCCAAACTCTTCTACAAACTCACCAGCATCAAATCTTCCTCTTCTTTCACATAAATCATGAATCCTTAATCCATATGCCCATTTTGGTCTATTGTAAACATCAAGTGCGGGAAGTGTACCATATAAGATAAAATGAAGAAGTGTACCAACAATATTTTTTTCACTTGGTGGACATCCAGGTACATTAATAACGGGCTTATCAGTAATTTTAGAAAGTGCAACTGCACCTGTTGGGTTTGGAATTGCAGCTTGAACTCCACCATAAGATGAACATGTACCAATTGCAAAAATTGCTTTTGCATCTTCACAAGCATGTTTAGCATTCTCTTCACCAGTTTTTCCATGTCCACCGATTGTTAAATAGAAACTATTTTCACCCGAAGGAATACCACCTTCTACCATTAAAATATAGTTATTTTTATATTTTTTAATTGCATGTTCTAAATTATCTTCAGCTTGCCAACCTGCTGCTGCCATTAATGTTTCATGATATTCTAAAGAGATATAATCAAAAATAAGTGAATCGATTGTTGGAGCATCAGTTCTTAAAAGAGATTCGGAACACCCAGTACACTCTGCCATATGTAACCAAATTATTGGTAGCCTATCACTTAATTCTGCTGCTCTTGCAACAAGAGGAGTAAAACTTCCTGGTAATGCAAGCATAGCTGTAACTGCAGTAGCCCATTTCATGAAATCTCTTCTTGAAATGCCTTTCTCTTCTAAAACTTGTGGTATAGATCTATTTTCATCTATCTTAGGAAGTTTTTCAAGAGCGTCTAATTTAACTGAAAGTCGTTTAAATAAATTTAAATCCTTCACCCTAATTCCTTTCTTATATTCTTTATAAATAAAATTTCATTCATTTTAATTAAAAAAAGCCAACTATTCTTCTTCTAACTTAATTTCATGAATGAATATTCATTAAACCTAAAGTATCTTACATGACTTAAACTTAACTTTAACTAAATTTTTAGCTATTTTATTTTATATTATTAATTCTAATAATAAAAAAACTAGAGTAATGATATATTGGAAGCTTCATTATATTTGAAATTATAATATTTCACTTAAAGTGTATAATTTTTATTAAACTATACACTTTTCTGATAGATAATTAATAATCTAAAGGATACTCTTTTGGTATAAGAGTATTTATTGTTTTAAGATTTTTTTTCAGTTTTGATTGTAAAATTGAGTTACCGAACATATCTCCACAAAGAATTAAATCTTTTGCATTTACTTCAGATTCTATCTTATTTACATTATCTACAATAAAGTCTGAAAGGGATTCATAAAAAGAGTAAGCGAGTAAAGTATCTTCTACTTCTGCCATCTTATAACTCATTGTACTTTGAATTATTCTCCTATAATCTAAATAGTTTTTATCTCCAATTTGAATTACATTCATATCAATTTGAAGTCCACTTTTGCCTGAGTACATTAATGCTAAATCCTCAAAGGTTCTTGCATCTTTTAGTCCTAGAACATAAGCTAGTAGATTTAAAATTGATTCAAATCCATCTGAATCTGTATCTTTAAACTCTTTTTCAAAATATTTAGGAAATTTCTTTTTGTAATTATCAATTAACCTATTTGTATTTTCATCAATACTTTTAATATCTTCTAAACAATTTTCAATGCTATTTACTACATTTGGAATAAGAATAATATCTTTTTCCCCAATATTTGGTATATTTACCTTAATTGCTGACTCATCACTTTTATTTGAAAAATATACCCCCACAGTAGGAACAACTCTTTTATTAAATTGTGCAATTGAAGCTTTAAATACAGAACCATACTCTTCAAAATAATCCTCACTTGAAACTACTTTTCTTTCTAAAGTATAATCATATTTTGGAAAAAGAGCTTTTTCTCCACAAAGAATAATATTTTGCGTCTCATTATATGTTACTTTTAATCCATCTTGATAAACTTCATTATTTACATAAAGAAGATAATCAACTCCTTCATCTTTTAAAGCATTTGCAAAAAGTACAGTTTCTCTATCATCTGGTAATTTTGCATATATAAACCTAGTACTTGAATAGTCTGCTTTAGCATTTTGTAAGAGTTTAAATTTTAATTTTACAAGTGGTCTCTCTATTGCACATAAAAGCTGAAGATCTTTTTGTGATATATCAAGTAGATTTGTTATATTGTTAATATTAGTAATTAGAAGTTTTACTTCATAACCTTTTTTTTCAAACTCTTCTCTAATATCTTTATTAGGCAAGAAAAAATCTTTTAAGCCATTATGCGTTTCAAATCTAGAAATTTTACCATCTTTAATTTTATTAATATCATTTGAAAAATCAATTTTATTCTCATTTAAAATTCTTTTTATCTCATCATTAGTGAGTAAAGAGAGATTGATTTTTACGTTTTTATCTTCTAACTCTTCATATGAATCAAAATCAAATTTCTCAATAACTTCTGCATCAACTAAAAAAATCGATAAAGGAAGCTTTTGTTCCAATATTTTAAAAAACTCTTCAATATTCTCAGCTTCATCATTACAAACTAAAAGAATAAATCCTTTATACATTTTTGTTTGAGCCTTAAAATCACACTCATCAATTATCTTATCAATAATATCTTTATAATAAAAATTTGTACTATTGAAATTAATTTTATAAATTAGTTCCATGTTGTATCTTCCTCATTTGGAATTCTACTTAGGTGCTCACCATTGTAACTTCCAATTAATTCTTGTGCAATTTGCTTAATTGTTTTATTATCTTTTCTTTTTGATTTTAAACCAATAGCTTCACACTCTTTTACTACATTTAAAATAAACTCTTCAAACCTATCTTCAATTGTCTTTGTTAAACCAATCTCTACTGATTGGATATCTTCAGGAATAATTCCTAAAATTGTAACTGTTGCGTGTTTTTCTAAAACAGATACAATCTCTAACATCTCAACAATTTCAACCTCATGGGCAGTTTTTCTGTACTGTCCCATTCCAAGTAAAACATCAGATGGTAATCTAAAAATTTCCCCTGCATTATCCTCAATTGATACAGTGTCTAAAATAATTACATTATCATACTCTTGAAAATAGCTCATTAGTTTAAAACCTAATGTTCCTCCCTCAATAATCTCTATATTACCTTCAAACTCATAATTCGCAGCTAAATATTTTGCAGCATAGATTCCTACACCTTCATCTTTAAATAATATATTACCAACGCCAACAACAATGTTTTTCATACAAAAAATCCTTAAAAATTTAAAAACTTTATAAAAATATGCTACTTATCTTTATAAAATCTTTACAAAAAATAGCTTGTAAAAAAGTAGGCTGTAATATTTTTATTACAGCCCATTTAAGAAGTTATGAAAAGAGTGTTACTTAGAATTATTCTCTACTTCACCTTTACTATTAACAATATTTTTGTTAACAAATTTTGTACCACCAAATACAATGTTAATATCACCTTCTCTCCAGAAAATTGTTCTCCAAATTTGGTAATAAATATGACACATAATCCACATAATAATTAGATACATCGCTGTATGATGTGCAATTCTAACACCCATATTTCCACCAAATACATCCAATGTCCAGTCAGTCATCAAGTGCAACATCCATGGCCACCAACTACCAATAGAACTAGTTCCAGATGCAAGACCATGTACATATAACTGTAATCCAGTTAATAACATAAATACTAATAGAATATGAAATAGTGTAAAGAACATGATATTATAACTATCAGAATGTTCACTATCAAACTTCTTTCTTCTATTAAATGTCATTAAGTTAAAGAAAACCTCACAAAACTCAACAAAGTTTTTCTTTGTTGGTAAAATCTTCTTATAAGGTTTTTCAAATCTAGAAAATAGATATAAGTAGCCAATTAAAATTGCCGATACATCAAAAATAATAGCGGCAATAAAATGTCCCCATCTATTCCATGCCATCACATACTTATCAACAGCAGGATCTGCAATAAGTGTTTGATAGTATGGATGTCCTATGTATAAACCGGTTATAACTGCAACAACCATGCAAATCGCATTCGTCCAGTGAATGGTTCGCATGATTGGAGTCATTCTTTCAACCCGCTTCATTTTAGGCACAGCTTCCTCCTAATGGATCTACTTTATAAACTGCTAATTCTTTACCCTTTGTATCTACAATGTGAACTGCACAAGCAATACAAGGGTCAAAACTATGCACTGTTCTAATAATCTCTAATGGCTCATCAGGATTAACAACTGGTGTTCCTACTAAAGATGCTTCATAAGCTCCCATTCTATTTTTATAATCTTTTGGAGCTGCATTCCAAGTTGAAGGAACTACTGCTTGATAGTTTTCAACTTTTCCATCTTTAATTTTAACCCAGTGACCTAAACTACCCCTTGGTGCTTCTGCCATACCAAAACCTTGAGCATCTTTTGAAACTTTGTCAAAATCGAACTCAGTCCAAGTAGATAAATCACCCATTGCAACATTCTTAGCTAACTCATCACACCACTCAAGTATTGCATCACATATTAACTCTGTTTCAATTGCTCTTGCTGCTGTTCTACCTATAGTTGAGAATAAAACTTTTGTAGGTAAATTACCATTTTTTAAGAACTTAGTTACATATTTAGAGATTCTTTCATCACCTCTTGCTACACCAACAACCATTCTTGCTAATGGACCTACTTCCATTCTTTCATCATTATATAATGGAGATTTAATCCAAGAATATTTTTTATCAGTATCTAAATATGCAATACCATCTTTTTTCTCTCTAAAGCCAGTATAATTTGGGTGAGTCACCCCTTCATAAGGGTGTAAATTAGTACTACCTTCATACCAAGCATGAGTTACATCCTCTGTAATTTTTGTTTGGTCTAAATCATATACAGTAGAGATATCTTTATTTAAAACAACTCCACTTGGAAATAGTTTTTTAGAATTATAAAATGGTAAATCATCTAAATTAAAGTCACCATAAGACATAAAATTACCTAAACCACCACCAATACCAGCTAATGCTTCATCAGCATACATGGTTCCAGCCATATAAACATCAGGTAAATAAGCTTGTAAAGTAAACTTTCTTGCTTTTTGAATGATATCTTTAAATTCAGCAATCCTTGCTGGATTTTTAATATCTTGAACACAGGTTACACCACCTACAACAATTGATTGTGGATGTGGATTTTTACCTCCAAAAATAGCTTGTGCTTTTGCAACTTCTCTTTGTAATTCCAAAGCATCTAAATAGTGAGAAAGTCCTATTAAATTTTGCTCAGGATTTAGTTTATAAGCTTTAGAACCCCAGTATGCATTTCCAAAAATCCCTAATCTTCCCTGCTTAACATATTTAGTTACTCTTTCTTGTACTTCTGCAAAATGATCTTCTGAAGCATTCCATGGTCTTTGACCAGATAGTTTAGCCCATTTTTGAGCTTCTTCAACAGCTTTTTTTGGATCTGCTTTAAGAGCTTCTGTAATATCAACAAAATCTAAAGCATGTAAATGATAGAAATGAACAATATGGTCATGGACATATAAACCACCTTGCATTAAGTTTCTAACTAATCTAGCATTTTTAGGAATTGTTACACCAAAAGCATGCTCAACAGCTTCAATAGATCTTTGATAGTGAGTACCAGTACATACACCACAAATTCTCATAGCTAAAAGACCACAGTCTCTAGGGTCTCTACCTTTTAAAATCTCTTCAATACCTCTAAACATTGTTGAAGAACTATATGCTTCTTGAATAACATTATTCTCATCAATAACAGCTTCAATTCTTAAGTGTCCCTCAATCCTTGTGATTGGATCTATTACTACGTGCTTACTCATTCTACATCTCCATCTTCATTATGTACTGTTCTTTTTCCTGCTGTTGCACTTGATATAGCATGTACACCAATACCCACTGCTGTTGCAGTTAATAATCCAAGTCCAAACTCATCAACTGTTTTTTCAACTCCACCAGTTGGAGCTTTAATGTTTGCAGCTGACATTGGTCTTTCATAAGCATATTTATCCCAGAAATCTGGTTCAGAACATCCAATACACCCTCTCCCAACACCAATAGGCCAGTTTGCACCATTGTTGTATCTAATAATAGAACAGTTATTAAATGTCATTGGTCCCTTACATCCAACTTTATATAAACAAAAATTGTTTTGAGCACCAACATCACCCCACTCTTCTACAAATTCACCAGCATCAAAGTGAGCTCTCCTCTCACAGTTATCATGAATTCTATATCCAAATGCAAATTTTGGTCTTAGAAGTGAATCTAATTCAGGAACTTGACCTGTTAATACATAATGTAAAACTACACCTACCATATTTGCAGGATTTGCAGGACAGGCAGGAATATTAACAATTGGTTTACCTTTTACTAAATCCATAACACCAACAGCACCTGTTGGATTTGGAGCAGCAGCAGGAATACCTCCAAAAGTAGCACATGTTCCAACTGCAACAATAGCAGCTGAATCTTTAGCTAATCTATTTAAATGTTCTTGAAAAGTTTCACCACTTGGTCCAATTGTTCCATAAGCACCATTCATAGCAGTTGGAATTGCTCCCTCTACAAATAGCAAATATTTCCCTTTGAAGTGATGAATTGCATCCTCTAATTGATGCTCAGCTTGGTGCCCTGAGGCAGCCATTAAAGTGTGATGGAACTCTAATGATAAGACATCAAATAATAAATCGTCAACTGTTGGAGTTGAAGATCTTAAAATAGCTTCTGAGTTACCTGCACAGTCTTGTAACTCAATCCAAACAACAGGAACTCTATTCATTAATTCTGTCGCTTCGGCAACTAATGGAGTAAACATTGGAGGTAACATTAATGTAGCTGTTGTAGCACTTGCCCACTTCATGAAGTCCCTTCTATTTACACCTTCACTCTCCACTACCTCCATCATATCAATGTTTTTTAATGGTGGTTGTTTTCTTAATGCTTCTAATCTACTTTTTGCTTTTTCAAAAAGTGAATTATAATAAACATCACCTTTGTTAGTATCAACTCTTGCTGAATTTTGGGTAAAGACTTTCTTTACCATTTCATGAGAATCAACCATATAGTTCTCCTTGCTAAATTTTAAATGAATATTCATTTCTCATCAATTAAAAATTAACCTTAAATGACTTAAATCCCACTTACGCAAAAAGACTAATCTTAGGGCATCCATAGCAATAAAGTAGCAAAATAATAACATTGTTTTTTTTGATGAGTGGCATTCTAGGTGCTTATAAGATAATTATAATTATTAATTATATTTAAGTGTGATGTTTTACTTGTGAGTTTAAGTTTAGATTAATTTTTATTTATGTTTCTTTTTGAAACAAATATTAATGTGTTGTACAAACAGAACAGACATCAAAACTCCTTAAAATAAGCTGTGCTTTTGCTAAAGAATCTGTTCCTATAATTGCTTTTTGTGCAATAGATGGATTACTTTTTGTTCCAGGTCCTAAATTCCAAACTGTTGGTGTAATAATATCATATAAAGAGATTTTGCCATTTTTAATCTCTATATTATGATATAAAGAGCCCCTACATGCTTCAACAGCAGAGTTTGCAGTTGCATTTGATATCTTATCTAAAGATATTTTTGGTTTTATAAAAGACTCTTCTGCAATATCAATCTTTTTTATTAACTCTTTTGTGTGATATAATAAATATGCTAATTCATCCATTCTTGCCATTACCCTAGTTAACACAGAGTCTTTATACTCTTTATGAAGCTCTTTTATAAAAGCTCTACTTTGAATCATTGCTCTTGCTAATGGTCCTGTTTCATAGTTGTCATCAGCATATTTGACTGTTTTTGACCAACCATAAGCATCTTTTGATTCTTCTGAACTATTTACATTAAAACTATATTGACTACTTTCATTAACTCTATTTAAATTAATTTTATTAGTTAATCTCTTTTTACTTTTCCCCTCTTTAAACAACAATGATTTACCTAATACAATATAGCTATCATGGGAAGTACCAATTTTATGAAGATTGTTTTCTATACTTAAATTATAAAACTCTTTTAAATCATTATTAATAAAAACTATCTCATCAAGTTTTGAAAAAGATAGATACTTTTCTATACCTACACCTGCAAATTCATTTTCAAAAAAAGAGATTGCACTATCTAAATAATTTTGCATTGTAGCTAAATCTAATAGTGTTGGATCAGACATTACTCCTCCTGGAAGCATATATGAAGTATGGGGCCATTGTCCACCAATTATTGCTAAAGATTTAATAGTTTCACTGGCAACTGCTGAAGCTCTTAGCCATTTTTGACCAGTTATAGGAGTATACTCTTTTAAATCATCACAAGAAAGTTTAACAATATCAGGCATAATAAACATATAAAACCATTTTATATGAGAATCAATTATCTCTATATTTATTCCTATCTCTCTAAGTAGCTTTGCCTTATTTGTTAAAAAAACATCTTCACCTATATTTTTATAAATATTTTCAAGAGCTTCAACAGTTGCTTTTAGATGAGCTTGTCCACAAATACCACATATTCTTGGAGTATAAATTAAAGCATCTAAAGGAGATTTTCCCTCTAAGATATATTCAAAACCTCTAAAGTTTAAAAACTCAATTCTAACATCTCTAATTAAATTGTTATTCCAAAAACAGACTAACTTTGCCTCACCTTCTATTCTTTCAATTATCTCAACTGTTTTCATATCTACCTCATAAATAAAGCTTGATTCTATCATATTTTCTATAAATTGATGAATTACAGTATTAGAATATTTTTTAAAATATAATTGACTAATTACACTATAACTATAAAGATGAAAAAGATAAATTAATTAATTAGTTTTTTATTTAATCTATCAATTTTAAAAGTTTTTGCAATACCTGTTAATGATAAATAAGCTCTCTTAGAGATACCAATAGGAACTTGATCAGGAATACCAATATTTTTCTTTGTCTCAAGCATATTATCTCTTGGGAAATCAAGTTCTGTACAACCAATACAAGGCATTCCCGCTCTTGTTTTTGTATTTACATCATTCCAAAGTATTTTGTTGCAGTTTGAATAGGTCATAGGTCCTCGACACCCTTGTTCATAAAAAAGACAGCCTTCCTTTTCACCAAATTTATGTGCTTCTACCTTCCATTCAAAATACTCATTTCGTGTACATCCATGATGTGCCAAACCATAATATATCTCTTTTGGTCTATTATTTTCATCAAGTTCAATTTTTCCATACTCTTTTAAAACAAAAAGTGTTTGTAAAATCCATTCTGGATGAACTGGACAACCTGTTAAATTAATAATTGGATGTTTTAAAATATATAGATTTTCACTATAAAGTGAATCTATTAAACCTTTAATATCAGAGTTCTTTTCAAACTTTGCATGTACTCCTCCATAAGAAGCACAAGAACCAACTGCCAATACATATTTTGCTTTTTTAATTAGTTTATTAAATAGTTTTGAAGTTGTTTCATTTGAAACTGAAAAAAATTTCTTATTAGAACTAAGTGCTCCCTCAACTAATAAAAAATCAATTTTTGTTCTTGATTTAAGAATATCAATTAAAGAAGTATCAACACTTAAAGAGGGATGATATATAAGATTAAAACTCTCAGAAAAAAGTTTCATTCTATTATGATTTGAACTTAAAAAAGAGTGGGTATTACCATTGCAAGTTATAGCTTGAAACCATAATACTGTTGGTTTCTCTTTTTTATTACTCCTCATACTTTAAAGCTCTATAAATATTTTCTGCTACACCATTAGAATACTCTAAGATATCTTTATCAAGGACTTTTTCACCAGAAAGAAATGCAAATCCACCAAGTGCACCCATTATCATAGCAAAAGCAGGGAAAAAGTCTTGTTGTCTAAACTCATTATTTACTGCACCATCATCTAATAATATCATTACTTCTGTTACAAAATCACTTACACATAAAAAACCTTCACATCCTTCTGCAAAAACCTCTCTATTTGATAGATATACACGTAAGAAGTACTCAATTATTTCTGGCGATTCTTTTACATTTTCAAGATATTTTTTTGTAAAAACAAAAATTTTTTCTTTTGAAGAAATATCCATTCCATTTATCTCTCTTAGTTCAATTGATAGAACTCTTGTTGAGTATTTAATAGCATATTTTGCTAATTCTTCTTTTGACTTAAAGTAATTATACATATTACCAACACTCATTTTCATTGATTTTGCAATATCAGGAATAGTCGTATTATAAAAACCATTCTTCGAGAATAATTTAAGTGCATTCTCAATTATGATATTTTTTTTCTCTTCTTTTGTAGACAAGGTCATCCTTAGTTTGATATATTTGATTAATTATAATATTAAAAAAATTAATACAGAATGAAAATTTATTTATTTTAATAATAATTAAATAGAATTTTAATTAAAAAAAGATAAAGAGAAAATCTCTTTATCTTTTAATTTTAAGCTTATCTTGAAGTAACTAAAGTAGTTAAATGATCTTTTGATACCTGATGGAAATTTAAGTATTTATAAACTCCATCTTTATTATTTTCAGTAATTTTCTTAGGTACAATTTCCATATACTCTTCTACTGTTGGGATTCTACCAAGAAGTGCTGCAACTGCCGCAACTTCAGCAGAACCTAAATAAACTTTAGAATTCTTACCAAGTCTATTATCGAAATTTCTTGTAGAAGTAGAGAATACTGTTGAACCTTCACTTACTTGTGCTTGGTTACCCATACATAAAGAACATCCTGGAATTTCTAATCTAGCACCTGCTGCTGCAAATACTGCATAGTAACCCTCTTCAGTTAATTGAGCTTCATCCATTTTTGTTGGAGGAGCAACCCATAATTTAGCAGGAACAGCACCTTCACCTTTAAGAACTTCTCCTAAAGCTCTAAATAATCCGATATTTGTCATACAAGAACCTACAAATACTTCATCGATTTTCTTAGGTCTATTATCATCAGATAAAATCTCTGATAAAGTAGCAACATCATCTGGATCGTTTGGACAAGCTAAGATTGGCTCTTTAATTTGTTCTAAATCAATTTCTATAACTGCTTTGTATTCAGCATCTGGGTCTGGTTCAATTAATTCTGGATTAGCCAACCACTCTTTCATTTTATCAGCTCTTCTTTGAAGAGTTCTAGCATCTTCATAACCCTCTTCAATCATTTTTTCAATTAAAGCAATATTTGAAGATAAGTACTCAATAATTGGTTCTTTGTTTAACTGAACAGAACATGCTGCTGCTGATCTCTCTGCTGCTGCATCAGATAATTCAAAAGCTTGTTCAACTTTAAGATCAGGTAGTCCTTGAATCTCAATAATTGTACCAGCAAAAATATTCTTTTTGTTCTTCTTAGGAACTGTTAATAATCCATCTTGAATTGCTTGGTATGGAATAGCATTAACTAAATCTCTTAAAGTAATTCCTGGTTGCATTTCACCTTTGAATCTTACTAATACAGACTCAGGCATAGTTAAAGGCATCATTCCAGTAACACCTGCAAATGCAATAAGACCAGAACCTGCTGGGAAAGAGATACCAATTGGGAATCTTGTATGAGAATCTCCACCTGTACCTACTGTATCTGGTAAACATAATCTATTTAACCAAGAGTGAATAACACCATCTCCTGGCTTAAGTGTAACACCACCTCTTGAGTTGATGAAATCAGGTAAAGTATGTCTTAATTTAATATCTGCTGGTTTTGGATAAGCAGCAGTGTGACAGAATGATTGCATAACCATATCAGCACCAAAAGATAAGGCTGCAAGCTCTTTAATTTCATCTCTTGTCATAGGTCCAGTTGTATCCTGAGAACCTACTGTTGTAGCAATTGGTTCAACATACATACCAGGTCTTACACCTTCTAATCCACAAGCTCTTCCTACCATTTTTTGTGCTTGAGAGAATCCTTTTCCAGAATCAACTGGTTGTTCAGGAGCAATAAACATATCAGAAGAACTTAATCCTAGAACTTCTCTAGCTTTAGCAGTTAATCCTTTACCAATAATTAGAGGTATTCTTCCACCTGCTCTCATCTCATCAGTTAAAGTATTTGGAGCTAATTTAAACTCAGAAACTATAACACCCTCTTTAGTAATAACACCTTCATATGGCTTAACAATAATTTCATCACCTGTCTCTAATGCATCAACAGGAGCTTGAATTGGTAAACATCCTGAATCCTCTGCTGTATTAAAGAAAATTGGAGCAATAATAGAACCAATTACAACACCACCTGTTCTTTTATTTGGAACACCTAGAATATCTCTACCCATGTGCCATTGAACAGAGTTGATACCTGATTTTCTAGAACTTCCTGTACCAACAACATCACCAACATATGCTAATGGATTACCTTTTTTTCTTAATTCTTCCATTGTTTCTAATGGTTTTTCCATTCTTGATTGTAACATCGCAGTTGCGTGTAATGGGATATCAGGTCTTGTAAATGCAACAGTTGCAGGAGATAAATCATCTGTATTTGTTTCACCTGGAATTTTATAAACAGTTAATTTTATTTCTTCTTCTAAGGCTGGCTTATTTGTGAACCACTCTGCATTTGCCCATGACTCAATAACCTCTTTTGCTTTAGTGTTTCCAGAATCCATTAAATCTTTTACATCATTGAAGGCATCATAAACTAAAATTGTGTTTTTTAATTGAGTAGCTGCAATCTCTGCAACTTCTTCTACCTTTAGTGCTTCAATTAATGGAGTAACATTAAATCCACCCATCATTGTTCCTAAAATCTCTACAGCTTCAGTTTTAGAAATAACTGAACATGTAACATTTCCTTGAACAATATCATTTAAAAATGCAGCTTTTACATATGCAGCATCATCAACACCTGGGTTAATTTTATTTTTAAATAAATCTAAGCAATACTCTGCTTCTTCAACTAAGTTAGCTTTTAATAATTCAACTAATTGTGCAGTTTGTTCAGCTGTTAATGCTAATGGTGGTAATCCACCCTCATTTAATCTCTCTTGGGTATGTGCTTTATAAGTAGCTAATAAACTCATATAGATCTCCTAATAAATTTGTGGTTCTAGTATAGCATAATGTTTATTTGCATTAATGTACAATTTCTGTAAACATAGGAACATTTTTTTATTATCAATAAAAAGTTACTAAAAGTAATAAAAAATATTTTAAAACGACTACTATATCATTATCATCTCTTATATATTAGGTAATTTACTATATCTTTATAATTTTCTTAAGATATTTAGTTCAATTAAATAATTAAACTTTAATTCTACATCATTGTACAATTTTTGTACATTTATTCTCTTTATTGTACAATAGTATTATACAAAATAACTCTTTTTTATATTATGATTTTCTTAAAATTTTAGATTAAAAAAATTATTTTCTTTTTATTTTTAATTAAATGATAAAATCTAAATAAAGAAAATAGTTAAAAGGATTAACTATGAATTCTTATAAGTTTAAAACCTACAATGATTTATTTAATTATATTACTAAAGAGTTTGATAATCCTAATTTTTTAAACTATTTAGATAATGGAAAATATAAATCAATCTCAACAAAAGAGTTTTATCAAAAAGTTATTTGTCTTGCTATTGCACTAAAAAAAATAGGTGTCAAAAAAGGTGAAACAGTAGCAATTTTTGTTAAGTCCTCTCCTTTTTGGCTAATTTTTGATTTTGCAATCCAAAAAATTGGAGCAATTTCAGTTCCTATTTTTGATAATATTTCAAAACAAAACTTAAACTTCGAAATTGAAGATGCAAAAATTAAATATGTTTTTATTGATTCAATGAATAGAATTGAAGATATTAAACATGATGTAGTTTTTATAACTCATAATTTTTGTATTAAAGAAAAAGGATTTTATAACCTTGATGATATATTTCATACTGATAATAAAGAATGTGATATAAATTCGTTAGAAAAAAATACTCCAAAACCGAATGATATATTTTCAATTATATACACAAGTGGAAATACTGGAACTCCAAAAGGAGTAGTTTTAAGCCATAAAAATATAATAAATCAAATCCATAGTATAAATAAAATATTACCTCTTCCAAAAGAGGAGATAATTCTTTCACTATTACCTTTAGCTCATATCTTTGAAAGAATGGTTATGAGTTTTTATTTAAATAGAGGTGTTTCAATATATTTTGTTGATGAAATTACAAATGTTGCAAATCTTATGAAAAGTGTAAGACCTACTATGCTAACTGCTGTTCCTAGACTCTTAGAAAAAATTTATTTTAAAATAAAAATGAATATAAATAATAAAACAGGATTAGAAAAACTTATAGCTAAAACAGCATTTAACTATGCACATAATGAAAATTTAAATAAAAAAAGTTTTTTATTTAAATTTTTTGACAAAATTGTTTATAGTAAATTAAGAGAAATATTCGGGGGACGAATTGAAAAATTAGTCTCTGGTGGAGCAGCATTAAATAAAGAGATTTATCAATTTTTTATCAATATTGGAATTCCCATTTACCAAGGTTATGGTTTAACGGAGAGTTCTCCTGTTATATCAACTAACTATCCTGAGGTATCCAAAGTTGGTTCAAGTGGAAAAGCTATTCCAAATGTTGAAGTAAAAATTGTAGATGGTGAACTTCTTGCAAGAGGTCCTTCAATTATGAAAGGTTATTTAAACTGTGAAGAGTTAACTTCGCAAACAATTGATAATGAGGGTTGGCTTCATACGGGAGATATTGCATATATCGATGAAGAAGGTTTTATATTTATAAAATCAAGAAAAAAAGATATCTATAAATTATCAACAGGTAATTATGTATCAGCTATTACAATTGAACAGGAGCTTCAAAAAAATAAATTTGTAGAATTTGCAATAGTTATTGCAAATAATAAAAAATATGTTAGTTGTTTATTTTTTATTGACAAAGAGATATATAATAATGATATACTAAATAAAACTCTTACACTTGAAGAGTATTTTAATAGAAATGAGGTACATGAAAATTTAAAAAATACAATTACTAATGTCAACAAAAAACTAAATGAATGGGAAAAGGTTGTTGATTATAGAATTGTTACAAACGAGATTTCAATAGAAGGTGGAGAATTAACCCCATCAATGAAAATTTGTAGAAATATTATAGAAAGTAAATATAAAAATCTAATTAATAGTATGTATTAGGAGTTAATTATGAAAGCAAGAATTGCCGTAATTGATGGATTAAGAAGTCCAATTGCCAAAGCAAATGGTAAATTAGATAGAGTTAGTGCTGATAACTTAGGTGCTATTGTTGCTAAAGAACTTGTTTTAAGAAATAAATTTGCATATGAAGATTATGATGAAGTGATTATTGGAAATGTAGCACAACCAGCAAATACGGCAAATATAGCTAGGGTTCTTGCTATTAAAGCTGGTTTTCCAAAAGATACAATTGCTTATACCGTTCATAGAAACTGTGCTTCTGGTATGCAAGCTATATCATCTGCAATTGAAAAAATAGAGACCGAACAAGGAAAAGTTTATTTAGCTGGTGGTGTTGAATCAATGAGTAATATTCCATTTCTTCTTAATGATGAGTTTAAACTCTTTTTAACAAAATTAAATTATTCAAAAACATTTTTACAAAAACTAAAAACTCTTCTTTCTTTTAAAGTAGGATTCTTAAAACCGACCATTGGTCTTTTAGAAGGATTAACTGACCCCATTTCAGGAAAAATTATGGGCTTAACAGCAGAAAATTTAGCTAATGATTTTAAAATAAGTAGAGAAGAACAAGATTTATATGCTTTAAACTCTCATTTAAAAGCTCAAAAAGCTATTGAAGAAGGAATCTTTAAGGAAGAGATTCATCCCATTATAACAAAAGAGGCATCACTTATAGATGATGATGGAGTAAGATTTAATCAAACTACTGATGCTCTTAAAAAATTAAAACCTATCTTTGATAGAAATGGAACAGTAACAGCTGGTAACTCTTCACAAGTTTCCGATGGAGCAGCAATGCTTATTCTAACAACTGAAGAAAAGGCAAAAGAGCTTGGAATTGAACCCTTGGGATACATAACTGAATATGCTTATGCTGGACTTGATGCAAGTAGAATGGGATTAGGTCCAACATATGCGACAAAAAAACTATTTGATAAAACAGGAACAAGATTAGAAGATATTGATTTAATAGAATTAAATGAAGCTTTTGCAGTTCAAGTTATTGCAAATATTAAAGCTTTTAATTCAGTTGATTATTTTAAAAAACATTTTAACGGTGAAGTTTTAGGAAAAATCGATGAAACTATTTTAAATGTTAATGGTGGAGCAATTGCCTTAGGACATCCCGTTGGTATGAGTGGAACAAGAATAATTTTACATCTTTTAAAAGAGTTAAAAAGAAGAGAGTTAAAAAAAGGTCTTGCAACACTTTGTGTAGGAGGAGGTCAAGGAGCCTCTTTCTTAGTGGAGGTGTAAAATGAAAAATTTAGAATTAAAAATTGAAGATGGTATTGCAAAATTAAGCTTTGATTTAAAAAAAGAGAAAATAAATAAATTAAGTTTTAATGTACTAGAAGAGCTGAACTCTTTATTAAATAAGATTAAAAATGATACTTCCATTAAAATCTTAATTTTAGAAAGTAAAAAAAGAGACATTTTTGTAGCTGGTGCAGATATAAAAGAGATTAAAGCTTTTAAAGTTGAACAAGAAGTTTATACTAATATTAAAAAAGGGAATAAGATATTTAATAAACTAGAAAATCTCCCTTTTCCATCAGTTGCATATATTAATGGTGCTTGTATGGGTGGTGGATTAGAGTTAGCCCTTGCATGTACTTATAGAATTGCAACAACAAATCCTAAAACAAAACTTGCTTTTCCAGAGATAAAACTGGGTTTTTTTCCAGGTTTAGGGGGGACACAAAGAGCACCTAAAGTAATTGGTCTTATAAATTCACTAGATTTAATTTTAAGTGGAAAAGTAATTGATGCAAAAAAAGCTTTAAAAATTGGTCTTGTAGATGAAATTTTTGATGACGGACAAAAGGAGTCTAAACTAGACTCTTTTATTGAAAAAGTTTTAACAAATAGTGTCAAAAGTGCAAAACAAAACTCCATTAAAACCTTTTTTGAAAACTTCTATTTTACAAGGGAGTTTATCTATTATAAAACTTTAAAAAGCATTGAAAAAAAGGTTAATAGAGATTTTAATGCTCCTTATATGGCTCTTGAAGTTATAAAACAGAGTTTTGGCAAAACTTTTGAACTAGGTATTGAAATTGAGACAAGAGCTTTTTCAAAACTTGCAATAACAAAAGAGTCAAAATATATGATTGAATTATTTTTTATGTTTGAAAAATTTAATAAAAACTTTATAAAGACACAAGAGCCTATAAATAGTGTCTTTGTAATAGGAAATGGAGTTATGGGGAAAGGCATAATTTGGCTATTCTCCAAGTTCTTGGAAAATGTAAGAATGAAAGTTAGAAACCTTGAACAAGTAAACTCGATTTTAAAAGGTGTTTCAAAACTTTATGGCTCAGCACTAAAAAGAAGAATCATGTCAAAAAACCAAGTAGAGATGAAACTAAGTAAAATCTCTTATACTCAAAACTATGATGGTATTCATAATATTGAGCTTGTTGTTGAAGCAATTGTTGAAGATGAAAATATCAAAAAGCAAAGCTATAATGAACTTGAAAAAGTATTAGACAAGAACTCAATTATTGCCACTAATACCTCATCATTATCTATTGAAAAACTAAGTAGTGAACTTAAAAACAAAAAGAATTTTCTAGGAGTTCATTTTTTTAATCCAGTTAATATAATGCCATTAGTTGAAATTATACCCTCTTCTCATACCTCAAAGAAGACAATAAATAGAGTTACTGAGCTTCTTGTCTCATGTGGTAAAACACCAATTGTAGTAGGAGATTGTGCAGGTTTTATTGTTAATAGAATTTTACTCCCATATTTAAATGAAGCAGCTTTTATCTTGGAAGAAGGTTCAAGTATTAAACAAATAGATAAAGCTTTAAAATCTTTTGGTATGCCAATGGGACCCTTTACTTTAGCTGATACTGTTGGTATTGATATTGGATACAAAGTTAGTAAAATTTTAAATGAAGCTTATGGCAATAGAATGCCTATGGCTCCAGTTTTACAAAGGGCATATAATGATTTACAATTACTTGGAGCAAAGGGTGGAAAAGGTTTTTATATTCATAATAAAACATTTAAAAAAGTTAATGAAGATATAACAACACCATATAATATAAATAGACAATTTACAGATGAAGAGATTATACAAAGAACTATTTATATTATGATAAATGAGGCTTCAAGATGTCTTGAAGAAGGAGTCGTTCAAACAGCAGAAAGTATAAATTTTGCATTAATAACTGGTGCTGGTTTCCCTCCTTATAAAGGTGGTATTTTAAACTATGCAAATGATATAGGACTTGATAATGTTCTAAATCACTTAAAAAAGCTTCATAGAAAACATGGTATTAGATTTAAACCAAGTTCACTACTTGAAAAATTAGTTGAACATAATATAAATTTCAAAACAGGAGAAAAATTATGGATATCTTAATCTTTTTATTTATTATTTTAGTATTAGGTTTCTTTGCTTTTCCAATAGCTTACACACTTATTATTCTTGCTGTTTATGCATTTATATTTTTTGATATTCCATTGTTAATGTGGATATTATTAATTCCTGCTGGTATTTTAATATCTAATAAACAATTAAGAATCAAATATATAAGTACAAAATTAGTTGACTTTATAAATAAAAAAGCTCTTATGCCTAAAATCTCTGCAACAGAGGAAGCAGCATTAAAAGCTGGAACTAATTGGGTTGAATCAAATTTTTTTGAGGCAAAAGTTGATTTCGAAGAGATAAAAAATGAAAAAATTACTATTTTAACTCAAGAAGAGCAATCATTTTTAGATAATGAAGTAAATGAACTTTGTGAAATGACAAATGATTGGGAAATTTTTCAAAATAGAGACCTAAGAGATGATGTATGGGAATTCATAAAAGAGAAAAAATTCTTTGGAATGATTATCCCTAAAGAGTATGATGGCTTAGGTTTCAGTGCAACGGCACACTCAAAAGTTATTGAAAAACTTGTATCAAGATCGCAAGTATTAGCTATTACTGTTATGGTTCCCAACTCACTTGGTCCAGCTGAACTTATATTAAAACATGGTACAGTTGAGCAAAAAGAGAGATACTTAAAAGATTTAGCAAATGGTAAACTTGTACCTTGTTTTGGTTTAACAGAACCTCATGCAGGAAGTGACGCAACTTCAATTAAATCAAATGGAACAATATTTAAAGATGAAGATGAAAAAATTAAAATTCGTCTAAACTTTGAAAAAAGATATATTACTTTAGGGAATATTGCAACACTTATAGGTCTTGCCTTTAAATTATATGACCCTGAACATCTACTTGGAGAGAAAGAGGATTTAGGTATTACTTTTGGTCTTGTTAATCCTAAACTTAAAGGAGTTGATAACTCAAAACGACATGACCCACTTGGAATACCTTTTGTAAACTCACCCCTTTATGGGAAAGATGTGGTAATTGAACTTGATGATATTATAGGTGGGATTGATGGTATTGGACACGGCTGGCAAATGTTAGTTGAATCTTTATCTATTGGTCGAGGAATTTCATTACCAAGTGTAAGTCTAGGTGGAAGTAAATTAGCACTTAATGTAGTTTCTTCATACTCAAATATAAGAGAGCAGTTTGGTCTTTCTATCTCACACTTTGAAGGTATAGAGGAAAAAATTGCAAAAATTGCAAGTTTTACTTATATGCTAAATGCAGCTAGGAATTACACCTTAGATGCTATTGATAATGGACAAAAACCAGGTGTTGTGAACTCTATTATGAAGTATCATGCAACAGAGAAATTTAGAGAATTGATAAATGATTCTATGGATGTATTAGGTGGAAGTGCAATTATTAGAGGTGAAAAAAATCTTTTAGCCCATGCCTATTTTGCTCTTCCTATATCAATTACTGTTGAAGGTGCAAATATCTTAACAAGAAATCTAATGCAATTTGGACAAGGTTTAATTAAATCACATCCTTATATTTATAAACAAATTAATGCTTTAAAACAAAAAAATATTTTAGCTTTTGATGATGCATTTTTCTCCCATATAGGATTAACAATATCATCTATGTGTAAAACAATCGTATATTACTTTACTCGTGGTTTCTTTATTAATACAAAAGGTGAGTTTAGAAGATACAAACAAAAACTTGTTTGGGTTAGTGCAGATTTTACCTTCCTTTCAAATCTTACATTAGCTCTTATTGGTCCAGCACTTAAAAAAAGGGAGAATATTAGTGCTAGATTTGGAGATATACTTTCATATTCATATCTTATAACTGCTACTTTAAGAGAGTATGAAAATAATCCAAATAAGGAGCATAAAGTTCTAGTTGATTATATTTGTCACTACTGTTTTAGTAAAATCCAAATAGCAAGAGAAGATATTTTCAATAATATAGGGATATTAAGAGTTCTAATCCCTTTTGTAAAACTTAATGCAATAGGAATTAAATCAGAGGATACACTAAATACTAAAATCGTTAAATCACTTAGAAATCTAGAGAACTTAGAAGAGCTTACTTCAAATATTTTCATTTCTAAAAATAGTAAAGACCCCTTCTTTAAATTAAATGAAGCCAATAGGTTAAATATACAAACTGCCTCAATATTTAGCAAAATAAAAGAAGCTATAAAAAATGGAAAAATAGAAAGAGGAGATTTCAATCAAATGATTGAAAAAGCTGTTGAACTTGAAATTATAAATAGTAAAGAAGCAACAAAACTTTTAAAAGCATATAAGTTAAAACAAGAGGTAATAGAAGTAGATTCATTTAAAGTAAAAACATATAAGGCTTTACGATGAGGAAAAATTTGCTAATTAATTCTAGTGGTATTATATTAAATCTTTTAGAGAAGATATTTAATGCAAATATTGAGATAAAAGGAGTGGAGAATATTCCTAAAGATAATCCTAGAATTTTTGTAGCAAATCATTTTACAAGAATGGAAGCGATGATAGTTCCATATGCTTTATATGATATTACAAATAAAAAAGTTGGTGTAATTGCAGATGACGGACTTTTCAAAACATATTTTGGTTCTTTTTTAAAAGAGATAGGAGCTATGCCTAAATCAAATCCATATAGAAACAATATTATGGTTGGAGATTTAATTACTGGAAATAAAGATTGGATGATATTTCCAGAAGGAAGAATGGTAAAGGCAAAAGATATAAGTAAGATTGGCAATCACTACTGTGTAAAAATAGATGGCGTATGTCAAAAGATACATACAGGGAGTGCTTTTTTTGCTTTAAGTTCACAACTTTTAAGAGAAAATTTTTACTCAAAAAAAATTAAAAACTTAACTAAGTTTCAAAGAAAATATTTTATAAAAAATAGTAGCGATATACATGAAAAAGAGACAATGATTGTTCCTATTAACATTACCTATTCAAATCTTCGAACAGGGAAAAATTTTCTTACAGATATGGCTGTAAAATTTTTGAGCGATATAGGAGAGCATTTTTTAGAAGAGTTAGAAATCGAAGGAAATATAGCACTTAATTCAAAAATCATCATACAAATTTTAAAACCCATTAGTACAAAAAATATTTTAGAAAAATATTATGAAATAGAACCCAATCATAAAAAAATTATTAATCGCTTTAGATATGAATTAACTCACTATTTTATGACAAAAATCTATGAACATTTGACTGTTAACTTTGACCACATTTTTGCCCTAACTCTTTACTTAATTGAAGAAAAAAGTATAAAAAAAGAGCACTTTAAAAGAGTCTTATATCTTGTAACAAATGAAATTAAAAAAAACTCTCTTCTTTTTGATGAAGAGCTGAAAGAAGATATTATACAATTGGTCTCATATGAAAAATATGAACCTTTTGAAAATGTTTTAGCCCTTGCAATAAAAGATGGAATAGTTGAAGAAAAAGAGAAGGAGTATATTATCAATAAAGAGGTACTTTTAGATTTACATACTCACCATACAATTAGACTAAAAAATATTCTAAGAGTAATTTTAAATGAAATTCTAATTATTAAAAAAGTAAATAAAATCATAAAAGAACTTATTGAACTAAAAGAAGAGGAGATAAATAAAAAACTACTAGAACTTTTAAAAATAGAAGAAATTTATGAATTTGAAGATGATTATATTAGATATATTACAGATAAAGATTTAAAACCTAAAGAGATTGGAATACCTTTTTCATATGAAAGTAAAAATAGTAATAGCTGTGTCATTGTTGTTCATGGTTTTTCTTCAGCTCCCAAAGAGGTAAAGCAACTTTCAAAGTATCTATATAAAGAAGGTTTTAATGTTTATGCTCCAAGATTAAGAGGACATGGAACTAGTCCAAAAGACTTAAAAAATAGAAAATGGGAAGATTGGTATTTAAGTTTAAGTCGTGCAATTACTATCGCAACATTAAAATATAAAAAAATATATATTATAGGATTTTCAACAGGAGGACTTCTTGCTTTACTTAGTAGTAAAAAGTGTTATCCTCAGATAAAAGGATTTATCTGTATAAATGCAGCTTTACATTTAAATGATATTAGAATAAAAACTATTCTACCAGCTATCTCATTTTGGAATGATATAGTTGAAGCCGTAAATGCAAAAGAGTATATAAAAGAGTATGTTGATAACTCTAGTGAAAATCCTGAAGTAAACTACAATAAGCACTATATTAAATCAATTGAGCAATTAAATCTTTTAATGAACAAAACAAAAAAAAGCCTAACAAAAATTGTAACTCCTACTTTTATAATACAAGCAAAAAATGATCCAACAGTAAATCCTAGTTCTGCTTATGAAATATATGAAAAAATTAAATCTAAAAAAAAGAGAATATTAATGTTAGATTTAGATAATCATATTATTATACGTGGAGAAAAAACAGAAGAACTATTTATAGAAATTTTAAATTTCTTAAATAACAAGGATTTACATGCTTGAAGAGTTAAAAGATAGACTATATTCAAAAGTTCCACTTACAAAATATATGCAAATTAATCCTGAATTTATAGATGAAAACTATCTAATTACAACAGCACCTCTTAAACCCAATATTAACGATAAAGGTACAGGCTTTGCTGGAAGTTTAAGTACTCTTGTTACAATTTCAGCTTGGTGTGCTTGTTTTTTAGAAAGTTCTAAACTAGGATATGAAAAAGCTATGATTGCTGTTATAAAAAGTAATACATTTTATAGGGCTCCTGTTACTAAAAATTTAGTTTGTAAAACAATACTTCCATCAAAAAATGAAATTGAAATTTTAGAAAAAAAACTTAAAGAGAAGAAAAGTGCTTCACTTAAAATAAAATCACAAATTCTTCAAGATGAACAGGTTTGTGTTGATTATGAAGGTATTTATGTAATTAAGATTTAATAAAACTAATATAAAAAAGGTATAATAACTATTATACTTAATACTACTTAATATAAAAAAGGATTATAAATGTTCAAAAATAAAAAAAGCTATCTTTCTATTTTAATATTTGTCATATCAATTTTTATATTCACAGGATGTACACATAAAACTCCAATTACAAATAGAAATCAAATGATTTTAATGTCCCAATCACAAGAGTTAGCTTTAGGAGAAGAGTCTTATAAAGATGTTTTATCTAAATCAAAAGTAGTAAAGGAAACAAAAGAGTCTAAAAAAGTAAAAGAGATTGGTTTTAAAATAGCTAAAGCTATAAATAGAGATGATTATGAATGGGAGTTTAACTTGGTAGAGAATAAGGCTAAAAATGCTTTTTGTCTTCCAGGGGGAAAGGTAGTTGTTTATACTGGAATTTTAGCTGTTGCAAAAAATGATGATCAATTGGCAACTGTTATGTCTCATGAAATTGCACACGCTTTAGCAAGGCATGGAGCAGAAAGAGTAAGTTCTGGTATGCTTGCACAAGGAATTCAAATAATTGGAAATGTTGTATTAAACTCAAAAGCCCCGCAATTTACTCAGAGCTTTAATATCGCATATGGATTAGGTTCACAATATGGTGTATTAATGCCTTATGGAAGAATGCAAGAGAGTGAAGCCGATGAAATTGGTATCTATCTTATGCATAAAGCTGGTTATAATATTCATGAAGCACTTAACTTTTGGAAAAATATGAATACAGATAACAAAGAAGGAATAGAGTTCTTTTCAAGCCATCCAAATCCAAGTACTAGAATAAAAGATATAAAAAAAATAATCAAAAAAATAGAAAATTCAGATAAAAAATAGATAATATTACTCTTTTAGTAATAACTATTATAGATGTTTTGTCTATGAATTAAGTTTGAAAAATTCAAACTTAATTATAAAAAACAACTATCCAATATTTGTATAAACTGCTTGAACATCATCGTCATCTTCAAGCTTTTCTAATAGTTTTCCAATCTCTTCTTGTTGTTCTTCACTAAACTCTTGAGGATTATTTGAAATTCTTTTTAACTCTGCTTTATTTAACTCAATTCCAAGCTCTTCAAATTTTGCATTCATATTACCAAACTCTGTATAATCAGCAATTGCTATACAAACACCGTCCTCTTCTTCAATCTCTTCTAAACCTGCGTCAATTAATTCTAACTCTAACTCTTCTAAATCCATACTTGGCATATTAAATTCAAAGATTGCTCTTCTATCAAACATAAACTCCAAAGAACCAGTAGGAACTACTTGTCCACCATTTTTATTAAAATGCATTTTCACATTTGCAACCGTTCTTGTATTATTATCTGTTGCACACTCAACAAATATTAAAACACCATGAGGTCCTTTTCCTTCAAAATTAACATCAACATAGTTTGCAGCATCTTTCCCTGTTGCTCTTTTAATTGCTGCATCAATATTTGTTTTTGGTAAATTTTGTGCTTTAGCATTAAGAATTGCTGTTCTTAATGCAGAATTCATATCTGGATCACCACCACCAGCTTTTGCTGCAATCTCAATTGCTTTAGCTAATTTTGGGAAAACTCTTGACATATTTCCCCACCTTTTCATTTTAGCTGCTTTTCTATATTCAAAAGCTCTACCCATAGAATAACTCCAATGATTAACTAATTTTGGGGATTATACCAAGTTTGAAATTAAATATTGAAATTAAATACATACAATAATAATCCCAAATAGTAATTAAGCCATATCATAAATTTTTTTAGTAAAATAAGCTTTTCACAAAAAAAATGTAGGTAAGCATGAAAAATTTAATTATTTTAATAATATTATTAACATTTAGTGCATGTAGCATTACTAGCCATAATAAAGTTAATTCTGATTTACAGATAGAACCTATACCAGAAAATGAGAGAAAAACATATATCTTCTTTGGTAAAGAGAGATTTATGACAATAGTAAAAAAAGAGGAAATAAACTTAGACATTGAAGATAGTCTATTTCAAGAGTATTCATCTAAAGGGGAAGAACTTGATCCTTTTGAAGCATATAATAGAGCTATGACTTCTTTTAATGATTTTATTTATATAAACTTTTTATTACCAACCATAAAGACTTATGCCAAAGTAATAAACGAAGATATTAGAATTGGTATTTCAAACTTTTTTCATAATATAGGATTTCCAGTTAGATTTATAAATAATTTATTGCAATTTAAACTGCTTAATGCAGGTGAAGAACTAGGAAGATTTACAATTAACTCAACTATTGGTATTTTAGGCTTTATGGATTCTGCAAAAGAGTATTTTAATTTAGAAAAAAAACAAGAGGATTTTGGTCAAACATTAGGATATTATGGTGTAGGTGAAGGATTTCATATTGTTTTACCTTTTTATGGACCATCTAATTTAAGAGATACACTTGGATTAGTATTTGATAGCTATTTTTATCCTCTAGATAATATTGGTGATTTAAAATATAAAATTCCAGATACAACTGAAAAAACAATTGCTTTAATTTTATATAAAGATATAAATAAAAATTCACTAAACCCTGAACAGTATGAAAACTTTAAAAAAGAGGCTATTGACTTATATCCATTTCTTAAAGATATCTATACTCAAAATAGAAAAAAATTAATTAAGGAATAAATTGATGTTAAAAAAACTTTTAATCACATTTCTAATTTTAATGAGTTCATTGTTTGCTTTAAGCAAAGAAGAAATCAAGCCTGAAATGACAAGTAAAATTAATAAGGTACTTTTAGTATTAAAAGATTCAAAGTTAACAAAAGAGCAAAAGAAAACAGAAATCATCTCGATTATGAACACAGTATTTGATTATGAAATTATGGCTATGTTATCACTTGGCAGAACTTGGCAAACACTAGATGAAAAACAAAGAGATGAATTTATTCAACTTTTTACAAAAGAGTTAAAAGGTTCATATATCAAAAGACTTGATTTATATACCGATGAATTGATTGAAATAGTTGGGCTTGAAGAGCCTAAAAAATCAAGAATAGTTCTAAAAACACAATTAATTGGGAAAAATGAAAAATTCGATATTAATTATAAGTTTTATAAAAAGAAAAATAATAATGATTGGCTTATTTATGATGTGGATTTACTTGGTGTAAGTATTGTAAAAACTTATCAAGCTCAATATAAAGATTTTTTAAAAGAGAAAACTTTTAATGAATTAATTAGCTATTTAAAAAATAACAATTAATGATTAAACAATTTTACGATAAAACAATATTAAAACACCCACTAAAACTATTAACTCTTGTTTTAGTGGGTGTTTTATTTTTAGCTTATTACTCTACAAAACTAGAAATAGATGCTTCTTCAGAGACTCTCCTTCTTGATGATGATAAAGATTTACAATTTACAAGAACTGTTTCAAAAAGATATTATAATCCTGACTTCTTATTAGTTACTTATAAACCAAATAGCAATTTATTATCAGAAGAATCTTTAAAAAATTTAAAAAATCTTAGTGAAGAACTATTAAAACTTGAAAAAGTTGAATCAATAACTTCAATTTTAAATGTTCCTTTACTCCAATCACCTGTACAAGATTTAACAAAGCTAATTGATGGAATAAAAACACTTGAAAACTCTAAAGTTAATAAACTTCTTGTTAAAAAAGAGTTTTTAGAGTCTGAAATATATAAAAACAACCTAGTTAGCCCAGATTTTACAACAACCGCAATTTTATTAAATCTAAAATCTGATAAAAAATATTTTGAACTTCTTGACAAAAGAAACTCTCTTTTATCAAAAAAGAAAGAGGGCTTAGCTACAAAAGATGAGCTTTTAAAATTAAAAAAAATAACAAAAGAGTTTAAAGAGTTTAGAGATGAGCAGAGATTAAAAGATCATGAAAATATTGTTCAAGTTAGAGCAGTTTTAGAAAAATATCAAGAGAATGCTTCTTTATTTTTAGGTGGGGTAGGAATGATAGCTGATGATATAATCAGTTTTGTTAAAAATGATCTTTTAATCTATGGCTCAACACTAATTTTTTTACTAATACTTATTTTATGGATTATCTTTAGACAAACAATTTGGATTATATTGCCACTAGCTATATGTACACTTTCAGTTATTTCAACAACAGGAGCTTTAGGTTTTTTTGCTTGGGAAGTAACGGTTATATCATCAAATTTTATTGCTCTTCAACTTATTATTACAATTTCAATTGTTTTACACTTAATTGTAAGATATAGAGAATTAAATGCTAAATACAAAAATGCAACACAATATAAACTTGTTATAAACACTATATTATCAAAATTGAATCCATCATTTTTTGCAATTATTACAACAATTGCAGGTTTTGGTTCATTAGTATTATCAGGTATACAACCAGTTAAAAATCTTGGATGGATGATGAGTACAGGTATTGCTATCTCCTTAATAATCTCTTTTATAGTTTTTCCTGCAATTTTAATTATGTTAGATAAAATTAATGCAACTAAAGAATCAGAATTTAAATTAAAAATCATCTCAATTTCATCAAATCTGGTTGAAAAAAGAGGTATATTAATAATTATTAGCTCAATTATAATCGTAATTTTCTCTTTAACAGGAGCTTCAAAATTAATTGTTGAAAACTCCTTTATAAGTTACTTTAAAGAGTCAACACAGATTTATAAGGGAATGAAAGTTATTGATGAAAGCCTTGGTGGAACAACTCCCTTGGATGTTGTATTAACTTTTAAAGAAAAAAAAGTAGAAAATCCTCAATCTACTGATGAGTCTACACTCTTTAGTGATTTTCAAGAAGAGTTTAAAGAAGAATCAAATAGTGAACAATACTGGTTCACTGAAGATAAAATGAATACTATTATAAAAGTACACAATTACTTAGAATCAGTACCTGAAGTAGGAAAAGTGCAATCTTTAGCAACACTATTAAAAGTTGGAAAACTTTTAAACAAAAATGAAGATTTGGATGGATTTAAATTAGCACTTTTATATAAGAAACTGTCTGATGAGTATAAAAAAATTATACTCTCTCCATATATTAATATAGAACATAATCAAGCAAGAATTACAATGAGAATTGTTGATTCAAATCCAAATTTAAGAAGAAATGATTTAATAAATAAAATAAATAGTGATTTAGATAAACTTTTAAACAATCAAAATGTTGAATTTAGATTATCAAATTTAATGATTTTATATAATAATATGCTTCAATCACTTTTTGATTCACAAATCAAAACTTTAGGTTTTGTTGTTGCAACTCTTTTTATTATGTTTTTAATTCTATTTAGGTCTTTTTTAATTGCATTAATTGCAATTTTAGCAAATATTGTTCCAATTTCTATTATATTTGGAATAATGGGGTGGTTAAATATTCCATTAGATGTTATGACAATTACAATTGCTGCAATATCTATTGGAATTGGCGTAGATGATACTATTCACTATATTCATAGATTCCATGAAGAGTATAAAATTGACCATAACTATATTAATGCAATGAAAAGAAGTCATGAATCAATTGGATATGCCATGACATATACATCCTTAGTTGTTATTGTTGGATTTTCTATTTTAGTACTATCAAATCTTATTCCAACAATTTATTTTGGTTTATTAACAGTTATAGTAATGGTAACAATTCTAGCATCCGCCTTACTTTTACTTCCAAAACTTTTAATACTTTTTAAACCATATAAGAATAGAGTTAAGGCTCAAATAAAATAAGGATTTTTTTAATGAATATTGCAATATATTGTGGTTCAAATTTTGGTAAAAATGAAATTTACAAAAAAGAGGCAATCAATATGATTGATTATATTGCTTCAAAAAAATATGGCATAGTTTATGGTGGTAGTAAATCAGGACTTATGGGAGTAATTTCAAATCGTGCTTTAGAAAAAGATATAGAAGTTTTTGGTGTAATTCCTCACTATCTAGCTGATAAAGAGATAGAAAATGATAAATTAAAAAATATCTATAAAGTTAATGATATTAGAGAAAGAAAAGCCAAAATGGAAAAACTAGCAGATGCATTTATAGCCTACCCAGGAGGATATGGTACATTAGAAGAAATATCTGAAATTCTTACAACTATTCAAATAGGAAGTTCTAATAAACCTTGTGCCTTTTTTAATTTAAATGGATATTATGACAAACTAATTGAGTTTTTACAAAAAGCATGTGACGAAGGTTTTTTATTAAAAGAACACCTAGATTGTCTAATTATTAGTGACAATATAAAAGAGATTATAGAAGCTTTTGAAAATTATAAAGCTCCTTTAAGCAAATGGGAAATATTAAAATGTTAACTATCTATTAACTTTTTGTTTCTTAATTATTAATACACACCTTTTATAATTATATTAGTAAATAAGTAAACGCGAATTACTTATAGAATTTTTGTAAATTTTTCTCCTAAAGACAGGGCGTTTTTTACACGTCCTGTTTTTTTTTACAAAAAAAATAGCATTTAGACACTAATCCAACAATAATTACATACAAAAATCGTATAATTAATGCAAAATAATAATATATAAATTAAAGGTTAAAATAAGTTATGAAAAAACTTGATGATACCCAATTGGATTTACTATTAACAAACCTCGATGAGAAGGGTAAACTTTCTTGTTTAAAAGCTTTTAAGGTGGCAAGACTTATAGGTGTAAAACCAAAAGAGATGGACAATATTACTAAAACATTAAATATTAAAATTACAAATTGTGAACTTGGAGTTTTTGGAAAGTTAAATTTTGCAGATATGGATGACAAGATTTACAATAAATTATCACAAAATTTCAATGTAGGAAAAAAAGTGCAGTGTCAAGTTGCTTGGTATGCTGCAAGGGATAAAGGACTAAGTTTAAAAAAAGTTGGTTCAACAATTAACATGTCAGATATTAAAGTAACTCATTGTCAACTTGGATGTTTTTATGATGAAGAGTTTGAAAAATATGATGATAAATAAAATTTATAACTCAATTTTATTAGATTTTGAAACTTATATGAAATTATGGCTAGGATAATATAACGACTCCTATTTAAGGAGTTAAAAACTTCATACTATTTTAAATAGTTCTTTAATCTTTCTATCCCTTCTTTCATATGTTTAATCTCTCTTGTATAAGCAAATCTTAGATATTTATTTGTTTTATTTTTACCAAAATCAATCCCTGGTGCTGTTGCTATATGAATATTTTCTAATAATTCTTTTGCAAATTCAAAACTATTATCACTATATTTTGATACATCAACCCAAAGATAAAAAGCACCATTTGGTTTTGCATCCACTTTAAAAAGTTTATTTAACTCTTTATACAAATAATCTCTTCTTTTCTTAAACTTCTTTTTTATCTGCTCCAAATAGTCATAATCAAAAGCTTCTAATGCTGCATATTGTGAAAGTGTTGGTGCAGAAATAAAAATATTTTGCGCTATTATTTCAGCTTCTCTACTTAAATATTTTGGAACAATAATCCATCCTAGCCTCATTCCAGGCATACAATAATATTTAGAAAAACCATTTATAACAAAAACATTCTTACTAAACTCTAATGCCGTATGTGCCTCTTTTTCATAAACTAAACCATGATACAGTTCATCAGAAATAAAAGCAATACCATTATTATCACAATAGTTTATTAACTCTTTTAAACTCTTTTTTTCATAAATATTACCAATTGGATTTGATGGAGATGAAATTTGTAAAGCATCAATTTCTACTTCTTTTAAATGCTTAATATTTAATTGATAATTGCATGATTTATCAATATTCATAAAAACTGGATTAAGATCAAACATTTGAGCAAAATTTTTGTAGCATGGATAAGAAGGATCACTAAGTCCAAGTTTTTCTTTAGATTTTAGAGTTAATGTATAAGCAACTAAAAAAGCACCTGAAGTTCCTGGGGTAAGTAAAATTTGTGATTTATCAATTTCTACACCGTATGTTTTTTTATAGTGTTTAGCAATCTTTTTTCTAAGCTCTTTTAAACCCAAACTTTGCGTATAAGAAAACCTATTTTCCTTGAGAGCTTTTTTTATGCTTTCTTTAACTTTTGAACTTGGATTTAAATCGGGTTGTCCTATTTCAAAATGAATTGTATCTTCATACTTTAAAGCTTCTCTTACAATATCCATAACAATAAAAGAACTCATATTTTTATATCTCATTAGATTTCCTATAAATAAAAAAGAATATTATATCTAAAGAATCATAAATGTTATAAAAAAAAGAGATGCAATGAAGTTAACAAAAGCGAAGGAGAAGAAAAAATGTTTTGTTAACTGTCATTGCAATTCATTTGTATAGTCTTACATCAAAAATCTTAATGTATTAAAACTATAACAAGTTACTCTTAAATAGTTTTATGCAAAAAAAATAAATAGGATATTTTTAGTCCTATTTAAGTTTAAATTCTAAATATAGTAGTTTTACAAAGTTTTTGATAATATTTCAAATATAAATTAAAAAGGAATTTTAATGCAATACTTTGGAATCATAGAAACAAAATATGAAGAGATTTTTTTAACATCAAGTTATTTATATTTTAATAAAGAGAATGAACAAATTACAAGAAAAGAGTTAGAAGAAAAAATTAAAACAAATAAAAATAGAAAAAAAAATATTGCAGGAACAATTTTTCTTTACAATCCAGTAGTAACTCCTGTTGGTTATGATTCAAATAAATTCTTACTCGAACAAGATTTTGACCAATTTGATGAATTTATCGAATTAAAGCAAGAGAATTATATTACAACTTTTAAACAAGCCTTATCACCTCATTATGAAGGGAAAATTGTAGAAATTAAAAATCTATTTAATTTAAATGAAGAGAATATTGATGCTTCACAACTATTATCTAAATTTAATTCCGATCTTGAAACTTATAACTCATCACAAAATACACAGTTTGATAGAGATATTATGTATTTTGATGCACAAAACTTTGTACCAAATGGTAAGTTTGTATTTTTTGCATGGGGTGAGAAAATCAACTCAAAAGAGTTTCCATATATAGATAACTATGCTAGAACAATTTATGAAAGAGTTCTACAAATGGGTAAAAAAGTTGCCTTTGTTTATAAAAAAGAGAAAACAAAAGATTGGTCTGAAAAATATTTACAATTTGCCTCACCAGTGCAGGTATCAAATAAATATAAATATGCAATCAATCATTCAATAAAAAAATCTTTTGAATCAGTACCACCCATTTCAATAGCATATGAATAGTCATTCTTGGCTTGACTTTACTTAAAACTATTTGATATTATATAGAAAAAAAGTATTATACAAGGAAAAAGCATGAATGTTTATGAATATGCTATGAAAGTAGAAAAAGAGGGAGAGACATATTATAGAGAGATGGCTGAAAAAGCAAATAATCCAGGCCTAAAAAGAATCTTTACTATGCTTGCAGATGAAGAGGTTAAACATTATCATGTTTTTAAAAATATGATGAATGATGAGAAGGTTAAATTAGATAATTTAAATTTAATTACTGACACAAAAACTATTTTTGAAACACTAAAAGCTCAAAAAAATGAAGTTGATTTAGATATAGAACAAATTAATTTTTATAAAGATGCTATTGCAAGAGAAGAAAATTCATATGATTTTTATATTTATGAAGCATCTAAATTAAAAGACAAAAATGAAAAAGAGATTTTTCTTAAAATTGCAAATGAAGAGATAAAACACAAAAAAATATTAGAAGAGATT
This sequence comes from uncultured Arcobacter sp., assembly GCA_964480765.1. Taxonomy (GTDB): domain Bacteria; phylum Campylobacterota; class Campylobacteria; order Campylobacterales; family Arcobacteraceae; genus Halarcobacter. The sequence goes on along the minus strand of CAYZST010000008.1, from coordinate 8,118 downwards.
GTATTATTTTTAGAAGAACCAGCTAGTTGGGTAGCTAGTGCTGAATTTTAAGATAGGCTTTAATAACCTATCTTTTACATTGAAGCAAGTTTTTTAATAATTGTCTTTGCTTCATATTCATCAAAGAAAATATTGTTGTGCAATTCATTACTTGCTGTTTTCAAAAACTCAATCTTTTTTTGTGATAAAAGCTCTTTATCACTTTCATATTTACCTATAAGTTTAAGCATTTCATACTCATACATTTTTATTAACTCTGCCTTCTTAAGAGCACTTGCTTTATGATTAGTAGTTGTTCTTCTAAAAAGAAGAACAACTAAAGCCGATAGAACAATAAATAGAAAAAATATAACTATATTATCCAATGTCAAACCCTACTTTTTACTCTCTATTGAAGTTGTTGGAACAACAATAGGTTTTTTATTTAATGATTTAGCTTCTAAAGCAATAGTTTCAGCCCTTTTTGCAATAGTTAAAGCCTCTTCTATCATCTTCTTATTCTCTTCTTCATTTTTTATATTATCTATTCTTTGAATTAAAGTTCTATACTCCATATGCCCTAGAACTTCAATAACACCAGCAGATTTTGAAATAAGTTCAATATGTTTTGAATCTCTCCAATTTGAAGTTAGAGATTCATCTAAATATTTTTTATACTCATGATTAATAGGTGTCTGATTAGCAATAAATGCTAAATCTAAATTTATATCATTTTTCTTGTTAAAATATAAATCATGTAATTGTTGTAAATATCCACTTAATTTTAGTGATATAATGTAATCATAAACCTTCTGTTTTTCATCTTTTTGAAGCAGATAATCTAAGATATTAATCGATATCTCATCTTCTCCTTTAAATAACTCTTGAAGCTTTTTAGTACAATTAAGAAAAACTTGTTTTGATTCATCTTCATTAAGTTTTTCAATAAATCTAAATAAATCAATATTATATCCATAACTAAACTTATTAAAAGTATCAATCATTGGTTCTAAAATTAAATTAGGATTTTCTAAACTATTTGCATATTTTACAACAGCATTTACATTTGAAACTTCCTTTTCACATAAATGAACTGTTTGATAATAATAAGCTATTTCTTCAAATAGATTTACCTCTAAAAGCTCTTTAGCTTTTGTTTCATAGAAAGATGTTAACTCACTATTATTATATTTTTTAGAACCTTGTGCTAATTTTTCATAATTTTTTGATGTTTCTAAATATTTTTCTATCTTTTGTTCTATTGTCATATTTGCAAAAAATTTTGATGTTCTTAGAAGAATATACTCTTTACTTGTATTTAATAAATCTGCAACTTTTAAACCTCTTTTTGGTAATTCAACTACTAAAGAAGAAAATTTTTCATTATACTCATCATATGAATTACACTCGGATAATCTTTCAACAAGTTTAATTGCACTTGAAATTTTAATGCTTCTTCGAATTAGAAATGAAATTGTTAATATAACAACTAATACAATTCCAAAAAGTATTAAACTCTCATCAGGAGCTTGTTTATAAATCTCTATTAAATTATAGTTTGATTTTTCAATTATTGAGAAAAATTGAGATAATGACATAAGATTTCCTTTTGTTAATACTAAGAATTATAGTATACAAAAATAAACTTGATGTTTATCTATAGCTATAATTCTTTAAATCTTATTGTTTAATGCAGTTACATTTTGTATTACTTAAGAAAAGACTCAACATCCTTTGCTTCAATTTCTCCAACATATTTTTTAAGGAATTTACCATCAGGTCCAAAAAGGAATGATTCAGGGAACATCTTTACATCATCAAAAGCTTTTGCCATTCTATAATTTTCATCACCTTCTGTAACTGGAAAGTTCATTTTAAATTTATTCATAAAATCTGCTAACTCTTTAGCATCTTTATTTTTTTCCATTAAGATACCAACAATTTGAAGTTTATCTTCATTATTTGCTTGAACTTGTGTTAAAATTGGCATCTCTTTTATACAAGGAGCACACCAAGTTGCCCAAAAGTTAAACAAAACATATTTACCTTTTAATATAGGATCATCTGTTGTTAAAATATCACTTTCAACTTTAAAACTTAGCTTATTGCCATCTGTTGTAGTAAGTTTATAGTTTTTATTACTCTGTTCTTTTAACTTTTGAAAACTACCATCATCCTCAACAATTGTAGTTGCTTCTTCACCGCCACATGCTGATAAAAAAAGAACAACAAAAAACGAGCTAAAAAATAAATAAATTTTATTCATTTTAATCCTTATTTTTTTATTTTATTTTGACTAAGTAGCAATAAAAATAAAATTAATCCATATGCTGTTAATGAAAGAAAAGGAATATTTATGAATCCAAAATAGTTAAAATACTCAGTAGAGCATGGGATACCTTGTTTACATGGAACAGCAGACTCTGGAATAATTTTCCACATTAAAAGATTATGATAAATAGCAAAGATTAAGCCAACTAAAACTAAAGGCATTGAGTATTTAAATAGTTTCTCATCTGGATACAATAAATTAACTAAAAATATCAAAACTAATGGATACATAAAAATTCTTTGATACCAACACATTGAACATGGAACAAACTCCATAACTTCACTAAAAAATAGTGAACCAAGTGTTGCTATACAAGCAACTAAAAAAGCACTAAATACAAAAGTCGTATTCATAACATTTTTATTATTCATAGTATACCTAACATTGAAATATAATCTAAAATAATATCAAAAATATGTGTAGCATATGTGTATATTTACTTTATTTGTCTCTTATATTCATCTTTTATCTTTTGAGCCAATTGATAAACTGCCATTGCATAGTAATCACTTTTATTATATCTTGTTATTGCATAGAAATTTTCTATACCATACCAAAGCTCATCATGAGCAATTCTATCAAGTTTAATTAGATGTATTTTTTTATTATAATTAAATCTACCATTTTTTGGTTTGATACCTTCTAAAGCTGAAGGTTTATATTTATATCTAAACCCTGTTTTTAAACTATTAAATCTTTCTCCTTTATAAATAACTCTTTTTGCTACTGCTTGTCCTTTTTGCCATCCAGACTTTTTTAAATAAAAAGCAATACTTCCTATTGAATCTTCTACTTCATTTAAATCTTTTTTTCCATTTTTATTGAAATCAATAGCTAATTTATTTATACTACTAGGAATAAACTGAGCTAAACCCATTGCCCCTGCAAAAGAGCCTTTAAAACTTTTTGGATTTTGATTATTCAATTTTGAAAGTATTAAAAACTCTTTTAATTCATTTCTAAAAAAATTATTCCTTCTATTCTTTTCAAATGCTAGTGTTGCTAAGGTATCAAAAGTAGAATAATTTCCTTTAAACTTTCCATAAAAGCTCTCTATTCCTATAATTGCCGTAATATAATGGGCTGCTACACCATACTTTTTATAAGCTTTTATTAAAAAGGATTCATTTTCTTTAATAAACTCCACACCTAAATCAATTCTCTTTTTAGTAAGAATCTTGTCTAAATATCTATCCCAACTTCCTCTTTTTTCATCTGATTCAAAATCTTTTTTTTTAGTTCTATTATAAAATTTTAATGCAGACTCTTGAATTATAACCATTGAAAATAGATTAATTAACTCCTTTTTATTAAAATTTTCCTCTTCTATTAACTCTTCTATAAAGCTTTTTACCTCACTATTTTTATTATAGTTTTTAATCTCTGCAAAGCTTATAGAATTCAAAAGGAAGTTAAAAATAATAAATATTAGTAAAAGTTTGTTTCTCATAAATACCACCACATAAAATAATCACTTAGAAGATTATTCTTTTTTAATTAAAATCTGATTAAATTAAGCTATAAATTAAGTAAAAGTATAAAAAAAGTAATTGATTATTGATTTTTTCTTATTGAAGTAGCCGTTAAAAAAATATAGTTTTTTCCAGTAAGAGTTACTCTAAACTTTTTTTGTTGGAGATATTTTTTACAAAAAACAACATCTTTAAAAAGAACAGACATCTCTGAAAAACTATAATTTCTTGCCCTTGCACCATAGATAATCTCACCCCCATGCCATCTGCAATTTGGAAAGCCAAGTATCATAGAACCATCCTTTTTTAAATAATTCTGAACAATATGCATAAAAAGCTTATTAAACTCTAAATTAGAGCTTTGCAAAGTTCCAATTGAAATAATTAAATCAAACTCTTTTAAATTTAAAGAGTCTAAATCATTTATATCATGAACATAAAACTCTATATTTTTATAATCTTCAAATCTTTTTCTTGCATAACTAATAGCTGATTGACAATAATCTATTCCAATTAACTCTAAGTTATCAAACTCTTCACAATAGTTTTTAATAAGTTCAAACTCTTCACCAGAATTAACTCCTAAATTCAAGACTCTCTTTCTTTTTTTTAAACTTACACTCTTTAACGCCTCTAAATATGTAAGCATTATTTCAGGCTCTTCGTTTTTATTTATTAATGAAAAAATTGAATCTTCGCCATATTTTTCCTCTTTACTTATATCTTTACTATGGAAAGATTCATTTAAATCTATTTTTTCAAAAGTAAACTTAATTAAATGTTCATCTACTAATCTTGGTGTTAAAACCCTACATGACAATCTATTTGCCAAATCAACCCAAGCTCTAAAGGGTCTATGAATATATTTAATACCTTTAAATTCAACTTCTGTGCCAGAATAATTCTCTCTAAATAAATCAGGATTTAAAACTGTAAAATTTACACTTTTTGATTTTTGAAAAGCTACTTTTAGTATCTTTGAAATTTCATACATTGTTTCTTTATAAAAATAATACATATTTACTTTATCTTTTTGTGAATTATAACATAAACAAAGATTCTATAATTGAATTTTAAAACCATTTTTTATGTTAGCCCTTGAAATAAGTTTCTTCAAAAAAAGAATTAATTAAAATAAAAATAAAATAAATAATCTTAAATTTTTACATAATAACTCTATAATTTTAAGGCATCAATTGAAAATTTGCATTACTTCATAAAAAAATAATTATCACTTAGTAATTAAATTGTTATTTTTTCATGCTATAATTTCATTATGAAAGATAAAGTATATGTATTAGATACAAATATTATTCTACAAAACGTAAAAAATCTAAATAGAATATCAGATAATAGTACTAATAATATAGTAATTCCTGAAACAGTTTTATTAGAATTAGAGGATAAGAAAAAACTGACAAATGAATTAGGCTATTATTCAAGAGAGTTTGCACGTTTACTAGCTAATATGAAAATAAAAGAAGTTGATTATAAATCAGGCTTTAAAGTTGTAAAACTTTTTAATGAAGAGATGAGTCTTCATATTATCTCAAAAGATAAATATGAATCAGAAATTGAACAGACTCATTTAAGTGAAAGTAATGACAAAAGAATAATTGAAGTTGCTGTTATTGCACAAGAGTATTATAAAGGGTTTCAAATTGTTTTCTTATCTCTTGATGTATATGCAAGAACCTTTGCTCTATTTAAAGGGATAAAATCTGAAACTTTACGTGATGATAAATCTACTGTTCCAAAATTTGAGTTTTTAAAACATCTACAAATTGATTCATCTCTTTTTAACTCTTTGCATGGAGCTGATATTAAGAAGTATGATGAGGAACATTTAAATGAAAACTTCTGCTATGCTTTTGAAAGTGAAGATGGGAATTCAGAGTATGCAATAATTATAAATGGAAAAGTAGATATTTTAAATGAGTCTGATTTCAAAGCTTTACAAGTTAAACCTGTGAACTTAAAACAGAAACTTTTTATGAAAGCAATTCTCTCAGATATGTTTGAACTTCTAGTAATTGATGCAAAAGCTGGTTCTGGAAAAACCTTAATGTCAATAGTTAGTGCTATGAGACTAATTGATTTAGGACATTATGATAAAATTGTTTATGTAAGAAACTCTATTGAATCTCTTGATAAAGGGGCTGATGTAGGTTATTTATCTGGAAATGAAGAGAAATTTAGAATCTACAATATGGCATTAAGTGATACTTTAGAATTTATTGCTAAAAAACATCTAAAAAAGAATGAAAATAAAGAGAATAAAGAATCCATTGAATCAAAAATTGCCGAACTTACTTCAAAATATTGTATTGAAACACTTTGGCCAGGGGAAGCAAGAGGTAGAACTCTATCAAGTGCTATAGTTATTATGGATGAGTGGCAAAATAGTTCTGAAAAAACAACACAACTAATTCTAAGTAGACTAGATGCCTCTTGTATGGCAATTGTGATTGGTTCAAATAGACAAATTGATAACTTATATTTAAATAAATATAATAATGGGCTTACTACTCTTTTAAAGCAAACAAGAGAGAAACATCCAGAAATAAATATGTTTGCAATTGAACTTGAAAAAGCAGTTCGTGGTAAGTTTGCAGAATTTACAGAAAGAATATTTGAAAGGAAATACAATACAAAATAGACTTGTTAATGATACAATTTACAATCATATTCAATATACAAAGTTAGAAGATACAATTCTTCAAACAAAGATTTTGAGTAGATTGCAATTTATCACACAAAATGCACTTGCATATTTTTCATATCCATCAATTACCACTAAAAGATTTATTCACTCTTTAGGAACTATGCATTTAAGTTCATATATTTTTAAAAATGCACTTTTAAATGCCAATAAAGAGACAAAAAACTCTTTTTTGGAAGATTTAAAAAACACAACTAAATCTATAATAAAAGAGGAAGAACTTAATATAAATCTTGATGATTTAGAGTATTTTGATAATAAAGCCTTATATCAATTTACAATTCCTGTTAAAAATAAAAAACATAGAGCTTTATATACTATTATTTTGCAGACAATAAGAGTAGTTGCTCTACTTCACGATGTGGGACATCTTCCTTTTTCTCATCAAGTTGAATATGCTCTTGAAAAAGTATATAACAAGACAAAAGAGAAAAAGACTAACTCACCAAAAGAGATAGAGTTTTTGTCAATTTATGAAAATATAACAAGAAATAATCAAGAAGTACTTCATGAAGCAATTGGAAAACAATTATTAATAATTCTTTTTGAATGTGAAATATTTGATTTTATAAAAGATGATAATGAAAAAGAGCTAATAAAACTTATTAAAGTATTAGCACTTAAAATTTTAGAAAATGAAAATTATAAAGGCTTTGATTTTTCTACTTTACATAAAATAATCGATAGTACAGTTGATGCGGATAGACTTGATTATATTAACAGAGATATGCTTGCAAGTGGCTATATAACAGGAGCTAATGATCATATTAGAATTACAAAACAAGCAGTCTTTGTAAAAAAAGAGAATAGTTTTTATCTAAGCTATTTTGATATGAGCTTAATTGATATAGAACATATGCTTGAGATGAGATTTAACCTTTATAAAAAAGTAATCTATAATCATGGCATAGCTAAAACAGATGCTCTTTTAGAAAATGTTGTTCACTATCTCTCAAATAAATATTTTCATGAAAAAAAAGATAGTTATAAAATTACAGACTCCATATCAATGCTTTGGAAATTTGATAAAGAAGAGGAGTTAGACAAAAGATTAGATATTATTTCTCAACTTGATGAAAATTGGCTAATAACACTTTTTAAAAATAAATATTTTCAAATTAAAAGAAAAGATAATCTTACAAAAGAGGATAAAAAATATAAGTACTGCTTTGAAGAGGTTCTATTTGGAAAAAGATTTTTTAGAAGTCCATGGAAAAATCTCAATGAATTTTATAAAGTATTAGGTTTTACTATTATTCAAAGATATCAATTTAGAGAGAGCTTTGGACATATTACTAAAAATAGATTAATAAAACTGCAAGAGAGTCTTGATAAGTTTATTCTTAAATGGGAAGATGAAAATACCTTTTTCACATATCAAATAGTATCCTTTAAAATTGGTATTGAAAAAGATTTTTCACTCTATGACGGAGAAGAGTTAATTAATATTGATGAGATTTCTACACTAAGAAAAAGATTAAAGCAATCTATGTTGAATACTGTGCCTTTTTATATCTATTCAAATAAAAAAAACCTAAATGAACAGATGAAAAAAGAGTTAAAACAAATGCTTTTAGAAATCTTTACTTCATAATATTTCAATTTGTAATATT